>CAYSYF010000106.1:0-2058 GCA_964435155.1 uncultured Ruminococcus sp. | reverse complement strand
AAGCAAGCGGCGGCAAGATGTCACAGGACGATATCGCGGCTCTGTTCGCTGCCAATGCAGCAGCCGAAGCTTCTGCACAGCCCGAGCCTGCTCCCGTTGAAGCAAGCGGCGGCAAGATGTCACAGGACGATATCGCGGCTCTGTTCGCTGCCAACGCAGCAGCCGAAGCTCCTGCCGAGCCCGAGCCTGCTCCTGTTGAAGCAAGCGGCGGCAAGATGTCACAGGACGATATTGCGGCTCTGTTTGCTGCCAACGCAGCACCCGAAGCTCCTGCCGCGCCCGAGCCTGCTCCCACGCCTGCTACAAGCGGCGGAAATATGTCAGAAGAAGCTATTGCCGCTCTACTCAGCAGTATGCAGGACGAAGCCAATAAATAATTTCACCTAACTAACACTTTGCCTTTACACAAATGTGAAACAATTCTGCTAGAATGATGGTATAAACTGTCTTTCTGAAAGGAATTTAATATACATCATGTTTAATTCAAAGAAAAAACAACAAAAAGTAAACAGCGATCTTGAGCCGGTAACACAGCTTATTTCTGCAGGCGCACAGCAGCAGATGCTTGATCAGATATACGAATTTATGGAGCTTGAGCATCTGTACGAGTCTGCTATACGCGAGGTTAAGACCAAGCTTGAGATACTGGACAGCGAGTTCAAGACCAAATACGACTACAATCCCATACATCACATCGAGGACAGGCTGAAATCGCCTCAGAGCATTTTAGGAAAGCTCCAGCGCAAGGGACTTACATTCAGCAGCCAAAACGCGCGCTCCAATCTGAACGATATCGCAGGCGTAAGAGTTATCTGCAACTATATTGACGACATTTATTCAGTTGCTGATTTTCTTACAAAGCAGGACGATGTCACACTTATTAAAACCAAGGATTATATCAAAAACCCTAAGCCGAACGGCTATCGAAGCCTTCATCTTGTGATCGAAACGCCTGTTTTCCTGTCGGACGGCAAGGAGATAGTGAATGTTGAGGTGCAGATACGCACTATTGCGATGGACTTCTGGGCAAGCCTTGAGCATCAGCTTAAGTACAAGACTGACAGCGATGTATCGGCAGAGCTCGCTCAGCAGCTTAAAGAATGCGCAGAAACTATCGCTGCAACCGACCTTAGAATGCAGGGGGTCTATAAAGCGCTTAAGGAAATAGATTGATAAGAGGTCTTAGGCATTTCTGATGAATTGAGCCGGAAATGCCTTTTCTTGTAAAGCGGAGGTGTAATATATGATAAAGCCTGAAATGATCATTTTCGACTATGGACACACTATACTGCATGAGCCTGACCACAGCGCGGAAAACGGTAATAGAGCGATTTACAGATATATAAAAGACAATCCCGATAATATAACATTTGAAGCTTTTAATAAGACCTGTCTTGAAATGTTTGCAGAAATAAAAGCAAATCGCGGTACGCTTGAGATCCATGAGCACCATTTTTTAAAGCTTTTATATGACTATCTGAACATAACGCTTTCCGTATCCATCACAGAAGCTGAACGCATTATCTGGAACGGTATTTCAGAGGGTGCAGTTATGCCGTACACTGCCGAAATGCTGGACTATCTTAACGATAACGGTATACGCACTGCCGTGATCAGCAATCTGAACTGGTCGGGAGCCGCTCTTGCCGAAAGAATAAACAGACTTCTTCCGAATAACAAATTCGAGTTTGTTCTTGCTTCAAGCGAGTATTTATTCAAAAAGCCACACCCGTATATGTTTGAGATCGCGCTCAAAAAGGCGGGGCTCTGCGCTGAAAAGGTGTGGTTCTGCGGCGATAGCATTTACTGCGATATAAACGGCGCACACAGCGTCGGAATGTTCCCCGTTTTATACGAAGGCTCTACAAAGGAGGAAAATCCGTCTGTTCGTGATAATGAGGGTATCGAGCTAAGCTTTGAACATTTGCACATTCATCATTGGCGTGAAATGATCGAAGCTTTACAGCAAATCAAATAAAACAAAAAGTCCACTTGATCGTGGACTTCAGCTTGTCGAAAAACTATGTTTTTGCTCGCGGAGCGAGCTTTTTAGATAAC
>CAYSYF010000105.1:0-2146 GCA_964435155.1 uncultured Ruminococcus sp. | reverse complement strand
ATCTATTTTCTCTTGTTTTTCACCTCATTTTTTCTTAAGTTACCATCTATGGGATATTCCCTGCGAAGATATTCTCTCTCAGATAAATGCGGCAAAGTCTGCTCTGCACAAATGCGGACAGGTGGTGCTGGAAGGACATATCAAGCACTGTGTTCGTGACGGTATTGAGCACGGCGACGCTGATAAGACCATTGAGAGTTTTACAAAGGCGGTTGAACGTTTTTCCAATATGGGATAATATACGCTGAAAGGTCTGTGATATTTTCACAGACTTTTTCTTTTACCTCTTGACAAAGCATACCCTTATGGGTATAATATACATATACCCCCATATGTATATCGAAGGAGCGTTACTATGAAAAAACTAATGGAAAAGCTGGAAGCACTGCTTGAAATCGGCGGTATAAAAAAGCATATCGTATGCCTTGTTTTAGGAGGAATATCGTTGCTTATAAGCCTGTTTATGCCAGATTTACTGCCATTCAATGCAGCGTGGATTGCAGTTATCTTCTGTGGTGTACCGATTATCCTCGAGGCAATCATCGGACTTGTTACCGCCTTTGACATCAAGGCTGACGTGCTTGTTTCATTTGCGCTTATTGCATCACTCTGTATTGGTGAGGACTTTGCCGCAGGCGAGGTTGCTTTCATTATGCAGCTTGGCGCATTGCTTGAGGATTTGACCGTTGCAAAAGCCCGTGCAGGCATTGAAAAGCTGGTGCATTTAACACCTCAGACCGCAAGAGTGATTACAAACGGCAGTGAAGAAACAGTCCCTGCTGAACAGGTCAGGGTGGGTGACGTTCTCCGTGTTCTGCCCGGAGAAACTATCGCTGTTGACGGCGTTATCACAAGCGGAGAAACCTCTGTCAATCAGGCTGTTATGACGGGCGAATCACTCCCCGTTGACAAAACCGTTGGTGATGAGGTATCATCGGGAACGGTAAATCAGTTCGGTGCCTTTGAAATGAGTGCCACAAAGGTCGGCGAGGACAGTTCCATTCAGCGTATGATAAGGCTTGTCCAGTCGGCAGACGCAGGCAAAGCGAAGATTGTTGGTCTTGCGGATAAATGGGCAACGTGGATTGTGGTTATTGCTCTCACTGCCGCCGCACTTACTTGGGCAATTTCGGGCGAGATTATCCGTGCAGTAACAATTCTCGTTGTGTTCTGTCCCTGTGCGTTGGTGCTTGCAACTCCTACCGCTATTATGGCGGCTATCGGAAACGCCACAAAGCACGGCTTTCTCGTTCGTGAGGGTGACGCACTGGAACGGCTTGCGAAGGTAACGAAAATCTGCTTCGACAAGACAGGTACTCTTACATACGGCACTCCGAAGGTGATTGAAGCGGCGAGCATTTCAGCTTATACAAAGGAAGAAATTTTCAACCTTGCCGCTTCTGCAGAGCAGTTCTCCGAGCATCCTCTCGGCAAGGCTGTTGTAAAATCCTATAGGTCAGAATACAAGGCGGATTTACTCTCCGCAATCGATTTCCGTATGGTAATCGGCGAGGGCGTTTGTGCAAGTGTAAACGGTCACGACGTTACGGCAGGCAGTCTGAAGCTACTTGCAAAAAATAATGCTGTCACACTTTCAAACGAGCTTGCACAGAAGTCGGGCGAGTATCTGAAAAATGGCTGTACCGTCATTTACATCGGTGTTGATGGTAAGATTTCGGGATACATCGTGCTTTCCGATACTGTTCGTGAGGAAAGTGCGGATACTATCGGGAAAATCAAAGCAATCGGCATAACGCCTGTGTTACTGACGGGCGACAATGAAAACGCCGCAAGAGCTATCGGCTCACAGCTTGGTATCGGCGAAATTAAAGCTGGCTGTCTGCCCGAGGATAAGCTGAAGTTTATCGGCGGTTGTCAAGACAATGCACAATCAGTTTGTATGATAGGTGACGGAATCAATGACGCACCTGCTCTGAAAATGGCGAATGTAGGCATTGCTATGGGCGGCGTTGGCAGTGACATTGCAGTTGACGCGGCGGATATTGCTCTTGTTGATGACGAGGTGAAGGAGCTTCCTCATCTGCTTATGCTTTCAAAAAGAATGATGACCACTATAAAGCTTAATCTTTGCTTTTCAATGGGACTGAATTTTCTTGCTATTGCCCTCGCTATTACAGGCGTTCTC
>CAYSYF010000104.1:0-2429 GCA_964435155.1 uncultured Ruminococcus sp. | reverse complement strand
AGTTATCTAAAAAGCTCGCTCCGCGAGCAAAAACATAGTTTTTCGACAAGCTGAGACCCGAGATCTCTCTCGGGTCTTGATTTTTAACTTGCTTTGTGATTCTTTATGAACTCAACAAAATCGTCCTCAGGGATTGGCTTTGAGAAGTAATAGCCCTGAATGAAGTCGCACTTAAGATCGGAGAAGCGGCGCACCATCTGATCCGTTTCTATGCCCTCAACGACGATCTCCATATCCATACCCTTGAACATTCTGATGAAGTTCTCAAGGAATATGCTCATCTTAGGCTTGTGCTGGCTGTTTACAAACGAGCGGTCAAGCTTTACTATCTTAAGCGGCAGCGAAGCCACGCGCTCCACATTGGAATAACCCGTACCGAAATCGTCCAGCGAGAACGAAACCCCTGCCTCAGCGAGCTTCTGCATATTATCCTTAAGCACCGTCATGCTGTAGCTTGCGGCAGTTTCCGTTATCTCAAGATTTATCTGCGATACGTCAACGTTGTGACGCCTGATAGTGCCGAGCACCTGCTCTGCAAGATCGCTCCTCATGCACTGAGCAGCGGAAAGGTTTATCTCGATATAGTCAAGCCCAAGCTGCTTGAACCTGTCGCTCTCGATGAAGCGGCATACCTCATCAAGCACGAATGCGCCTATCTTGTGGATAGTTCCGTTCTTCTCCGCAGCGGGGATAAACAGATCGGGAGGAACAAAGCCGCGCTCATCGTCGATAAGCCTCAGCAGCGCCTCTGCCGAAGTGAAGCGCTTTTCGGCTACCGAATATATCGGCTGGTAATATACCTTGAGATTGCCTCTGTCGAGCGCACGGTCGATAATATCGTTCATCTCGTTGACAAGGCTGAACTCGCGCTCCTTCAGAAGCTCCTCAGCAACGACAACATCGCCTGTGTAGGGAATCTTATTGTGGAAATCGGCACCGAATGCCATCAGCGAGCTGAAATCATCAAAATCCTCGGGGCAGCGCGCAATGCACACAAACGCATTTGGCGTGATGTCGATATTCTTTACAGTAAGCTTGTCCTTCAGCATTTCGTTTATAGCGAACGCCAAAGGTCTTATCTTGTCTGTATTGAAGCTGTTCACTGTGATACGGAAGCGTCCGCGGTCAAGGTAATAGATATTTGCAAATGCTCTGTAACGGATATTCAGCTCGTCAAGGCGAAGCGATATCTTACGAAGCAGCTTATTCGTTTCATCGTAGCCAAGAAGATGATATATCATAGAGTAATTTTCGATATTCACCATGATGACCGAAAGATGGTTGCCGTTTTTGTAAGCCTTGTCCATATCGTCTGCATACAAGCTGTATTTCTTCAACTGCGTTACAGTATCAATAACCAGCTCGGGACGCTGGATAACGGTGGACATTATCATTATTCCCACTGCATTGGAGAAAACTCCTACCAAAGAGTTCGGCAGGAATATCTTCACAATGACAGCGACCGCCGTCAGCGGAAGCATGGAGCCCAAAGCAAGAAGCTGATGCTGCTTGAACAGTTGTCGCCGACTTAAAACATAAGCGATACTTACAACAATATAAATACCCGAACTTATGAACTGCGCCCCGGCATAGTGAGTGATCTCAACGCCGTTGCTGAACGTAAACAAAAAGCCTGTAAAAATGTTTATAATATACAATATAACAAGAGCCGCAAACGGAATCACCATAGCTATCGCTGTCACACGATGTCCCTGCAGCTTATGCCATGTCCTCGCAATGCTGATGATATAAAACAGATAAACAGGTGTCGCAAGGTTATGAAAGATGACATAAAACGTCTTTACTATAGTAAATGCCAGATCATTCCGACAGCCTGCGCCGTACATTATTATCTGCGCACATTCAAAGCACGCGGCAAGCAGCGTTGTACCGATAAGAATTGTGAATACAACGCTGGACATATCTTTGTACATTTTTCTATAGAAATTTGTAGCAAGAATTATTGAAAGAATGATAACAGATGCAACATCCAAATGAATCAGGAGATTCATAGAGTTCCCTCCTTAATAACATTTTTTCAGCCACTTTCTTTTGTTTCTTTAATAAGTTAATTTTTATTTATCTAAGTTAATTATAGCATACTTTACGCTTTTATTCAATAGTTTAGCTTTAGAACTTCCTCTAAGAATGATAGTGACTTTTTAGCAAAATTGCACAATTATTCTTCTTGTTTGAGGTTTATATTCGGGATATTCAACAACAGTTGCATAATAGAATATCAATGATTATGCGAAAGCAGACTATAAAATTAGCCCAAACTAACCCACCTTGCGGGTGCTTTGCATTGACGTAAAAATTATGAAAAAACCGCAGAAACCAACAATTCTGACATAAAGAAAAACCGCCCAAGCCTTTAGGTGTATAGTGATACAGAAGTTTTCACAAACATCGTATAAAACTTAATACAG
>CAYSYF010000103.1:0-2462 GCA_964435155.1 uncultured Ruminococcus sp. | reverse complement strand
CTGTGAAAATATGGGCTTGGAGGTTTCGGAGATAAAAAAGCGCATAGCTAAGACCCAAGAGGCTCTTGAGCTGGATAGACTGATGGACAGGAATATATTCATGCTTTCGGGCGGAGAAAAGCAGAAGATAGCCTGCGGCTCTGTAATGGCACTTGATCCCGATGTATATGTGCTTGATGAGCCGTCGTCCAATCTGGATATGAAAGCGATAAACGATCTGCGCAGAATGATAAAGCTTTTGAAGGAACAGGGCAAAACGATAGTTATAGCTGAACACAGGGTGTTTTATCTAGCCGAGCTGTGCGATAGAGTTATCCTTATGAAGAACGGCGTGATCGAAAGGGATATCTCGGGCGAAGAATTCCGCAAATTGGACGTTCTGTCACTAAATGAGGCAGGACTTCGCACAAACGATCTGAGAAGCCTTACATTCAGCGGTGACGTGCCAAGGATAAGCGATGAGAGACTCAGCGCAGATGATTTCAAATACACCTACAAAAACGGAACAGTGGCTCTTGATATCCCTCATCTGGAGCTGCCGCAGGGTGCGGTAATAGCACTGATAGGAAACAACGGAGCAGGAAAAACGACCTTTTCAAAGCTGCTTGCAGGATTGATAAAGGACAGAAAAAGCACTCTTACAGTTCAGAATAAAAAGCTTAACAGCAAAAAGCGGCTGTCCCGATGCTATATGGTGATGCAGGATGTAAATCATCAGCTGTTTACGGAGAGCGTGCTTGATGAGGTAATGCTTTCACAGGAAGAAGAAAGCGAGGATAAAGCTATACAGATACTTTGCGAAATGGGTATGGAAGAATATAAGGACAGCCACCCAATGTCGTTATCGGGAGGTCAGAAGCAGCGTGTAGCGATCAGCTCCGCATTTGCTTCGCAATGCAGCATCGTCATCTATGACGAGCCGACCAGCGGACTTGATCATTCAAGTATGAAGAACGTTGCGGACAATATTAAAAAAATGAAAAAGTATGGCAAAACGCAGATAATTGTGACGCACGATCCCGAATTGATATTATCCTGCTGCGACTATGTCATTCATTTGGAAAACGGAACGATAAAAGATGAATATCTACTGGATAAAGTCGGTGCAGAAAAGCTGCTTGACGGATTTATCCTATAAAATACGGAGGGTACTATGAAAAAAAGATCAGATCTGTCTGTACTTATGGATTACGCAGGCAGCAGAAAGGCACTGATAATCGTATCATGGATATTGGCGGCGGCAAGTGCGATAACTGCCCTTGTGCCGTTTTATTATATCTGGAAGATTATCGAGCAGGTGCTCCTTGCAGCACCGAATTTTGAAGAGGCAGTTCATCTTACGCAGTATGGATGGGCAGCCGTAGGCTTTGCTCTCGGCTCTATGGCGATATATGTTGCGGCACTGATGTGTTCGCATATTGCGGCATTTCGTGTGCAGGCGAATATCCGTTCAAGGCTTATGAAACATATACTGACCCTCCCCATGGGTATTTTTGAAAAAGAGGGTACAGGAAAGATAAGACGTATCATTACCGATTCAAGTGCAGCGACGGAAAACTATCTGGCGCATCAGCTTCCAGACATGGCAGGTGCTTTTGTTACGCCCTTCGGACTGCTTGTGCTGCTGCTCATCTTCGACTGGCGATTAGGATTGTTGAGCCTTATCCCTATGGTTCTGGCATTCTGCCTGATGGGCGCATTTATGGGCTCAGACGAGGAGAAGATGAAGGAATACGAAAATGCCTTGGCTGATATGTCTAATGAAGCAGTGGAGTATATAAGAGGTGTTCCTGTTGTAAAGACATTTGGTCAGTCTGTATTTTCATTCAAGAGATTTAAGGATTCTATCGACAGATACAGTAAATGGGTCATCGCTTATTCAGATAAGCAGCGCCTGCCTATGGTACTGTACACGGTAGGCATCAACACAGGCTTTGTGATACTGATAATCGCAGCGGCATTGTTTTCGGGCAGTGGGTTTGACAGCGGCTTCTTCCTTGATCTGCTGTTCTATATCATCATAACTCCAACGATCGTTGTGATGCTCAATAAGATCATGTTTTCTTCAAGAAATCAGATGGTGGTTGCAGACGCACTTGAAAGGATCGACAGCATTCTTGCGATGGAGCCTTTGGATGCAAGCAGCAGCGGAAAGAAAGCAAAGGACTACTCCATTGATATAAACAATGTTTTCTTTAATTACAGCGGAACGAACAAAACAGCCATCGACGATATATCGCTTCACATAAAGCAGGGAGAGCATGTGGCATTTGTCGGACCCTCGGGGGGAGGAAAATCAACTCTCGCAAAGCTTGTGGCAAGATTTTTTGATGTAACCGGCGGAAGTATCTCTATCGGCGGTGTTGATGTCAAAAACATCAGCGAGGACGAGCTGATGGATATGGTGTCCTTTGTATTTCAGGACAGCAAGCTTCTGAAAACGAGCATTCTTGAAAATATCC
>CAYSYF010000102.1:0-2568 GCA_964435155.1 uncultured Ruminococcus sp. | reverse complement strand
CTTGAACTTGGGCTAGGTGCTCTTGCTCATGCTAATAGACACGCCGCATACTATGATGAAAACGATAAATGGGAAGAGCTGTCTGTATTACAAGCAGCTCATGCTGCGGAATTATTGGTAAAGGCAAGAATAGCTCAAGAGCATCCTTTGCTGATTTTTGTGGATTTTCCCTCTGTTAGTAATCAAGAAACATTATCTCTCAGCAAACTTGCGGAAGATGGTAAAACGATAGGGTGGTCAGACTTGCCAAAAGTCTTTAAACCCATAACAGGATGTGATTTTATACAAGAAGATTGTTTTAAAAAGTTCGGAAAACTTAGAAATAGTTTGCAACACCTTGGCGTTTTTTCTAAACGATTGACAACAAGTCCGTCTTTAGAAACATTAAAATTCATTTATTCCTTTATTGATCCATTTATCAACGCACATTGGAATCTTTGTGCTATCGACTTTGACGAAGATATGGATTCTTATGAACATTTACCAATTACATTGATTAATTATGAAATTGAGTTTATCGTATCATCGAAAGCGGTAAAATACTCACACCTTTGGAAAGAAGCCCTTTCAGATTGCAGCGATCAATATCAACATAAAATGGAAAAGAAAATAATAAAAGCATTGGGAGATTAACCCAATGCTTTTGCTTTTATGATACATTCGTTATTATCAAGTGTTCAACATTACGTTCATTACGACTCCTTACATTATATGTGTACTGATTATCGAATGAGAGTATATGGAAATCTTCATTGTAAAGTGAGTTGATAAAATCAGTATTCTTGATAACCAAAACAAATTGTGCAGGTGTTTTCTTCAATGAATTTGCAAGTCGTTCCTGATCAGCCTGTGTAAAGTCTTTTCCTTCGTAGTCCGAGAAATCAGTATCATACGGCGGGTCAAGAAACATAAAATCATCACTTGTCAACGAGGCAATACGGAAAAAGTCCTCAAAATCAGAGCAATGAATATCTGTTCGACTGAAAATATCTTGAATATCCTTTGAAAACATACTGTCAATCTTAGCACGAAAATTCTTGGAATTATACGACATACCGCCGTAGGGAATATTAAACTCCCCTTTTGAATTGTACCTAAACATTGAGCCGTAGCAATACTCTCTGATGAAGCAGAAATTAGCTGCTCTATACTGTTTTGACGGTATCTTTATTCGATTAAGCTGAAGGTCATTGAACACAGCTCTAAAATACATATAATAGCCACTTGTAAAACCTGTCAAAAGATTACTTTTTAAATCCTCAGTAGTAAACGGAGCTTTTTGCTCATTTTTTATTGTCCTCTGCATTTTATCAAGTGTCATCTTTACAAGTTGGTCGGTAAATGCTTGCTCATCAAGGAGTAGCTTCTCAGAAAAACCTGAATTGATTTTATCTGCTATGCTGTCGGTGAACAATCGGAGCTTTTTTTCAGTGCCATCCTTATCAACAACACCATTTTTGAGGTCTGTATACATACTCAACAAATCGGCATACCCATTTGAACATACCAAATAGAGATTTGAAAAACTATTATTATAACACAAAAGCAGTTCTTTAAGATGCTTATCTTGCGCCTTGATAAATCTATAATACTCCATTAAAGCGCTTGACACATCGTTAATCACTGCACTTTGTGGGTTAAGATGGAAGAATAGTGCACCACCGCCGAAGAAAGGCTCCACATATCTCTTATATTTAGGTATGTGTGGCACAATCTTGTCGATTTCACCCGACTTACCGCCGGGCCATTTAATCAATGAGTTCATACGATACACTCCTTTTTATATAATATTATACCATATTATTATCAAGAATTCAATATGCGTATAGCCAAAATTTGTTGCAGATGTTTACCGCCTCAACCCTCTCCTCACAGGCTGTAAAAACTCCTGTAGCTTTTGCGTGAGTTTCAAGCTCTCGATAAACTCCATTACTTTTTGCAGCTTTGCCTTCAATCCGTCACGCTCACGCTCGGCATTACGCAGAGCGGCTTTAAGCGGATATAAGGAGCGTACTTCTTGCGTCAGAGCAGCATTCTTTTCAGCAGATTTCCTGTTTTCTTCTTTCAGCTTTGCAATTTCGGCGGTAAGTTCGCTTTCTTTTTTCTCGGAGGCAAGCTGTTTCTTTGCAAGGTCGGTCAGAGTTCCGTAATCTTCCCTCAATAGCGTTATCTTGCCGCCGAGGATTGTTTTACCCGTTTCTATTTCATCAATCTTCTTGATTTTTGTTAATTTGGTTGCACTTGTAGTAAGCTCGGCGGTCGTTTCGGTGAGGGTAGTTGTTTTTTCTGCTATTTGTTCCTCCAGCCGAGCGACCTGCTGTTTCATATCCTCGGCTTGTCCTTTCGCCTCGGCATACTCTTTGTATTGCTCTACGGTCAGACTGCCACGGGATTTCTGCGGTGCGGAAATCTCAATACCGTGTCTATTGCATATTTCGGTTAAAATCTTCACCTCGGTGGCTCTCCAACGGCTTATAGCGTTCTCACCGTCACCGTGTCCCATTTCCTTTAATGCCTGTGCAAGTCCGTTCTGCGTGTCCACACCACGCTTGTAATGTCCGATGGGAA
>CAYSYF010000101.1:0-3230 GCA_964435155.1 uncultured Ruminococcus sp. | reverse complement strand
GGATATGCAGTTTGAGCTGGTAGAGCCTGTCAAGCTGCTGTACAAGGACGAGGTAAGAGTTGTCGGTAAGGCGCTGGGACTGCCTGCTGACATGGTAGATCGTCAGCCTTTCCCCGGTCCCGGTCTTGGTGTACGCTGCCTCGGTGCTATCACACGCGACAGACTTCACGCTCTGCGTGAGGCAGACGCTATCCTCCGCGAGGAATTTGAGAATGCCGGTCTTAACAAGACTGTATGGCAGTATTTCATTGCTGTGCCTGATATGAAGAGCGTTGGCGTCAAGAATGACAAGCGCTATGAGGGCTGGCCCGCAATCATTCGTGCAGTAAACACTACCGACGCTATGAGTGCTACTATCGAGGAGATCCCCTATGCATTGCTGCATAAGATCACAGCTCGCATTACTGCTGAAGTCGAGGGTATCAACCGCGTACTGTACGATCTCACACCTAAGCCCATTGGAACTATTGAGTGGGAGTAAATCGAAACTCTTAAAAAACCGCATTGTAAAGCCGTTTGTCGTGCATTGTGTGAGCTTTTGACCGCACTTTGACCTCATTTTCGTTTTACAGAGCGAGTATCCAACAATTTAATAAATAATCAGAGCCGTTGCAAATTGCAGCGGCTCTTTTCTGTGTTGTATAGAATTAGTTATCTTCTAAATGCTGTTTTACCCATTCGATATGCCTTTTCTGGCGTTCTTCACGAGTAAGTTCGGGAAAGTCTTTTTTGGTTATAGGTAGGCTGTAATATTCCCTCATCTTTTCTTTTTCTGTTTTGTAGGTTTCCGTGGATATTGAATAGGACACCAAATCGCTGATATTATCGGCAATCTGACGTATTCCCTTACAGAAATCAGCATTTACAGGATTTTCGCTGTCATTTCCGTAAACTGTCATCTGCACAAACCAACGGTCTGTTTCTGTTTCTATGTCGTTTGGCAGTTTATCATTTATGGTAAAATCAATTTTCAGCCCATCTATTTCTGCTAAATCATATACAGCTCCGAGAGCCTCGCCTATTGTTCCGAAGTTAGGTGCATTCTTTTCAATACCGCAAAGCCAGTCAAGCGATACATTGAACTTGGTAGCTATGTTTACAAGCGAAACAACAGTAGGCTGCATTCTATCCGTTTCATAAGCAGATAATGTGGACTGCGGTATATCAAGAATTGCACAGAATTCTTTCTGACTACACCCTGCGTTTTTTCTGACTACGCGAATACGCTCACCAAATTTAATTTCTGACATAACATAAACTCCTTATTATATTAAATTAAAACTATTATAACACATAAATATATAAAATGCAAGTATTTTTTAAAAAATGTAGAAAATACTATTGACAATGATATAATATTGTGATAATATATAGTTACAGCGATAAATATTAAATATCCTGTTATCTATTTTTAGGAGGTGTATCTATGAATACTCAAAACATCTACATTACTGCACACGAATTAGCAGAGGTTATGGGCGTATCAGACGGACACGCTTATAAGTTAATCCGAGAGATGAACTCAAAGCTGAAAAAGGAAGGCTATCTCACGATTGCTGGTAAGCTCCCCCGTGCATACCTTGAAAAGTGCCTTTATGGATTTAATGTTGCAACGGAAGGAGGAACTGCAAAATGAGAGCTAAAAAGGATCCGAAAACAGGAAAATGGTACATACGCTTTCGTTATACCGATTGGCAAGGCAAACGCAGAGAAAGTATGAAACGTGGTTTTGATACAAAACACGAGGCTGAAGAATGGTTACGCACTTTCCTGTCCGAGCAGAAAGACGATTTGAACATTACATTTAAGGATTTCACGGAAATGTATTTCAATGGTATTTCTCCTCGTTTGCGTGAAAATACTCTCCGCACAAAGCGTTATATTATTGATTTGAAAATAATTCCGTATTTCGGTGTGAAGAAAATCAATGAGATAACTGCCGCAAATATTATAGCTTGGGAAAACGAGCTGCTTGCAAAGGGCTATTCTCAAACGTATATGAAAACCGTCTATAATCAGCTTAATGCGATATTCAATTATGCGGTGAAATATTACGATTTGCGGTCAAATCCCTGTTCCAAAGCTGGTGCAATCGGCAAGAACAAAGCTGAAGAAATGAACTTCTGGACAAAAGACGAGTTTACAGTATTCATTGAATATTTAGCTGACAAGCCGATGGCTTATGTTGCATACAACACTTTGTTCTGGACGGGACTGCGTATAGGTGAGCTTATGGCTCTTACAATCGCAGATATTGATTTTGAGGGAAAAATAATTACCGTCAACAAGTCATACCAGAGGCTCGGTGACAGAGATGTTATAACTCCGCCGAAAACGCCCAAGAGCAACCGTACAATATCAATCCCCGAATTTCTTTGCGACCTGCTTAAAGAGTATTGCGACAGCCTATATGGCATCGGAGAAAATGACAGAATATTTCCCTTTACCAAAAGCTACTTGCACCACGAAATGGAACGTGGTTGTGAAAAAAGCGGTATCAAGAAGATAAGGCTGCACGATGTAAGGCATAGTCACTGTGCACTTTTATATGAAATCGGAATACCACCGCTTGAAATTGCTGAACGATTGGGACACGAGCGAGTTGAAACCACTATGCAGGTGTACGCTCATCTGTATCCGAATAAACAGGAAAAGCTATCAGCGAAGTTGGAAGAACTAATGAAAAAGGAAGGTAACGAAGATGTCGGCTAAAAATCTTGACCATAAAGGTCGCTTTCGTGGAAAAACAGTATCATTCCGCTGCTCCGATGAGGAGAATGCAGCACTCGATATTGCAGTAAGCCTTTCGGGACTTACAAAACAGGATTACATCATTTCGAGGGTGCTTAACAGAGATATTATTGTTATGCCGAGTTCGAGAATTTACAAGGCTCTGAAAGACCAGCTTACAGTAGTTCTGACAGAGCTGAAAAGAATAAGCTCCGATACCGTTGATGAAGAACTCCTCGAAACCATAAACCTCATCACCGTAACTCTAAACGGCATAAAAGGCGGTGAGAGCTGATGCCCGAAAAAGAAAAGACCGCTCCGAATGCACCTACGGCAATAGGTGCGGAGCAGCCTTCGCAAATTTATTGCAGTAATATTATAGCAGAAAATAATGATAATTTCAATAGCGGGAGGTACAAAATGAGTAAAACCCCGCTCCCCCTTATAAATATGAGCAGCGTGGAGTCCGATCCTGTAAAATGGCTGTGGAAACCATACAT
>CAYSYF010000100.1:0-3577 GCA_964435155.1 uncultured Ruminococcus sp. | reverse complement strand
CTTTGCAACGAACTTCAACCCCGAGATAAATCTCCGCGAGGTAAGCGCCCCGGGCAGCTATTGGGAGAATGGCAAGTGGGTCGAGATACCCGCAATGAGCATAAAGCGCGAGTATGACTTTGAGGAAGTCGGCATGAAGGATATGTATCTTCTGCACCATGAGGAGATAGAGAGCCTTGCAAAGAACATTCCCGACGTTAAGCGTATCAGATTTTTCATGACCTTCGGACAGAGCTACCTTACGCACATGAAGTGCCTTGAAAATGTCGGAATGCTGTCAACAACACCCATCGACTACGAGGGTCACGAGATAGTTCCTATCCAGTTCTTAAAGGCGCTGCTGCCCGACCCTGCGTCCCTCGGACCTCGCACAAAGGGCAAGACCAACATCGGCTGTATCTTCACAGGCGTTAAGGACGGCAAGGAAAAGACCTACTACATCTACAACGTATGCGATCATCAGGAGTGCTACAAGGAGGTAGAATCTCAGGCTATCTCCTATACCACAGGTGTTCCTGCAATGTGCGGCGCGCTCATGCTGCTGACAGGCAAGTGGAACAAGGCAGGCGTTTACACCGTTGAGGAGTTCGATCCCGATCCTTATATTGAGGCGCTTGACAAGTACGGACTGCCTCACCGCGAGAGCCACGCTCCCGTGCCGGTAGACTGATATGACGATACAGGAAAGACTGCTTGCGGCAGACCTCAGAACACCCTGCTACGTGCTTGACGAGGCAAAGCTTATCGCAAACGGCGAGGTGCTGAAAGGCGTTCAGGACAGGACAGGCTGCAAGATATTGCTTGCGCAGAAAGCATTCTCAAATTACGATATGTACAAGGCTATTGCGCCGTACCTCGCAGGTACGGAGGCGAGCGGTCTGTATGAGGCAAGGCTTGGCGCAGAGGAAATGCCCGACAAGGAGTGCCATGTGTTCTGCGCGGCTTACCGCGAGGACGAGTTTCGGGAGCTTCTGAACTACGCAGGGCATATCGTGTTCAATTCGCCGTCGCAGCTTAAACGCTTCGGCGCGTTGGCAAAGGCTTCGGGAAAGAGCATAGGACTGCGCATAAACCCCGAATGCTCCACACAGGAGGGACACGAGATATACGATCCCTGTGCAAAGGGCAGCAGGCTCGGCACTACGCTCGCACAGTGGAATGAGCAGATGACAGAGGAGCTAATATCGCTGCTTGACGGACTGCATTTCCATACGCTGTGCGAACAGGACAGCAACGCGCTTGAAATTACACTTTCCGCAGTGGAGGAGAAATTCGGCTTTACGCTTAACAGAATGAAGTGGCTCAACATGGGCGGCGGTCATCACATTACGCGCGAGGGCTACGATATAGAGCGCTTGGAGCGCTGTATTATCCGTATGCGCGATAAATACGGCTTGCAGATATATTTAGAGCCTGGCGAGGCTGTTGCGCTGAATGCAGGATATCTTGTAACGTCGGTGCTGGATACGCTCAAAAACGGCGATACCGATATCGCGATACTGGATATGTCGGCGGCGTGCCACACTCCCGATGTTATTGAAATGCCGTATCGTCCGCCGCTGTACAAGTCGGGCGAAAAGGGCGAGCTTTCGCACACCTACCGCCTTGGCGGACCTACCTGCCTTGCTGGCGATATCGTTGGCGATTACAGCTTTGAAAAGCCCCTCGGAACAGGCGACAGGCTCGTTTTCGAGGATATGGCGATATACTCCACCTGCAAGAACAACACCTTCAACGGAATGCCTCTGCCCGATATCTGGGCAGCTAAAGCAGACGGCAGCTTCACGCTGCTGGCGCGCTTCGGCTATGAGGATTTTAAGGGCAGACTGGGAACATAAACAATGCGCACTCTCTTTTGGAGTGCGCTGTCTTTTTTTGTTAATATATCATCTCTCCTTGACAAAGCGGTGGAATTTTGATAAACTGTATGTATTACTTGTTTATATGGAAAGGAAACTGTTTTCTATGGATATGATAGGAACGTTCTGGTCGCTCGTACCGCCGCTTGTTGCGATAGTGCTTGCGCTTATCACAAAAGAGGTGTTCAGCTCGCTTTTCGTGGGTATCCTCATCGGTGCGCTGTTCTATGCGGGGTTCAATGTTGAAGCTGCAATGAACCACATGATAGATGACGGCTTTGTTGCAGCCCTTGCTAAGCCCGGTAATGTCGGAATACTTATATTCCTCGTTATACTTGGCACGATAGTCTGTCTTATGAACAAGGCAGGCGGCTCGGCTGCATTCGGTGAGTGGGCTAAGACCCACATCAAGAGCCGCGTGGGCGCGCAGATAGTCACCATGCTGCTCGGCGTAGTTATCTTCATCGACGACTATTTCAACTGCCTTACAGTCGGCAGCGTTATGAAGCCTGTTGCAGTAAAGCATCGTGTTTCTGCCTCAAAGCTAGCTTATCTTATCGACTCTACCGCTGCTCCCGTCTGCATAATCGCTCCTATCTCCTCGTGGGCGGCTGCCGTTACAAGCAATATCGAGTCGGGCGACGGCTTTGCACTGTTTATAAATGCCATTCCCTATAACTACTACGCACTGCTGACGATCGTGTTCGTTATCGGTGTTATCCTGCTGAAGATCGACTTCGGTCCTATGAGGAAGTACGAAGCGCTCGCTGCCGCAGGCGAGGATCCCGGCGACGAGGAGAATACAAACCTCCCCGAAACAGGCGCAGGCAGCAAGGGTAAGGTGTTTGACCTTGTATTCCCGATCATCACGCTCATTATCGCGTGTATCTTTGGCATGATCTACACAGGCGGCTTTTTCTCGGGCGTTGATTTCGTCACTGCCTTTGCGGATTGTGACGCTTCCAAGGGCCTTGTGATAGGCTCGCTTATCGCGCTGCTGCTTACTGTCATAGTATATCTTATCAGACGCGTTATCTCGTTCAAGTCTTGCATGGAATGCATTCCCGAGGGCTTCAAATCCATGGTTCCCGCTATCCTTATCCTTACCTTTGCATGGACGCTGAAGAACATGACAGACAGCCTCGGCGCTGATATCTTCGTTGACACTGTCGTGCGCGAGTATGTCGCAGATCTGCAGTTCCTGCTGCCTGCTATCATCTTCATCATTGCGGCAGGTATCTCCTTTGCAACAGGCACCTCGTGGGGCACATTCGGTATCCTCATTCCCATCGTTGTAAGCATATTTGAGAACGTAGACCCCACTATGATGGTTATCTCGATCTCTGCTTGTATGGCAGGCTCGGTGTGCGGCGATCACTGCTCGCCCATCTCCGATACGACCATCATGGCTTCGGCAGGCGCGCGCTGCGTACACGTAAAGCACGTTTCGACACAGCTTCCCTATGCGCTGACAGTTGCTGCGATATCCTTTGTGATGTATCTGATCGCCGCGCTCGTCAAGAACCCATTCATAAGTCTTGCTATCGGACTTGCTCTTACCGTTGCGGTGCTGTTCGGCCTTAAATGGCTTACCACACGCAAGGCGAAAACGAGCGAATAAAATAACATCAAAACAGAAATACCCGAGAAGAAATTCTCGGGTATTCAGACCGTCGAAAAAGTCCCGTTGGGACTTTTCCGCCGAAACATCCGCACTG
>CAYSYF010000099.1:0-3578 GCA_964435155.1 uncultured Ruminococcus sp. | reverse complement strand
ACTATGACTTCAGAATACGAGATCAAAAAACAAATTTGTGAAATTGGTAAGCGTATCTACAACAGAGGAATGGTTGCAGCAAATGACGGTAACATCTCTGTAAAAATCAGTGACAACGAGTTCCTTTGTACTCCTACAGGTGTAAGTAAGGGCTTTATGACCCCTGAATATATCTGTAAGGTTGATGCTACAGGTAAGGTAATTCAGGCTAATGCCGGTTTTAAGCCTTCATCTGAAATTAAGATGCACATGCGTGTTTACAAGGAAAGACCTGACGTAAAGAGTGTTGTTCATGCACATCCCTCATACGCAACAAGCTTTGCTATAGCAGGTATTCCTCTTACTGAGCCGATTATGCCTGAGGCTGTAATTGCTCTCGGATGTGTACCGATTGCTGAATATGGTACACCTTCCACAGAAGAAATTCCCGATGCAGTATCCAAGTATCTTCAGTACTACGATGCAGTACTTCTTGCTAATCACGGTGCTCTTGCTTACTCGGATTCTCTTCTTGCTGCATATCATAAGATGGAGTCACTTGAGTTTTACGCTCAGCTCCTTTATCAGTCTAAGGTTCTTGGCGGTCCTAAGCAGCTTTCTGAGTCTCAGGTACAGAGACTTTATGAAATCAGAAAGCAGTTTGGCATGACAGGTAAGCACCCTGCAGACCTTTGTCCCAATGCTAAGGCAGGTAAGCCCAGCTGTCATGGTTGCGGCGGTTCTTGCTCATGCAAGTCATCTGATGAGGATGCAGTTGTTGCAGAGATAACTAAGAAAGTTCTTGCACAGCTTGGCAAATAATCAGGTACATATTTATGAATGCAAACATTGATAAAATAATCAATGATGTAGTCAATGACGTTCTTTCCAAAAAGACAGATTCTACCGACTTTAGAACAACGAATAATGTGACTCTTGCGCTTGCGAGAAGGCTCATATACAAAGTTGAAGAAAAAGCGGCTGAAATGGGAGTAAAGGCTGTTGTTGCAGTGTCTGATGCTTCTGCGAGAGTAATTGCAGTAGAGTGTATGGACGATGCATATATTGCCAGCTATGATGTTGCAGTAAATAAAACATTTACATGCGCTTCTCTCAAAATGTCTACAAAACAGCTTTCAACTCTTGCGGCACCGGGAGCGCCTCTTTATGGTATCCAGTTTACCAACCAAGGCAAGATTGTTATTTTCGGCGGTGGCGAGGTTTTGAAGCGCGGAAACGATATAGTAGGTGCTGTAGGTATTTCCGGTGGCTCAGAAGAGCAGGATACAGCTCTTGCAGACTACGCAAAACAAGTTTTTGAAAATATGATATAAAGGAGCGATAATAATGGATATTAAATCCGAGCAGATTGAAGCTATCGTTAAAGAAGTTCTTGCAAATATGAGCGGTAGCACTGATACAGTTGCTAAAGCGACTGCGACAGATGTGCCTAAGACTTCGCGAGCTGCTATGCTTACAAAGCTCGAACACTACGATATAGTGGAATTTCCCATCCCTGAGTTAGGTGATGATGATATTCTTGTCAAGGTAGAGGGCTGTGGCGTGTGCGGTACAGATGCTCACGAATTCAAACGTGATCCATTTGGTCTTATTCCTGTTGTACTCGGTCACGAGGGTACAGGTGAGATCGTTAAGATGGGTAAGAATGTAAAGAAAGACAGTGCAGGTAAGCCGCTCAACATAGGTGACAAGGTAGTTACTTGTATGATCTTTAAGGACAACCCGGATATCACAATGTTTGACCTTAACAAACAGAATGTTGGCGGTGCTGACGTTTATGGTCTCATTCCTGATGATGATGTTCATCTCAATGGTTGGTTTGCAGATTACATAGTTGTAAGAGGCGGTTCTACGGTTTTCAATGTTTCTAATCTTGATCTTGATTCAAGAATTCTTATTGAGCCCAGTGCAGTTCTTATCCATGCTGTAGAGCGTGCTAAGACAACAGGAATTCTCAGATTCAATTCAAGAGTTGCTGTTCAGGGATGCGGTCCTATCGGACTTATCTGTATTGCAATTCTCCGCACAATGGGTATAGAAAACATTGTAGCTATTGACGGCGAGGCAAAGAGACTTGAATTTGCTCGTGAAATGGGAGCTACCGAAACAGTAAACTTTAAGGAGCATAAGGGAATCGAATCTCTTGCAGAAGCAGTAAAGAATGCTTTTGGCGGCTATCTCGCTGATTTTGCTTTCCAGTGCACAGGCTCTCCTGTTGCTCATGCCAATATTTATAAGTTTATTCGCAGCGGCGGCGGACTTTGTGAACTCGGTTTCTTTATCAACGGTGGAGATGCTACTATCAATCCTCACTTTGATATCTGCTCAAAGGAAATTACTACTGTTGGTTCATGGGTTTATACACTTCGTGATTATGCGACAACTTTTGATTTCCTTAAGAGAGCTAAAGCAATTGGTATTCCTCTCAACAAGCTTATCACACACAGATATAAGCTTTCTGAGATAAATGAAGCGCATGAGACTAACCTCAAAATGGAAGGTCTTAAGATTGCGGTATTCCCGTAAGAAAGGTAACATACAGTTATGGGAAAAGCAGTTGGAATGGTTGAGGTTTTTGGCCTCGTAACAGCATTTGCGGCATGCGATGCAGGCTGTAAAGCGGCAGATGTAACAGTAGAAAGGTTTGATAAAAACAAACCGGCTAACGCTGATAAACTTCCTGTTCCTCTTCTTGTAGTAGTTAAATTCCGTGGAACTGTTGATAATGTTAAAGCAGCTGTTGAGGCAGCTGTTGAGGCGGCAAACAGAGTGAGCGGTGTTGTTTCGCATTACGTTATTCCTAATGTAGAAGATGACACAGAAAAAATGCTCAAAATTCACGGTTTTGATAAAAACTGAGGAGGGCGGAAAGATGAATTCACTTGGATTTATTGAAGTTTCGGGTGTGACCGCTGCAGTAGATGCTCTTGATATTATGTGCAAATCGGCAGATGTTGAGCTTGTTACATGGGAGCGTAAAATGGGCGGCAGACTTGTTACAATAATTGTACAGGGCGATGTTTCGGCGGTTACTGCTGCTGTAGAAAACGCTACAGCTAAAGCGATAAAGAAGCCTGTTGCAAGCCTTGTTATTGCTAATCCGCACGAAGAGACAATGCGTATCGTAAATCTCAGTGCCGAAAGGCTTAAGAAATAAGGAGAATAACGATGGAACAGCAGAAGAAAACAGCTCAGAAAAAGAGCAACACTGAAAAGGTTATAAAAAATAATAACAATACAAACACAACAGCTACCGAAAAGACTGAGAATGCAGCGGTAGTTGAAATCAAGGAGGAAAGAAAAATGGCACTTGAAGCACTTGGAATGGTAGAAACCAGAGGCCTTGTTGCGGCAATTGAAGCAGCAGATGCAATGGTAAAGGCAGCAAATGTAACTCTTATCGGAACCGAAAAGATCGGTAGCGGACTTGTATCCGTTATGGTAAGAGGCGACGTTGGAGCAGTTAATGCTGCAACAGAGGCAGGCGGAGCAGCAGCAGCAAAGCTTGGTGAAGTAGTTGCTATCCACGTAATCCCCAGACCTCACGCTGATGTAGAGAAGATTCTCCCCATCATTAA
>CAYSYF010000098.1:0-4021 GCA_964435155.1 uncultured Ruminococcus sp. | reverse complement strand
TTGAACGGCTGAAAGGACGGCTATTGCCGTCTGTGCCTGACGGCACTCAAACGCTCGCGCGTTTGCTTTCATGGTATAGTCTTAATAATTAAGTGTTTCTGCGAGCGCTTTTATAATAAAGCGCTCGGGATATTAAAATGTCAATGTCCAACATTGCAAGAAGGAGATCTCAATGCCCCCGAAATTAAGTGAGCTTGTCACCCTGCTTAAAGGACATCGTGTCTTTATACAGACACATAACTTTCCTGACCCTGACGCTATTGCAAGTGCATTCGGGCTTCAGGTGCTTCTGGCGAAGTTCAATATTCCTACAACTATCTGTCATCACGGCAATATAGAGCGCATGGCTACCGCTAATATGGTGTCTGAGTTCGGTATTTCTATGACAACTGACAATGATCTGAAGGATATGGGTCCCGATGATTATATTATAACAGTTGACTCTCAGAAGGGTAATGCAAACATACTTGACCTCGTAGGAAACGAGGTTGCCTGTATAGACCATCACCCCGTTTTCAACGAGGTTGACAGCTACAAATACACTGATATCCGTATTGTAGGCAGTTGTGCAACGATAATCGCTGATTATTACCGCCTTTACAACATTGAAATGCCGCAGGACGTCGCAACAGCGCTTCTTTACGGACTTAAGATGGATACAAAGGATTTCAGCCGCGGTGTTACCGAGCTTGATGTTGATATCTACAAGTATCTGTTTCCAAAGGCGAATAATGCGCAGATACGTCATTTCCAGTCGGGCATTATTCAGTATGACGAGCTTGAAGCATTCGTTGATTCGATGAAGAATATCGACATCTATAACGGCGTTGCTTTCGCATTCCTTAATTTTGATTGCGCCGACGCCTTTGTTGCGACTGTTTCTGACTTTATCTTAAATCTTGATGTAGTTAATTTCTGCGTCGTATATTCCCGCAGAGAGAACGGCTTTAAGTTCTCTGTCCGTTCGGAGCTTGACGAGCTTAATGCGGGTCAGATCGTTCTCGCCGCTCTTTCCGAAGTGGGCAGCGGCGGCGGACATAAGTCCATGGCGGGCGGCTTTGCGGTTGAGAGCAAGGTGCTTGATATAAGCATTGATTTCAACCGAGTTATCCAGAACCTTTTCCTTAACGTTATCTACGATATCCGAAACGGCGGAAAAGAAGGGGCTTCTGCTGAAAAAGCTTAAAAATTCAATCATATTATAAACTCCGTTTTTACGGAGTTTATTCATTAGAAAGATATTTTGAGGTATAAATGAAAAGAACAATAGCGATCCTTCTGTGTTGTATGCTGCTTGCAGGCTGCGCAGGGGGAGAAACATCATCAATAGATACAGTTGATACTGCTGAAGCTGTCGCTTCTTCAACAACTACGCAGTTTACTGAGCCTGCCGTCCCTGTAGCAGAGCCCGAGCCTGAGCCGCTCCTTTTCTGCGATTACGAGGCTGAGCTTGTTGAAAATGAGGTCTATTCGGAATTTATTGAAAAGATCGACGAATACGCCGAAGAAACAGACTTTCAGGGTGCGGTGCTTATTGCTTGGGACGATGAGATAGTTCTCGCGAAAGGGTATGGCTATGCTGACGAGATGACAGGAGAGCTTTGCACCGCAAAGGATACCTTTGAAATAGGCTCTGTATCAAAGCAGATGACGGCGGCGGCAATAATGCAGCTTGTAGACAGCGGCGCGCTGAATGTTGATAATACGCTTGATAAATACTTTCCTGAGTTTTCTCATGCTGAGAATATAACAATTAAAAATCTGCTGCAGATGCGTTCGGGTCTGATGGATTTTATCAATTCTCCCGATCAGTTTTTCCCCGAGGATTTTGTGGAGCAGTACAAGGAATTAGCTGATACAGATGAGTACTACAGTGAAACGCTCCCTCGTGATTTCGTTCTTGAATATATAGACGATGCGCCGCTTTGCTACGGTGCCGATACCTGCTTTTCCTACAGCAATACCAACTACTACCTGCTTGGGCTTATCATTGAGCAGGTGACAGGCGACAGCTTTCAGACATATATGCAGCGGGAGATATTTGAGCCGTGTAATATGCTCACCGCAAATAACGATTTCCGCGAAACCACTGCACGCGGTTATTATGAGGACGGTACATCAGAGTCAATGGCGCTCAGCACCTCGCTCGGCTGCGGCTCAGTCAATGCAAGCGTATATGATATCTATCAGTGGACAAAGCACCTTTTTGGCGGTACAGTGATAAGCGAGGAGTCCCTCAAAGAAATGCTTGCCGAGGTAGAAGGCTACGGCTACGGCATGAGGATAAACGAGGATCTTTATTATCACACAGGCAATACAGATTGCTTCAATGCGTTTATGGCGGTATACGGCGACAGCTTCACGGCGGTCGTGCTTACCAACAAGCCCAAGAAGGAGCTAAATGCAGGAGAGTTCGGCGGCGAGCTTCATTCGATCTTTGCTGATGTGTATGCTCCTGAAACAGGTGAGGAGAGCGAGGAAGCGTAGATCTTTCTTATTTGTAAAAAAAAAGTAGTTGTTAATTTAATAATAATGTAGTATAATTATCTTGTTGTATAAAAGTGTGCTGAAATAAATAGATTATGCCGCTTTTTGTGCGTTTGATCGTTTTATTTATAGAAAGCTTTGAAAGGATAGGTGTAAATAAATGTCATATATGCACTCTAATCAGCAGCTTATCGCAAAGCTGGCAGGGGAGATATCCAAGGTCATAAAGGGAAAGAGTGAGGCGGTTACGATGATACTTACAGCCCTCCTTTCTGAGGGTCATATACTTATTGAAGATGTGCCCGGCGTCGGCAAAACAACGCTTGCTATGGCGCTTGGTAAAGCGACGGGACTTGCTTTCCGAAGAGCTCAGTTCACACCCGACGTTATGGCGTCGGACATAACGGGCTTTACGATGTTCAACAAGGAAGAAAACCGATTTGAATATCGTTCGGGTCTTGCAATGACAAATATCCTGCTTGCTGATGAGATCAACCGTACATCTCCGAAAACACAGTCTGCACTTCTTGAAGCAATGGAGGAAAAGCGCGTTACAGTTGATGGTGTAGTAAGACCGCTGCCTTCGCCGTTTATTGTTATAGCAACGCAGAACTCGCAGGGCTACGTCGGAACGTTCCCGCTTCCCGAGGCACAGCTTGACCGTTTCCAGATAAGGATAAGCATGGGCTATCCTACTGTTGAGGAGGAGGTCAGCATTATGATGGACAGGCTTACAGGAAATCCCGCCGATGATGTTGAGGCTGTCATGACAGCAGAGGAGCTGGCTGATTGTATTGAGGACGTGAAAAATGTGAATTTCGCAGAGAGTCTGTGTACCTATGTTGCGCAGCTTGCTGCCGCTACACGTGTTCACCCCGCAGTAGAGCTTGGCGCAAGCCCCAGAGCTTCGCTGGCGCTTATGAATGCAAGCAGGGCTTATGCTTATATCAATGGCAGAGATCATGTCGTGCCTGAGGATATCGCAAAGCTTATAGTGCCTGTATTTTCACACAGGATTTCGCTTCGACAGGAGATGCGAATGAAAAAGCAGACAGTAAACAGCGTTCTTCATGAGGTGCTGATGTCTGTGCCTGCACCTGTCAGAGGTCGCTGACAGGACGAGCTATGAGCAAAAACAGAATTTTTTATCTGCTGTTTTTTTTGGCGTGTCTGATCTTTTCGGCAGCTTATCAGAGCCGTATCTCGGCTGTGCTTTTGCTGGTTGCCGCATTATATCCTGTCATAGCCGCTATATTTACAGCAATAAGTCTTTTTACGCTGCGCGTCGGCTTTGTTGAAAATCGCTCTGTTCATGAAAAAAATGAGGTTTTTGAGCTGGGACTTTACCTGCACAACAATTTTCTGTTCCCTTATGCTCCCGCTGAGCTAGATTGCCTTATTCCCGACAATGACACGGGTCTTTTTCTGAGTAAACAGATATTTGTGTGTGTTGCTCCGCTGAAAAAAATACGCGTGTTCGTTCCGTGTATGCACAAGTACCGCGGTTCGTTTGATGCAAGGATCCCTCGCATAT
>CAYSYF010000097.1:0-4215 GCA_964435155.1 uncultured Ruminococcus sp. | reverse complement strand
CGCACAGTTGTGCGGATAGAAGTGTTTTTTGGCGTGGCAAAGCCACACCAAAAAAGTTATCTAAAAAGCTCGCTCCGCGAGCAAAAACATAGTTTTTTGACAAGCTGAATACCCGAGAAGAAATTCTCGGGTATTTTTTACTTCTGCACCGTAAACGACTTCTCGCCGTAAACGAGATACACTGTACCGTCTATCTCGACTGCGGCGGTAAAGCCGTTCTTATCGTCGAACAGCGTGAACGCTGTATTGGTCTTTCCGAACACCGCATATTCCGATATCATCGAAACACCGTCAAAGTAGGTGTAGGCGGCGCCGCACAGCGTTTCATCAGCGAACAGCAGCGTGTTGCCGCCGCATATCTCGGCGGTCTTGCCCTCGGCAGGGGAGATGGGTCTTGTCCAGCTTCCTGCTTCCACTACCTTGTCAGCCTCATTGCGCTTGTACAGCGTCAGAGCTGCCGCATTATCGGAAATGTCGTAGGTCAGCGCGAGGTCATCGCGTATCGCACCGTCTGCGGTCTTGTATTCAATAAATTTCGGCTCGGTAGGGTCTGAGATATCCGCAGCATTGAGCACGCCGTTTTCGCCGCAGATGTAGAGGATACCGTTTTCGATGTGTACCGAGGTCATTTCCTCCGAAACGCCTGTGACAGCCGATACAGGCTCAAAATCAAAGCCGCGCAGATATATCTTCGTTTCGCCGTTCTCGTCCTTTTGGGCGGTGGCGATAAGCGGCTGTATATCCTCAAGCTTTATCGTGCTCGACAGCATATCCTCTGCGCTCTCGGGGTGCTTTGTCATAACGACATCGCCCATGTCGCAGGAAACAAGCTCCGCTATGTCAAGCAGCTCGGGCGAGCCGTCCTTGCCGAGCGTTATCAGCCTGCTGCCCTCGTCGGTCAGCATTACCGCCATAAACTCCTCGGAGTCGCTGTAAACGGGGTCGCCCAGCGCCGCGGTGGTGCTTATCACCTCGCCGTTTTCAAGGCTGTACTCACCGAATACCGCATAGCCGCAGCCGTAGCTGCCGCCGTCCGTAACGATATTTTCGGCAGCGATAGTTTTTATCTCGCCGCCTGTTTCGTACAGCGGCAGGTATTTTTCGTTATCCGAAACCGTGAAGCTTTCACTGAATTTCGGCACATACACAGTACCGAGCGAAATGCTCTCGGCATTTATCGTAACGTCTGTAAGCTGGCCGTACTGAGCAGTGCTGTATAGCAGCTTTCCGCTGTCGTCATACGCTGCGAAGCCTGCTGCGTTATCGCCTGCAAATACAGCTACAAGCTGATTTGCCGAGGTGAAGATATCTGTAAATACTGCGCCCTCGGGCGGAGCGATAGCGGTCTTTGTGACAAGCGCGCCGCCTTGCTCTCCGTACACCGTGATAAGCTCGGGGGAAGCCGCAAAGGCGCTGCTGCCTAAGCTGTAGCAGCCAAGCTCCTCGGTCTGTGTTATCAGCACTTCACCGAAAAGCTGCTGCTTTGTATCGGAGAAGCCGTACACATTTTCGCCGCCGATATTTCCGTTTCCGCCGTCGTAGGCATAGAATATCTCGGCAAAAAGCGTTTCCTCGCTTTCGGCAAAGCTTGCTGTGGGAAGCGAGGTCTGAGCAGGCGTAAAGCCCACGCAGTCCATCGTCACACAAAGCCCTATCAGCACTGCCGCACCGACAGCCGCAGCCGCTATTTTGCCCTTGTGGCGGTCTACGGGTCTGTCCTCATCGTAGTATGTATCTAAATCGTCGTTTTTGTTGTATTCCTTTTTGGAAAGCTGCTTTCCCGTCAGCACGGGAGCAGGCTCGCTGTATTCGTCCTCGGCTTCCTCGGATACATCATCACGGCCGTCGTCAAGGTCGTCATCAGTAACGTCGGCACTGTCAAATCCCTCGTCCTCGCCGCCGTCGGGGTCAGACGTGCTGCCCTCAATATCCTCGTCGGCTTCACTTTCATAACCGAAGCCAGGCTCCTCATCATAGCTGTCAGCCTCGTCCTCTGCGACAGCCTCGCTCTGCTGAGGGATATCCTCATAAGGCGGCTCGTCCTCGCGTCCGTATTCGTCGGAGCTGTCCTGCTGCTCCTCAAGCGGCTGCACCTTTTCAATGCGCATTGTGAGCGTGCGCTCCCATATCTGCCGCGCAGTGTACAGCATACGGGTGTAATCCTGCGAGGTAAGCCCCGATTCCTCCAGCGTTACGACAAGCGACTGCAAGTTCATCGCGGGGTTGTTTTCTATCTTTTCGATAGCCGATTCGGGCGCGTTGCAGCCCTTTAACAGGTAAATAAAGTCCGCTGAGCCTATTCCCAGCGCTCTGACGCGGTTTAAAAATGTGAATGCGTCCAGCTCGGGGAGTGCAGGCTCGTCATCGTCAGCGAGTATCGAGGTTATATTCTGAGGCATTACGCTCTCAGGCACGACCTTTTCGCTCATATATTCATACAGCTTTGAAACCGTCAAGCGTATCCCTCCTTTTCAGTCAAGCTCAAATGCGGTCAGCGCACGGTCAAGCTTCTTTTTTACCGTAGACAGCGAAAGTCCCGTAAACTGCGCTATCTCCTCGGGACGGAACTTACCGCCCACATACAGAGCGCAGACAAGCCGCTCGGTATCGGGGAGTATATTGAACTCCTGCTTGATATCTATGCCGTCGTCGTTGGGGCGCAGCTTGTCTTCATCATATCGTATCTCTCTGCCCTCGGCGGCGTATTCCTTGAATTTCACTTTTATGCCGCTGCAAAGGTGCTTCATCATATAAAGACGGAAAGAGCCTTCGTTATGCAGCTTTCCGATATTTTCAAATCCGCTCCTTATTGTCGCAGTGACCGTCTGCACCGCGTCAGCGTCATCGGCAAGGGAGTAGAACGCGGCATAGTACATCTCGCGGTAAAGCGTTTCGTACAGCTTGCCGTAGTATTTCATACCGCCGTTAGCTGCAAGCTCCTGCAGCTCTTTATATTCCTGTTTCTCCACGAGATTCACCGTCCTTTATTTAGCGAATAGTGAATAATGAATAGTGAATAATGATGGTATGCTGCTGCGCAGCATTTATATTATAAACTTTCAATTTCTATCCAGAATCGTTTTACTGTTTTTCCATTCGCCTCGGTGGTGCGCTCAAACACACCGCCGTTTGCGAGTATCGTGCGCTCGCTTGCTGTGTTATCATGGTCGCAGCACAGCAGCACTCGCTTTATGCCGAGTGCGCGGCAGTTTTCAAGGTTAAGCCGAAGCATTTCCTTTGCATAGCCGCGGCAGCGGTCATTCGGTCTTACGGAGTAGCCGATATGCCCTGCCCATTCGCTGAGCGCCGCGTTATCAAGGCTGTGGCGCAGGTCTATAACTCCCACCAGGCGGTTGTCATTTACTCTCACCGCAAGGTAGGTATCCGAGCGCACATAGCCCTCGGGGCAAAGCGCAGGGTCGGAAAGCTTTGCTGTTTCGGCAAGCCACTCCTGTGCGCTGCTGCATCTGCGCAGATTTCCGCAGCCGCCCATACATTCGCTGGGGTCGTTTTCGAGAAATTCCCTGCGGTACTGCATTATCTGTCCTGCATATTCGGTTGTTGGTCTTACCAGTTTAATTGCGTACATGATATCCTAAAATCTGCGGCAGGCATCGCCTGCCGCAAAATGCTTTATTTATTGCTTTTGTAGGGCGGCGTACCCACACGCCGCCGAAATTGCGGCAGCAGATTGGTTTATAACGGCGGGCTGAGGGCAGCCCGCTCTACATGACCGCAAAAAAACGCTTATTCCTGAGGCTCGATTATAGCAATACCCAGTTCTTTCAGTTGCTCTTCGCTTACGATAGACGGAGCCTCGCTCATCAGCTCGCTTGCATTCTGCACCTTGGGGAATGCGGTAACATCACGCAGGCTGTCGCAGCCGCACATAAGCATTGCAAGACGGTCAAGACCGATACCTGCGCCGCCGTGGGGAGGTGCGCCGTACTTGTATGCGTCAACAAGGAAGCCGAACTTCGCGTCGATCTCTTCCTTTGTCAGACCCAGCAGCTCAAACATTCTCTGCTGCAGCTCGTAGTCTGTGATACGGATAGAGCCACTGGACAGCTCAACACCGTTCAGCACAAGGTCGTAAGCCTTTGCACGAACCTTTTCCTTGTCAGTTTCAAGGTATTCAAGGCACTCGTCCATAGGCATTGTAAAGGGGTGGTGCATAGCGAGCCACTCGCCGCTCTCCTCGTCGTACTCGAAGAA
>CAYSYF010000096.1:0-4458 GCA_964435155.1 uncultured Ruminococcus sp. | reverse complement strand
AGCATCTGCCTTACAAGCAGAGGGTCACAGGTTCGAGCCCTGTAACTCCCACCAATTTTCTTTTTCCCAACGGCCCGGTAGTTCAGTTGGTTAGAACGCCGCCCTGTCACGGCGGAGGTCGTGGGTTCGAGTCCCATCCGGGTCGCCATATGCGGATTTAGCTCATCTGGTAGAGCGCCACCTTGCCAAGGTGGAGGTAGCGAGTTCGAGCCTCGTAATCCGCTCCAAATAAATTCGTCGTGGAAGTATTCACGGCGTTTTTTTTATTCAAAAATAGATTTTTTGCGCAAAAAGTTCAGAAATGTTATGCTTGCTATTGATTTTTTACTGAATATAGTGTATAGTATTAGGAGTGGCATTTCAGCAGTCATTCCTGCCACCTATATCAAGAAAGAGTGAGTTTTGATTTGAATAAAAGAACCATAAATATGATGTCCAGTGCCACAAAGGTCAAGGGACAGGGGGTTGGCTCGGCTTATATAGAGCAGGTGAACCTCGTTACCGAAGGTCTTAAGGATAAGTTTGAGGTCACGGTAAACAAGCGTATAAAGCCTGAGATCACGCATTATCATACGATAAACCCGGGCTATTATCTTGGCAGGAAGAGCCGCACGAAATACGGAAATTCCGTGGGCTATGTACATATGCTCCCCGAAACGGTGGAAACAAGCCTTCAGCTTCCGCGCTTTATGAAGAAGATATTCTATAGTTACATGATAAAGTTCTACAAGGGCATGGATTATCTCGTAACGGTAAACCCTTACTTTATCGGCAGGCTTGCACACTACGGCGTTGACGCTGAAAAGGTCACATATATCCCGAATTTCGTATCGTCCGAGGTGTTCCACCCCGTTAGCGCGGAGGAAAAGGCGGCGCTTCGCAGAAAGTACGGTATTTCCGAGGATAAGTTCGTGGTAATGTGCGCAGGTCAGCTTCAGGTGCGCAAGGGCGTGTTCGATTTCGTTGAGATAGCAAAGCAGATGCCCGATGTGCAGTTCGTATGGGCAGGCGGTTTTTCGTTCGGCAAGATCACCGACGGCTACAAGGAGATACAGGAGATGTCGAAGAACCCTCCCGAGAACCTCAAGCTGCTTGGTATCGTCGAGCGCGAGTGCATGAACGAGATATACAACATCGGTGATGTTATGTTCCTGCCGTCCTATGAGGAGCTTTTCCCGATGACTATACTGGAGGCTATGTGCGCGAATGTCCCGATACTGCTGCGCGATCTTGATATCTACCCCGATATCCTGTTCGATTTTTACAGCAGGGGCAATAATAATGAGGAATTTATCGCGGAGCTTGAAAAGCTGAAGTCTGACAAGGAATACTACGCGGAGCGCGCCAAGGCTTCAAAGCGCGGCAACGAGTTCTATTCCAGAGAACACGTAACGACTATGTGGGACGAGTTCTACACCATGGTTGCAGACAATATTCCCGAAAAGAAACTCAAAAAGAAAAAGTAACATAAAACCTTAATTATGCCTGCTTTGCAGGCATTCAGACCGTCGAAAAAGTCCCGTTGGGACTTTTCCGCCGAAACATCCGCACTGCCCGCACTCGCTGGCGGCAATGCCGCCAACTCGCACAGTTGTGCGGATAGAAGTGTTTTTTGGTGTGGCAAAGCCACACCAAAAAAGTTATCTAAAAAGCTCGCTCCGCGAGCAAAAACATAGTTCTTCGACAAACTGTATGCCTGCTTTGCAGGCATTTTTAATAGCTTTGGCGACACGGAGGTATAAGGCTTATGATATTATTTGAAATGACGGTCTCGGACGATATGCGTACTGTTGATATTATTTACAAGGACGTAGCATATCATCTTTTCTACGACCAGTACATGGGCGAGTACTTCGGCAGAAAGGACGGGGAAAGCGGACGCTTTTGCATCGGCAGGTATGAGTACAGAAATGCACCCGATGGTTTTAATCCGCTGCCCGATGTGCAGGATTTCAAGAACGGCTTCATAACGGACAGACTTCATGATGCGGCGATCGATCTTAAAGACAGGCTTGGTATAGCTTCTCCGAAATTCGGCAGTATCTACAATGCAGAGTTCGGCAAGCCTGTGCGCTACGGAGATCACTACCGAGAAAGCATACCCGATATGTGGGGCGTATACTACCGCGACGGCAGATACTTTTATGTTCGCGGCGACAAAAGCGGCGTACTTCAGCAGCGCCTTGAGTTTGAGAGCGAGGACGAGCTCTGGAGTACCGTCGAAAAGGAGCTGCTGAGATCAAAATAACGCAATAAGATTGCTTTTGTGTATTGCAATTGACCGCGATTTATGATAAAATATATGTATAATTTTTGTACCGAAAGGAAAATTTTCTTATGAATATTTTAGTAGTTGGCGGCGGTGGTCGCGAGCACGCAATAATCACAGCGCTTGCAAAGTCCTCTAAGGTGGACAAGCTTTACGCTGCTCCCGGAAACGGCGGTATCTCGAAGCTTGCGGAGTGCTTTCCTGTAAAGGCTACCGATATCGAGGGTATGCTGGAGCTTTCAAGGAAGCTTCAGCCCGATTACGTTTTTGTTGCTCCCGACGACCCCCTTGTACTGGGCATGGTAGACAAGCTGAATGAGGCAGGCTTCAAGACCTTCGGTCCTCGCGCGAATGCGGCTATCCTTGAGGGCAGCAAGGTGTTCTCCAAGGCGCTGATGAAGAAGTACGGTATTCCCACAGCAGGCTACGAAACATTTACCGACGCTGACAAGGCTATCGAATACATAAAGGCTCAGAACAGCTATCCCGCAGTTATCAAGTGCGACGGTCTTGCGCTTGGTAAGGGCGTTATCATTGCAAAGGACTTCGAGGAGGCAAAGGTCGCTGTAAACTCCATGCTGCTGGACGGCAAGTTCGGCGCGTCGGGCAGCGAGATCGTTGTTGAGGAGTTCATGACAGGCCCCGAGCTTACAGTTCTTGCCTTCACAGACGGCAAGACAGTAAAGCCTATGATATCCTCTATGGATCACAAGCGCGCTTACGATAATGACGAGGGTCTTAATACAGGCGGCATGGGTACTATTGCTCCCAATCCCTGCTACACCGACGCATTCAAGGCAGAGTGCATGGAGAAGATATTCAAGCCCACTATCGCGGCTATGCAGGCTGAGGGCAGACCATTCAAGGGCTGTCTGTACTTCGGTCTGATGCTCACACCTAACGGTGCGCGCGTTATTGAGTACAACTGCCGCTTCGGTGATCCCGAAACACAGGTAGTTCTCCCCCTGCTTGAAACAGACCTTGTTGATATCATCGAGGCTGTATGGGAGGAGAAGCTTGACGAGCTTGACATCAAGTGGAGCGACAAGTCCTGCGCTTGCGTAGTTATGGCAAGCGGCGGATATCCTGAGAAGTACGAAACAGGCAAGGAGATAACAGGTCTTGACGAGAACGGTCAGTGTGAGCTTGCTTATGTTTACCACGCAGGCACAAAGCTTGAAAGCGGCAGGTTCCTTACCGCAGGCGGACGAGTTCTCGGCGTTACCGCGACAGGCGATGATCTGAAAACAGCGCTTGATAAGGCTTACAAGGCGGTTGAAACTATCGGCTTTGAAAAGGCACATTACCGCAAGGATATCGGTCAGAGAGCGCTTAAGGGCTGCTGATATAAAAAGAATTTCCCGTTTAGCAAATCACCCCGCTGCCATATTTGGCAGCGGGGTTCACTTATTGGGGAAACACCTCGCAAAAACGGCATTTGGTTTCTGTGAGGTGTTTCTTTATCATTTTTTCAGCTCCGAAATTGCACCAACGATCTGCGCGGTGGCATTTTCAGTATGTATGCGGGTGTTTGTGTCATCGTATCTCTGACTGATGAGCGCGTTTATCTGCTGTTCGATTGATTCAGCCTTTGCCTTTTCAAAAACAAGGAAAAATATCACCCTTTCATCTCCTGAGGTCATAGTTATCACCAACGCTGTCTGAAAGGCATTAACTACGTTGGTTGCGCCGATCGCAAGCACAAGCAGTCCTATAAAGAAGGTAGTACCGAACAGCATTGCAAGCCCAACTATACACAGAAATATTCCTGCAAGGAGAGTTGACGGTATCAGTCTGAAGCTTGTATCAACAGAGGCAATCTGCGGTACAGGCAGGCTGGCTTTTTGCGAACCAAACGGAATAAAGCCGAGTATCGTATTTGGCATTTTTACCTTAATTGGATTCTGCTCGTGTTTTATCTCTCCTTTCATGTAAAAGGTAAGCAGCGAGGTCATGAACTTAATGGTTTCCATAAAAATCTCCTTAAAATGTATTTTGCAGCAAATTCCTGAAATATAACTATTTTCTGCTGCTTGTAACATTATAGCATATCATATTCAAAATTGCAAGTAATTTTTACTTGCAATTTTAACTCTATTATTTGCGGAAAATATAATGTAAAATTTTAATATACTATAGATAAGAGCAAAACACCCAATCCGCAACACACAAAGTTGGTCAAACACAGG
>CAYSYF010000095.1:0-4769 GCA_964435155.1 uncultured Ruminococcus sp. | reverse complement strand
TGACTGGCAGGAGCTTAAATTAAGCGAATACGGATTTTACGGATACTTCCGAAAGGGTACAACAAATGCCGACAAGGCGATGATAGTTATGTCAGGTGCGGACGGAAACAAGGAGCTTGCAATCGGTAGCGCCGATGTTTTTCTTGAGGAGGGGTGTTCGGTATTAGTGCTGGGCTTTCACAAATGGGAGGGTCTCTCGCAGGACAAGAGCCATATCCCCGTTGACTATGTGGAAAAAGCGGTGAAATGGCTGCTTGTTCGCAGTGATATCGGCAGCGTCGGAATAAAAGGCACTTCAATGGGCGCACAATATGCCTTGCTTTGTGCCTCGCTTATTCCTGAAATAAGCCTTGTTATTGCCGCCGCACCCTATGATTATGTTCTGGAATGCGTTGATGATAAATTCCGAAGGACAGGACGGTCAACATATACATATCATGGTGAGGAGATACCTTATTCACCTAGTGTCCTGCTCGACGAAAGCGTACCTAAGCTCATTCTGAAATGCGCCTTTGATAAGCGTTACGGCTTAAAAAGAATGTTCCGATTTTACTATGACAAAAACCCGCTTACCGAGAAATCCCGCATAAGGGTTGAGAATATGAAAGCCGATGTGCTTTTGCTAGCTTCGGAAAACGACGATTGCTGGCCTGCTGAAATATCCGCAAGGCGTGTTGAAGCTATACTGAATAAGAATAATTATCCCTATCGTGTTAAAACAGTTATCTATGAAAAAGGCAGTCACGCTGTGGGCAATATGTTGAATGATGAAAAAATGCGAAAAGCATTCAAGAGAATAATGCCCGCCGAAAAGAAATATCCGTTGGAGTGTGAGCAGGCACGAATCGACAGCGTAAGGCAGATAAAGAGCTTTCTTAAAGAATGGAGCAATTGTAATGAAAGATAAAAACCATCTCCCGATGTACGGAACAGGTCCGATATACGGCGGTGTAAGCATAGCTTTGACGGTTGCCGCTGTAATTCTCGGACAGCAAGAATTTGCAGAATTGGGAATAATTCCTGTGCTGAAAGTTCCGTCGCTGATAATCGGAATATTGCTGATAATTTTCGGTGCATACCTTTGGTACAGTGCTGTATTCCGTGCAAAGGTTGACGACGGCATTATGCAAAATAAGCTTGTAACAACAGGCGTTTACGAACTTGTGCGCAATCCTATTTATTCCGCATTTATGTTCTTCTGCACGGGTGCGCTGTTCATTTCGGAAAACGTGTTTTTCTATCCGCTGTTTTTCTTCTATTGGGGATTTATGACCGTGCTTGTGATAAATACCGAGGAGAAATGGTTGGAAGATGTATGCGGAGAAGAATATATCGAATACAAAAGAAAAGTTAACCGCTGTATTCCGTGGAAGAGGCAAGAAAAATGATTATAATTCAACTGATTTTATACTGTCTGCTGTTTACACTTATGGTAAAGCTTGCGGTGCGTAACAACGCAATAAACGCATTGTATTTTTATCCTAAGCCTGTACAGGAGCGTGCGTTTGCTCTCGGACTTGCAACAAGAGAAAAGGTCAGCAGGGATATGAAAATATTCATGACAGCATTCTATCTTGTGATGCTCACTGCGCTTGTTCTGATAATCGGTTTATGGAACGGTGTGTCAGAATTCGGAACAGCATATTTGCAGGCTGTTCTGTTTCTTGAGGTTATGAACTGGTACGATGGCATCGTTATTGACAGGCTTTGGGTAGGGCACAGCAAGCTTAGGATAATAAAGGGCACAGAGGATATTCCTTATGTTCAGACTTGGAATCAGGTATTGAAAAAGCGTGTGATCCTTACACTTATATGGGCAGCCGGTGCGGCGGCTGTTGCGGGGCTTGTTGTGCTGATTTTCTGAGACAGAACTTCATTTATGTACCTCTGAAAATAATCCTGACCAAACGGAACGTCAAAGTCCAAACGGGATAGAATTCTGAGCAAAACGGTACTATAATAGGTTTGTGCGCTTATGCGCATAGAACTATTACAAAGTTAGCCTATTCTAACAGAAAGAGGTACTTATGGAATCAAAAAAGCTTAACGGCAAGGATCTTATCAATGTCGGAATTTTTACGGCTATTTATTTTGTTATCGTCGTTGCCTGTGCTATGCTGGGCTTTATCCCGATATTTTTCCCGTTGCTGTCGGTGATCGCGCCTATTCTCGGAGGTATACCCTGTATGCTGTTCCTCACAAAGGTGAAAAAGCCGGGAATGATACTCATCATGAGCGTCATTATGGGAATCATGATGATACTCACAGGAATGGGATTTTACGCACTTGTTGTAGGTGTTGTTTCGGGAATTATTGCGGAGCTTATCTACAAAAGCGGAAAATACGCAAGCGCAGGAAAAGCGGTGCTTACATACGGCGTGTTCAGTATATGGATATGGGGAAATTACTTCCTGTTTTACTTCAATCGTGAGCAGTATTTTGCTGCAAAGGAGAGCTTTGGTGAGGAGTTTAAGGAAACTATCCTGCAGATAATGCCCGATTGGCTTTTCCCAGTGCTTCTTGTTATTACATTCGCATCGGGTATCATCGGCGGACTTCTTGGCAAGGCTATGCTGAAAAAGCACTTTGCAAAGGCAGGAGTAGTCTGATGGCAGAGCTTATGCGGTCAAGCGGAGCGAAAGGTCTGCTTGACCCGAGAACAAAGCTTGCTTTGCTTATCGTGATATCAGTGTTCGTTCTTGGCGGAACAGGCGGCGAGGCTATGCGAATTTTTCGTATAGCCTTGTCATTTCTGCCTTTTGTGCTTATGCTCTTTTCGGGAAAAGCGCTCGGCGGTGTGTGCGGCAGTGCGGCAGTCGGCGCAGGCTATGCGGTGCAGGAGCTTCTGATCCCTGAGCTTACGGGAGTGACCGCATTTGTCGCAGTCATGCTGTGCGGAGTCCTCACCTCGTTCGTACCCAGCATCATGATGGGAAAATACGCTGTATCCACAACGACGGTAAGCGAATTTATAGCGGCAATGGAGCGTATGCACATAACCGAAAAGATAACCATACCGCTGTCGGTGATGTTCAGATTTTTCCCGACGGTAGGAGAGGAGCTTTCCTCTATCAATGCCGCTATGAAGATGCGTGATATCCGTTTCGGCGGCAAGCTGGGTAAAATGCTGGAATACCGCATCATTCCTATGATGATGTGCAGTGTGAAGATAGGCGATGAGCTTTCTGCGGCGGCGCTTACAAGAGGGTTAGGTTCACCCGTAAAGCGCACGAATATATGCAGGATAGGCTTTGGCTTTCGGGATATCATTCTACTCTTGTTTTGTGCAGCGACGGTGATATATTGGATACTTTCGCTGGCAGGTGCGGTGTGATATAAGCCTGCTGTCTGACGATCCTGAAGCGGACTTGACTGTAAGCAAAAAATAGCGGCATAGCTCATAGTTCAAGGTGAATGATCGTGGCGATCACCATCGTCACCTACGTCCTGAACCGATAAGAGAATGCCGAATAAATATGATTTGTATCGGAGAGTAAAAATGAAAGATCAGCGTGCATGGAATATGTTTGATAACATCTCCCCTGAATCAGCGTTTTCCGAGCTTATCGGCACGGAGGAATGCAAGGTGCTGAAAGTCAGCGATGATACAGGCGAGGGAATAATGACGGTGTATGAGGTCTTTGACGGGGTGTATCTTATGTTCAGCGACTTTCATATGCAGTCCTGCCATTCCGAGTTACAGAATGCGGATTCTATGCTGTGTATCGAGCATTGTCGAGAGGGGCGTATCGAGCACACAGACGTCAACAAAATGCTGTACTATATGGAGCAAGGCGACCTTCGTGTGGACAGCAGAGTTCATCACGAGGGAAAGACAGTGTTCCCTTTAAATCACTATCACGGAATAACCATCGGCTTTCAGAGCGGTATTGCGGAACGCTCCTTGCGTGAGGCTATGCCAACTGTCAGGATGGATATCGCTCAGCTTGCAAAGAAATTCTGCGGCAGCGGAAAGCCCTTTGTTATCCGTGCAGACGCAGCGGCAGACAGCATATTCCGTCAGCTTTATCAGATACCTGCCCGTATGCGCACGGATTATTACAAGGTAAAGGTCATGGAGCTGCTGATATATCTGAATGCATTGGAGGTATCCGATCGGCATGAGAGTAAGCCGTATTTCTATGCAAGTCAGGTAGAAAAGGTCAAGGCTATCCATAAGCTAATGACGGAGGAGCTTGATGTGCATTACACTACAGAACAGCTTTCAAAGCTTTTCGATATTGCACCCACGCCTCTTAAGAGCTGCTTTAAGGGCGTTTACGGCGCTCCGATCTACACCTATATGAAGAGGTATCGTATGAACAAGGCGGCTTCACTTCTGAAATGCAGACGAGAGCTGAAGATAGCAGATATTGCACTGATGGTTGGATATGACAGCCCAAGCAAGTTTTCGGCGGCGTTCCGTGATGTCATAGGTGTTGCCCCTGCGGAATACCGCAGCTCGTATGAATATCTGCATATTAAGTAAAATGTGCCGATCTGTCGTTATTACAAATGCCATGATTTCAGTTTCTCGTTTCTGCGGTATTCCAAGGGTGACATACCTGTGTATGCCTTGAATACAGCGGCGAATTTGCCCTGCTTCGTATAACCGACACGATTTGAAATTTCCGAAACAGGCAGTGTGGTTTCTGATAAAAGCTTTGCCGCAAGGTTCATACGCAGTGTGCGCATATAATCGGAGATATTCTGGCCGTATACACTTTTGAAATAATTCTTAAGGCTTGTTTCGCTGACAGAAAATCTTT
>CAYSYF010000094.1:1554-5233 GCA_964435155.1 uncultured Ruminococcus sp. | reverse complement strand
TCGCCTTGCAAATCCGCTTCGCTATTGGCTTTGCGGTGTTTTGCTCAGGGCTATATTTTGTAATCAAAGGAGTGATGTTGTGGACGGTATATACAACCTTGACGGCTACATTCCTGAGCCGTATAATGTCAAGCCAAGAGATCCGACAGAGGCGCTTGCGCAGATAGAAAGTGTATTGAGCAAATGCAGCGGCTCGGAGCTTTGTATAATAGCAGAGGTTTTAACGGCATTAAAAAGTTCTTTAGATAGTGTATTAAGATAAATTACGCAGAAACTTTTGATTTCTGCGTATTTTTTTTACAAAAACCCTTGACAAATCAAAAGAAAGGGTATATACTGTATATACAACACATAAACACCTAGCCGAAAGGAGGTCATGGCTTGAAGATACTGCAAAACTCGGATATTCCGATATACAAGCAGATAGCAGGGCAGTACAAAGAGGATATCATGAGCGGCAAGTTTGCCGAGGGTGATTATCTGCCGTCTATAAGAGGGCTTGCGCGCGATCTGAAGATAAGCGTCATCACCACGATGAAGGCTTATGAGCAGCTTGCGGAGGAGGGGCTTATCTCTCCTGTACAGGGCAAGGGCTACATCGTAAATGCGCAGGACAGGGAAATGGTAAAGGAGCAGCATTTAAGGCTGCTCGAACAGCACTTACAGAATGCCATTGAGTCCGCAAAGCTCGCAGGAATGAGCCGCGAGGAGCTTGTGAACATGATAAACGTGCTTTATGACATTGATTGAGAGGAAAAATTATGTTGATTTTTTCATACGATAAGAAGAATCTGATGGATTGCGTGAGAGTTTCTGTTGAGAAGAATATAGGAGGCAAAAAGGACGAGAAGTTCTTCCTTGTTGGCTGGGGCTATACAGTTGCTGCCTTGTCTACACCTACTCTGGGCAAATATCCCGACGAGGAGAGCGCACAGGCTGAGCTTGAACGAATATACGAGGCATTCGCAAACGGCGCAACGGCTTATCAGATCAGATAACGTTCGGTAATATATGGAGAGAATATTATGAATAGTATTTTAACGGCGAAAGGCTTAACTAAAAAATACAGCAAGTTCACCCTTGGCGAGCTTGATTTTGAGATACCCAAGGGCTTTGCCACAGCTCTTATCGGCGCAAACGGCGCAGGCAAGACCACGCTTATCGACGCGCTTTGCGGCGTTATCAGAAAGACGGACGGCGATGTGACATATTTCGGTGAGCATACCGACATTGATCTGCCTGAGGTGCGCGAGAGGATAGGCTATTGCGCAAGCAATGCGTTTTTTCCTCAGGGCTGGACTTCAAAGGACATTGCGGTGTCTATGGAGCTTGCATTCGACAGCTTCAGCCGCGAGAAGTTCCGCGTACTGTGCGAACAGCTCGATGTTGACAGCGATGTTACAAAAAAGCCGAAAGCTATGTATAAGCAGTCTGACGGCAACCGCATGAGAATAAGCCTTGCGGCGGTGTTTGCGAGAGAGACAGACCTGCTGGTGCTTGACGAGCCGGGCTCGTCCCTTGATCCGCTCATGCGTGACAGGCTTTGTGACCGCCTGCGCGAGTACCTTGACGACGGTGACGGAGAGAAGTCGATAATCTTCTCCACCCACAACATCGCGGATATGGAGAATGCCGCTGACTATGCGATCTTCATGGATAAGGGCAGGATCATCGAGCAAGGCTTTGTTGAGGATCTGAAAGAAAAGTATATGATCGCCCGCGGCGCTGCGGAGGATTATGACAAGGCAAAGCACCTGCTTATGTCGCACAACAAGAACCGCACTGTTTTTGAGGGTCTGATACTCGCAGAGAATGCCGAGGAGCTTGCGAAGCTTGGCGTTGACAGCGAGGCTCCCACACTGCAGCAGCTAAGCATTGGTCTGCTGAAATACGCGGAGGAAACACGATGAAAGAGATGTTCCGTTCGTTCCGTATCTTTACGGGAAATTACAGCATAAAGAATGCCATACAGGCAGGAATTACTTTCGTTGTGATATTTGGCGCGATATCGTTGCTGTCGCTGATCGACGCTCCCGAGGATAGCTTTCTTGAGGGCTTTGTTGCCGCATTCCTGCCTGCTTTCGGTATGTTTGTGCCGATGCTTGGGGCATTCCTGCTTAATGCCGTTTATATGTATAATCTGCCGATAACACCCGGCTACAAGTATTTCCACTCCATGCGCGACGGCGAAAAGCGCTATGTGCAGGCGATACTTGGCGCAAACGCAGTTGCGCTTATAATTATGATAGTTGCGGTAGCGATACAGTTCGGCGCGTTTGCGCTGATAGGCTCGGGCGCGTCACCGACATATTCTGTGGTGCTCGCAATGATGGCGATAGGGCTTTTCAATCTTATCGGCAACACTCGCCGCCAATGGCTGAGAATGGTGCTGATGATGCCGCTGTTTGTGGTTGCAGGCGGATTCTTCGGCTATACTGCGGCACTTGCGGAGGACGGCGAGAGAATACCCGATATCGTAATGTGGATAGCTATGGCGGCAGCGGCGGTAGTATATATCGTCGGACTTATCTACACCATGGCGACCAGCGCTAAAAAATGGAGGATAAGCGAATGAAAGGTTTAAAGTATCTCTTTAAACGCGGCTTCTGCCGTCCTGTGCTGAATATCATCTCGCTTGTGATAGTAGTGGGCTTGATGGTAGCCGTTGTATTGGCTCATGAGCCGCTCGGTGCAGAGGACTACATAATGTGCAAGGTTGGAGCGCACCTCGGTGTTATGATGGCAGTGATGTTCAACTTTATGTTCCTGTGTGCTGATGTTACAGGCAACAGACTTATGCGCAGCACACCGTTTTCAAAGCAGCTAAGATGCTTTTCCGTGCCCGCCTACTGCATTATTACGGGCGGTGGAGCGACTATTCTGATAAACGCGTTCTATGCAATATTCTGTGTTGCTTCGGGACTTGATATGAGCCATCTTTCCGATATGCTGATAACATCTGCGCCGCTTATGCTTTGCTATATCATCATGGGTACTATCGCCCTGAACACCAATTACGGAATGATATTTGTAATGTATATAGCATTTCCTTTGATGGCAATAGGTTTTTTTATTCCCTCCGATGTATGGGAATTTGGCTTTGGCTTACCGCTTTGGGCAGGCGCGCTGATTTTCGTGGGCGCGCTCATAGTGAGCGTAGTCGGAGCGTTTGCTATTGCAAGAGCGTTCTATGCTAAGTCGGACTTCAAGCCTATGCAGCAGGCGGCGGTCTACGCAAAGTAAATCTCACGTATTTTTCACAAAAACCACTTTGAAAATACACAGATGGGGATTATAATGAAGTTGTTGAATGAGAACGGTTCAACATCTTGAATCTGATACCGATCCCTTTTCATATAATTACCAACCAAACCAGCATCAAAGCCCTGCGAGAAATCGTGGGGCTTTGATGTATCAGTTGAAGAAAACTTCGTTTTCTTCAACTGGACAGTTTTCGACTTCGACCACCCTTATGGTGGTCGATTTCACTGCGTGAAACCGTCGAAAAGTCCTCTTATAATTTCGCTTCGCAAGAGGCAAAAGTCACACTGCAATCTCGTTTCGCTTGCCCTTAAGGCAAGCGATTTTGCTTCGCAAAAACACGTCGATTGCCGTACTGACGGAGTTTTCTTCAACTGGACAGTTTTCGACTTCGACCACCCTTATGGTGGTCGATTTC
>CAYSYF010000094.1:0-1454 GCA_964435155.1 uncultured Ruminococcus sp. | reverse complement strand
ACTGCGTGAAACCGTCGAAAAGTCCTCTTATAATTTCGCTTTGCAAGAGGCAAAAGTCACACTGCAATCTTGTTTCGCTTGCCCTTAAGGCAAGCGATTTTGCTTCGCAAAAACACGTCGATTGCTGTACTGACGGAGTTTTCTTCAACTGATACTGTTTCTACATAATATCATAACACAAATTCATGAAGATAATATCCCGATTTGGGATATCTATAAAACAAAAACCTCCGTACTCAAATGAGTACGGAGGAATTTTTATGCTGTTTTACAAGCGATCAGATCACTTATTAAGTCTTGCCTCAAGCTTATCAAGCTCTTCCCACAGCTCTGCGGGGATCTTGCCGCCCTTGGCAGCGATGTCGTCGTTGTAGTAACGGCGCATCTCAACGATCTCCTTCTTCCAGAGGTCTGTGTCAACTGCAAGCAGCATATCCTCGATCTCGGGAGTGATCTCGTCCTCGATACCTGTGAAGTTGATGTCGCCCTTCTTGGGGAGGTAGCCGATAGCTGTCTCCTCAGCGTCAACAGCGCCCTCACATCTCTTGATGATCCAGTCGAGAACACGCATATTGTCACCGAAGCCGGGCCAGATGAAGTTGCCGTTCTCGTCCTGCTTGAACCAGTTAACGTTGAAGATCTTGGGAGCCTTGTCGCCAAGCTTCTTACCCATCTCGATCCAGTGTGCCCAGTAGTCGCCTACGTTGTAGCCGATGAAGGGCTTCATAGCCATGGGATCGTGACGGAGCACGCCTACTGCACCTGTAGCTGCTGCTGTTGTTTCGGAAGAAACAGCGGAGCCCATGTATGTTCCGTGGTTCCAGTCGAAGGACTGATATACCAGAGGAGTTGTGGAAGCACGTCTGCCGCCGAAGATGATAGCGGAAACGGGAACGCCCTGGGGATTGTCGAACTCAGGCGACAGGCAGGGGCAGTTCTTTGCGGGAGCTGTAAATCTGGAGTTGGGGTGAGCCAGCTTCTGGGGCTTGCCGTCCTCTGCCATAACGGAGGTGTACTCAACGCCGTTTACCTTAGCGCCCTTCCACTCTGTAGCGTTAACGGGAGGATTCTTGTCGAGGCTCTCCCACCAAACTGTCATATCATCATTGTTGATAGCAACGTTTGTGAAGATAGTATCCTTCTTTGTGCACTCGAGAGCGTTGAAGTTGGACTTTGCGTTTGTACCGGGAGCAACGCCGAAGAAGCCGTTTTCGGGGTTGATAGCGTAAAGTCTGCCATCGGGACCGGGCTTCATCCAAGCGATATCATCGCCTACTGTATATACCTTGTAGCCCTGCTCTGTGTAGCAAGCGGGAGGAATGAGCATTGCGAGGTTTGTCTTACCGCAAGCGGAGGGGAATGCTGCTGTAACGTACTTAACGTCACCGTCGGGCTTCTCAACGCCGAGGATAAGCATATGCTCAGCCATCCAGCCTTCCTTCCAGCCCTGATAG
>CAYSYF010000093.1:0-5268 GCA_964435155.1 uncultured Ruminococcus sp. | reverse complement strand
GTATCGACATTATCCGTATTTTCGACGCACTCAACGATATCAGAAACCTCGAAACAGCTATCAACGCTGCAAAGAAGGAGCAGGGTCACGCACAGGTCGCTATCTCCTACACCCTCGGCGAGGTATTCACACACGAATATTACATGAACTACGCAAAGCAGGTTGAGAGCGCAGGTGCAGACTCCATCTGCATCAAGGATATGGCTGCTCTGCTCACTCCCTATGAGGCTGAGTCCCTCGTCCGCGACATCAAGAGCGCTGTAAATATCCCCGTACAGCTTCATACTCACTACACGTCGGGGCTTGCTTCAATGTGTATCCTGAAGGCTGTTGAGGCAGGCGTTGACGCTGTTGATACAGCTATGTCGCCCCTCGCACTGGGCACCTCCCACGCTCCCACAGAGTCTATCGTGGCTACATTCCAGGGCACAGAGTACGACACAGGTATCGACCTTGTTGCACTGACTGAGGTAAGAGATTTCTTCATGAAGCTGCGCAAGAAGTATATCGAAAGCGGTCTGCTCGACCCCTCTATGCTTGCAACAGACGCAAATGCGCTTATCTATCAGGTTCCCGGCGGTATGCTGTCTAACCTCCTGTCCCAGCTCAAGCAGGCAGGCAAGGCTGACAAGCTCGACGAGGTTCTCAAGGAGGTTCCCCGCGTTCGTAAGGACAGCGGTTTCCCGCCCCTCGTTACACCCACATCTCAGATCGTCGGAACACAGGCTGTGTTCAACGTTATCATGGGCGAGCGCTACAAGACTGTTACCAAGGAGTTCAAGGGTCTTGTAAAGGGCGAGTACGGCAAGACTCCCGTTGCTATCGACCCCGACTTCCAGAAGAAGATCCTCGGTGACGAGGCTCCCATCACCTGCCGTCCCGCTGACCAGCTCGCACCTGAGTTTGAGGCAATGAAGGCAGAGGCTGCCGAGTGGATCGAGCAGGAGGAGGATATCCTCACCTATGCTATGTTCCCGAAGGTAGCTCCCAAGTACTTTGAAAAGCGCCGCGACAGAAAGCTTGGTATTGACGCCGATCACGCTGACAAGACCAACAAGGTACACCCCGTATAAGTGTAATATTATATTTATATAGTATAAGACCTCCGCGCCTGCGGAGGTCTTGTGTTTTTTGCGTTTTTTTCAGTAAAAGATCATAGGAAAACGACATTAAAATAAGCGTGATCTGAGTGGTCATATAAGTGCAGCGGAAATAATATCATAATACAAATAGCACGAAAAACAACTGATATCGTTTACAAATGCCCTGTTAGAATTTTTCGGCACTTTCACCAAAACAAAAGTTACAACTTGGTAACAAAACGCCTAAAAATTATTCAATTTTCATAAAAGCAAAAAAACAAGCTTTAAGAAAACGGCTTGGTTAAGCCGTTTTTTCGTTTCGGTTAAGTTTATGAAATTTTTTTAAGTTATTAGGAAAAAGTGTTGTAATAATGAACAATCGAAGGGAATTGAAAACGTTTTCCTCGGGGGCAGTGCGAAAAAGTTCAAAAAAAAGACTTGAAAATTTAGTTGTTTTATGATAAACTTACAAATGAAATCAGGTGACTGCAATAAATGCGTCAGCCTGGTCAATAAAACTGAAGTTCCATTTCAGGAACGATTAAACCTATTTATGGGAGGAAAAAACCTATGAAGAAGAGAGTTTTAGCAGCGCTTCTCGCGTCTGCTACCATTCTGTCCGTTGTTGGTTGCTCCAACAACACTGAGTCCACAGACAGCAACACATCTGATGACGTAAGCTCCGTTGCAGACGCTAACGATGCCGGTGATGCTGGCGATGCTGGCGATGCTGGCGATGCTGGTGATGCTGGCGATGCTGGCGATGCTGGCAACGATGACGGCACAGCTATTGGCGGTGACGTTGAAAAGATGGACAAGGACAACATGAAGGGCACAGAGTTCGGTAACGGTTCCGTTGACGTATCCGCTGACGGTAAGGTATTCAACATCTATGCTTGGAACGAGGAGTTCAAGGGCTTCTTTGACAAGTACTACACAGTTCCCGAGGGAATCACAGTTAACTGGGTAATCAACCCCTCTGACGACGGTGTTTACCAGCAGAAGCTGGACGAAGCACTTCTCGCACAGGCTGATGCGGCTGCTGATGACAAGGTTGATATGTTCCTTGCTGAGGCTGACTACATCATCAAGTACGTTGACTCCGACTACACAATGAACATTGCTGATATCGGCGTTGAGACACTTGACACAATGTACAAGTACACAGTAGACGCTTGCACAGATTCCAGAAACGGCGAGGTTAAGGGTGTATCCTTCCAGTGCTGCCCCGCTGCTCTGATCTACAGACGTTCTATCGCAGAGGCTGTTCTCGGCACATCTGATCCCGATGAGGTTCAGGCTAAGCTCAGCAACTGGGACGACTTCAATGCAGTTGCTGCTACCGCTAAGGATATGGGCTACTACATGACAGCTTCCTACGTTGAGACATACAGAACATTCTCCAACAACACAACTTCCGCTTGGGTTGACAGCTCCAACAACCTCGTGATCGACGAAGCTATCAAGGATTACATCGCTCAGGCTAAGACATACCTCGACAACGGCTACACACTGCCCGCTGGCGTTTGGGATGATGAGAAGAACCAGCAGATGTTCGCTGACGGTAAGACAATGTGCTTCTTCGGTCCTGCTTGGTACTACAACTTCTGCATGGGCAACGCTATGGACGAAGAGAAGGGCTGCGCTGGTGACTGGGCTATCTGCCAGGGTCCTCAGGCTTACTTCTGGGGCGGTACATGGCTGCTCGCTGCTGAGGGTTCTGATAACCCCGCAATGCTCGCAGACGTATTCAACGCATTCACAGCTAACGAGGATATCTGCTCCAAGCTCATCGAGAACGAGGGTCAGTTCACAAACAACGCTGCTGTAAACCAGTACTTTGCTGAGGATCCCAACTTTGGTAACACAATGCTCCTCGGTGGTCAGAACGATACAGCTATCTACGTAGAGCTTGCTAAGAACATCAAGTTCGAGAACAAGACTAAGTATGACCAGCTCCTCAACGAGCAGCTTCCCTCTATCTTCCTGCCCTACTTCCAGGGTACAATCACAGAGGAAGAGGCTTACAACGAGTTCTACAAGTACATCATGGATACATATCCTGCAATTGTAACTCCCCTCTCCTAATCAGTATTAACATTTAATACTAATACGCAGTAACCTAAGAAAAGAGGCGAAGCGGCAGTGCTTGCTTCGCCTCTTTTTTCTTAGTCTAAAAATCAGATTCGAGGTCAGTGTATGAGTACTACAACTAAGCGCAAGTCCATTAGCTATGCTAAATGGGGATACATCTTTATTATTCCCTTCTTTGTTGTTTATATTACCTGCTCCTTAATCCCGCTTATCACAACTATCTATAACAGCTTTTTTGCTATCGCTAGCGATGGCGGTATTGATGTTATAAACAATGGTTTTATCGGCTTTAACAACTATGTTAAGTTGTTTACCCCTTCCGCCGGTGAGCTCAGAATACTTACGTATTTCTGCAATACAATGATTATGTGGGTAATGGGTGCGGTACCGCAGTTTATTTTTGCTCTGCTTCTTGCTGTACTGTTCACCAGTGCAAGACTGAAGATCAAGGGTCAGACATTCTTTAAAACTGTTATTTACATGCCTAATGTAATCATGGCGGCTTCTTTCGCTATCCTGTTCTTCACACTGTTTTCACCTGTTGGCCCGATCAATCAGATCATTCAGGCTTGCGGTGGCGAAGTGATCCGTTTCTTTGAGATGCCTTGGGCGACTCGTGGTATTATCGCATTCATCAATTTCCTGATGTGGTTCGGTAATACAACGATTCTCCTTATGGCAGGTATTCTGGGTATTGATCAGAGCCTGTTTGAGGCTGCGTCTATTGACGGCGCAAACTCCACTCAGGTATTCTTCAAGATCACACTCCCTCTGCTGATGCCTATTCTGGTATATGTTGCTATCACCTCTCTTATCGGTGGTCTGCAGATGTTCGACGTTCCTCAGGTTATCGGTAGTACAGTCGGCGATCCTCAGGGCTCGACCAAGACTATGATCATGTACCTGAATCAGTTGGTATCTACAAGGCAGTATGGTATGGCGGGTGCTGTGTCTGTTGTTATCTTTATTATTACCGCTATTCTCAGCATCTTCGTGTACAAGTCCCTTGTAACAGGCGACAACATGAAGAAGGCTAAGAAGATCAAAGGAGGTAAGTAAGTATGGATAAGACTCGTGCACTTGGTCAGGAAAACAAGGCTAAGTTACTTACGATGAGAGTGTTTGCATACATCTTCCTTATTTTCGTAGCAATCCTTTCCCTGTTTTCCTTCTACATGCTTATAATCAACTCGACCAGATCTCATGCAGAGCTTCAGGCTGGATTTACACTTGTACCCAGCTCTAATTTCATAAACAATTTTGAGGCGGCTTTATTTGGCTACGATGCCAGCCTTATCAACATTCCCATGGGTATGTTCAACAGCTTGGTTATCGCAGTTTCGTCTTCGCTTCTCTCTGTTTACTTCTCCGCTATGACCGCTTATGCAGTTCATGTTTACGACTTCAGACTGAAGAAGTTCACATTCAACTTCATTATGATGGTTATGATGATCCCCACACAGGTTTCTGTTGTAGGTTTCGTGCAGATGGTAGGCGCTCTGAAGCTCAACAACACCTTCTGGCCCCTTATCATTCCGGCTATTGCTTCTCCTGCAACGTTCTTCTATATGAGACAATATATGCAGAGCGCACTGCCGCTTGAGATCGTAGAGGCTGCGCGTGTTGACGGCTCTAACGAGTTCCGTACCTTCAACTTGATCTCGCTTCCTATGATGCGTCCCGCTATGGCGGTTCAGTTGATCTTTGCGTTCGTTGCGTCCTGGAACAACTACTTCACACCTGCTCTTATACTTGGATATAGCACAAGCAAGGGTGATACCAGAACGCTGCCTATCATGATCGCGACACTGAGATCCATTCAGAACTCTCAGGACGCAAATCTTGGCGCAGTTTATATGATGATCATGCTGTCCATTCTGCCCGTAGTTCTCGTATACCTCTTGGTATCCAAGAACATCGTCGGCGGCGTAGCACTTGGTGCAGTTAAGGGTTAATTCCAAAACAAAACCTCCCGTTTTCGGGAGGTTTTTCTTTTCACAGCCAAAAAAGAGCCGCAGCTCCAACTGCGGCTCAGCATGTCGAAAAACTATGTTTTTGCTCGCGGAGCGAGCTTTTTAGATAACTTTTTTGG
>CAYSYF010000092.1:0-5770 GCA_964435155.1 uncultured Ruminococcus sp. | reverse complement strand
AGTGCGGATGTTTCGGCGGAAAAGTCCCAACGGGACTTTTTCGACGGTCTGAAAGCACCACGGCATAAGCTGTGGTGCTTTTCTTTGGCTAGCATAAAATATCCCGTCCGCATTGAAACGGACGGGATAATGTTTTTGAATTACTCCTCTTCAGAAGCAAACTGACTCTCGTGTCTTGTGAAGAAATCAGTTCTGGGAGGCAGGAACTTGAGCTTGTGGTTCTCGCCTGTGAAGAAATTGATAGGTTCAAGGATAGTATCCCAAGACCAGATACGCTCGTCAACCTCAAGATATTCGCGCAGCTTTTCAGTGCCGAACGGAGCCATGGGGTGCAGCAGAACACCTGCGATCCTTATCATATAGAACAGGTTTGCGAGGGGCTGTGCAGCTTCCTCGGCTGTGATATCAGCGTTGCCGAGGGTCTTTGCCATATACTTGCTGCCGTTTCTGATATAGCTGTCAAGAACGTATGTGCATTGGTGGAAATTGAACTTTGCCATGTGACGCTCGTATTCAAGCACTGCCTTCTTTGCCTCGTCAAGGAACTTCTGTTCGGTCTGCAGATCGGGCATCACGCCGTCGTACAGCTTCTGTGTGGTATAGAACGCTGTTCTTATCATACGATTGTATACATTTGAGAGCAGCAGACCGTCCTTGACTACGGGATCAGCCTCATCGGGCTTTGCATCGGGATTGAAAGGCTTTGGCATGAAGCTTACGGAGCGCTGACCAAGACCTAAGCCGAGCCAGTGCATACGGAGCTGCTCTGGAGTGTAGTAGGAAAGCAGATCGTCAGCCATGGGGGGCTTTACTGCGCCCGAGCTGGAAGCCTTCTTATCAAGGAACAGGATATGATGATTTGCAACTATAATAGGAAGCTGAAGCTCACCGTTATCGGGAGTTGCAGTCTTTTCGGCTGCTGCCTGCTGAGCTATCCACATAGCAGGCTCTGCAACACCGTAGAAATAGATGTTATCCTGACCGATGAACTGGTAAACATTAGAATCCTTGCTGCACCAGTAGTCCTTCCACTCCTCGCGGCTCTTACCCTCGCTCTCGAGATATGTCTGAGTAAAGGAGATGGGCGCCCAAAGGGATTCGGGCCATACCCATACGGTAAGTCCCTTATCGCCCTCAAACTCGGGAGAGGGTACGCCCCACTCAACATTACCTGTCAGACGGAACGGAACGAGCGTCTTACCTGTGCGGTAGCGGATACCGTTCTCTGTGAGAACACGGCAAGCGTCGTCACAATCGGACAGAGTGCTGAACTCAATAGTAAACGAGGGCTTCTTGGGTTCTTCAAGATAATTGTGTGCGGGCATGGAGTCCTTAAGAGAAAGATACTTCTCCTCAAACTCACGCTTAACGTAAATCACAGGAGGCTTTAAAAACTCTGCAATAGTCTTCCATACAACAGGACGGATATCCTTACGCTTCTGAAGCTCTGCCACCCAATCGGACAGCAGCTTTTCATAATCGCGCAGCTTGAAATACCAGTTTGCAACAGGCTTCATCGTGGGTGTTTCGCCTGTCAGCGTGCTGACGGGGTTGAGCAGGTTTTCGGGCATATACTGGTGACCGAGATCGCACTCGTCGGCATAGCCCTTTTCGGAGCAGCAGCCCTCTACGGGACACTTTCCGACTACCTGTCTGCCGTTGAGGAACACGCCCGCCTTCTCATCAAAGAACTGCATGGTGGAAATCCTGTTGAGCTGACCCTTCTTGTAAAGAGAATTGAGGAACCAGTCTGTAACTTCAGCGTGTATCTCCTTGGAGCGTCCGAGACCAGAAGCTGCGAACAGATTGGGAGAGATACCGTAAGCTGCGAGAGTGTCCTTCTGCTTGTTGTGGTTGCGTGTTACGAACTCCTCAAGAGTTTCCTCAAACTCGCCGTTCTCTACCTTCTTGCGCCAGCCCTCTGCGATGGGAGAGCCGTAGCAGTCTGTACCGCTTACGAAGATAACGTTCTCCTTACCGATACGGTCGCGCAGAAAACGCGCATAGGTATCAGCGAATACCAGCATACCGCCGACATGACCGAAGTGAAGCTCCTTATTTCCGTAGGGCATACCGCCTGTTACAACGGCGCGCTTCGGAAACTCGGGGCGCGGAATTTCAAAAGGCTTTCCGTTTGCCTGATTATTTTTAGCCATTTTTTATAAATTCCTTTCAAATTTGGATTGATAATATACAACTGTTTATTATACCACATAATTGCTTTAATTGCAATACCTTAATCAATATTTTACCCTAAAAACCGCCAAAATTTCGCATTTATGAGTATGCTTTTTTGCGTTTATCCGCATTGACAAAAAGGAGCTGTTATGTTAAAATAATGGTAGATAAAAAGCACCACTCCCGCCAAATGGCTGTGAGTGGATTTTGTGCGTACAGGAAAAAGGAGAAAATATGTCGGTATTTGATATTTTTAAAAAGCTTGAGGCTGAGCGCGCGCCTGCTCCGACGGGTACGGTGGAATATATAATTGCGGGGCTTGGAAACCCGGGCTCGGACTATGAAAACACGCGCCACAACATCGGATTTATGACGATAGATACGCTTTGCGAGAAGTATAAGCTGAGCTGCAAAAAGGCGAAGTTCAAGTCGCTCACCTGTGACGCTATGATAGGCGGCAAGCGCTGCCTTATTATGAAACCTACCACGTTCATGAACAAGAGCGGCGAGGCTGTTACAGAGGCTATGAGCTTCTATAAGATACCGCCTGAGCGTACAATTATCGTATACGATGATATCTCTCTCGAGCCCGGAAAGCTGCGCATACGCAGAAAGGGCAGCGACGGCGGTCACAACGGCATGAAGAACATCATCTATCTTTCGGGAAAGGATACTTTTCCGCGCATTAAGATGGGTGTAGGTGCAAAGCCGCACCCCGATTACAGCCTTGCGGACTGGGTGCTTGGTCACTTCAAGAAAGAGGACGGCGAAGCGTTGGAAGCCTGCATGAAAAATGCCTGCGAGAGCATAGAGCTTATGGTGCAGGACAAAATAAACGAAGCAATGAACAAGCATAATTCCTGATAACGAGGTCAACATGAACTTTTTTCTGAACGCGGCTGAACGCAACAGGGAATATCAGCGTTTATGCAGCTATCTTGAACAGCATAACCCCCTCCCCGCCCTTGTGACGGGGCTTTCCCACATTCACAAGGCGCACTTCATTTCAGCGCTCCTTACCAAAGAGGAGCTTGCTCCCGTGCTTATAATTGCAGAGAGCGAGGGCGAGGCTCAGCGTCTTTGCCTTGATATCAATACTATGTGCGGCGAGGAAAAAGCGCTGCTCTTTCCTGCAAAGGAGCTTGCACTGGGTAATTACGAGGCAGCTTCACGCGAATACGAGCACAAGCGTATCTATGCGCTGAATGCTATGCTACGGGGAGGCTGCGGCTGTGTGATATGCTCACCCGAAGCGGCAGGACAACTGACTATCCCTCCCGAGGAGCTTCAGAACCGCACCGTAACGCTTGCCGAGGGACAGGATATCGCGCAGGAGGAGCTTGTAGAAAAGCTTCTCGCGGCAGGCTATTATCGCTGCGATATGATCGAGGGCGCGGGACAATTTTCGGTACGCGGCGGTATCATCGACGTTTTTCCGCCCAGCACCTCTACCCCTTACAGAATAGAGCTGTGGGGCGATACCATCGACAGCATTTCCGAATTTGACACGGAATCCCAGCGCAGGACAGAAGCGCTTGAAAACGTATGCATCTCCCCTGCCTCCGAAACGCTTTTTGAAAGCACAGAGATACTCTGCGAAAAGATAGCTGCGGTTGCCAAGAAGCTTCGCGGCAAGCTTGCTGAGGGTGCGCGCGAAAAGCTTAATGACGATATCATGAAGCTTCGCGGCGGAGTTACGCTTCACAGCTACGACAAATATTTTCCGTTATGCTACGACAACGAGGCTACGATATTTGATTATTCCAACGCTGTTTTCATCTGTGAGAACACTTCGGTGCGCGAGGGCTACCGAGGTATCGCACTTCAGCACAACGAGGATCTTAAGATACTGCTGGAGGAGCACCACATCTGCAAGGGTCTTGACCGCTTTATGCTCACTAAAAACGAGCTTTATGCCGAGCTTGAAAGCCGCGCTGCGGTGTATTTCGACACATTTATACGCGGCGGCAATCTGAAGCTTGGCGTTATCATCGACTCGCAGGGCGCTATACAGACATCGCCCTGGAGCGGCGAATACAAGCTGCTTGAGGACGAGCTGCGCGGCTATCTTTCACGAGGTTTCTGCTGCGTTGTTTTCGGCGGAACCGAAAAGGGTGCGAAAACGCTCACCGATGACCTCATAGATGACGGCTTTGACGCTGTTTACAGCGCCTCGCCCGAGGAGCCTTTACGCAAAAAGGTCATAGTTACCTCAGGCACTCTTACGGCAGGTATAGAATATCAGAATTATGACATTGCCGTGTTTACACACACGGCTGTTCATGCTGCACGAAAGCGTATTCCCAAAAAGAAAAAGGGTGAGGAGATACGCTCGCTTGCTGATATTTCAATAGGCGACCTTGTGGTGCATTATTCGCATGGCATAGGCGTATTTGACGGTGTACACAAGATAGAAAGCAGCGGTGTTTCAAAGGACTATATCCGTATCCGTTACGCAGGAAAGGACGTTCTCCACGTTCCCGTAACACAGCTTGACCTTGTTTCACGCTATATCGGAACAGGCGATGCGTCTACCGTAAAGCTTAACAAGCTGAACTCCGAGCAATGGCAGAAATCCAAAGCAAAAGCCAAGGCTGCCGCAAAGGAGATGGCGGCTGAGCTTATCGCTCTTTATGCAAAGCGCATGAAAAGTCAGGGCTTTGAGTTTCCTGAGGACGACGCTATGCAGGAGGATTTTGAGGCGCATTTCAGCTATATCGAAACAGATTCACAGCTTCGCTGCATAGACGAGATAAAGGCTGATATGCAAAAGTCTGTGCCAATGGAGCGACTGCTGTGCGGCGATGTCGGCTTCGGCAAGACCGAGGTCGCACTTCGTGCCGCATTCAAGTGTATTGAGGGCGGCAAGCAATGCGCTCTGCTCTGCCCTACCACCGTTCTCGCATGGCAGCATTTTCAGACCGCCTGCAAGCGCATGGAGGCATTTCCCGTAAACATCGCTCTGCTGTCGCGCCATAAATCACCTGCGGAGCAACGCGAGATACTGCGCGGACTTAAAAGCGGCAGAATAGACCTGCTTATCGGAACTCACCGTATAATTCAGGACGATATAAAATTCAAGGACTTAGGTCTTGCCATAATAGACGAGGAGCAGCGTTTCGGTGTTGCTCATAAAGAAAAATTCAAGGAAGCGTTCTCGGGCGTAGATGTGCTGACGCTCTCCGCTACGCCTATCCCCCGTACCCTCAACATGGCGATGAGCGGCATACGCGACATGAGCGTGCTTGACGAGCCGCCGCAGGACAGACAGCCTATATCCTCGTATGTGCTGGAGCACGACTGGGGCGTTATAATGCAGGCAATTCAAAAGGAAATGCGCCGAAACGGTCAGGTGTACTATATCCACAACAGAATAGAGTCCATCTACGGCTGCGCAGAGAACATCAAAAAGCTTATCCCTGAGGCGCGCGTTGGCGTCGCTCACGGAAAAATGAGCGAGGAACAGGTATTGGAGGTATGGCGGCAGCTTCTTGACGGCGAGCTTGACATACTTGTTTGTACGACCATCATTGAAACAGGCGTTGACGTGCCCAATGTAAACACTCTCATAATCGAGGACGCCGACTATATG
>CAYSYF010000091.1:0-6418 GCA_964435155.1 uncultured Ruminococcus sp. | reverse complement strand
GTTGACAGACAATAAAGTGAATGAGAAATATTCCTGATGTTATCGCCCCGAAATTTATCAGCTTTCCTTATACATAAACATAATAAACTCGTTATCAACAAATCCGTTCTTGCGATAAAAATTCGGCGCAGGCGCATACTTGTTCGTACATAGGGTAAGTCCTGCAAGCTTATGCTCCTTTACATATTCCTCCGCCGCATTTATCAGCATACTGCCACAGCCGCCTCTCTGCTTTTCGGGAGAGATAAACATCTCGTTGATGTAAAGCTCGCTGTTGTTCCACCATATCTTTTCGTGGGCGAACATTGCGCCGATTATCTCGCCGTTTTCTTCGAGGACAAAGCCGACAAATTTCTTTGCATCAAAATAATCTTCGAGGTAAGCAATGCCTGTTTCCATTGTCCAGCGGCACTGCCACATCTCGTTATTGTAGACCGCGCAGAGGATCTCTGCACAGGAGGAAATGTCAGTTTTCTGCATCTGTCTTATCATAGCAATGCTCCTTTCTCTTAAAATCTATCCCCGCCTTTTTTGCCTGTGAGTATAAATCCCTTGTCTGCAACCCCGCCACGGGTTCCACATCGACATAATTTATTCTCCCAACCTTCTGTAATAGATCCTGCTTATATCATTGGAGATATCAACGCGGCTTTCAATATATGTAAAGCCGTATTTTTCGTAAAGTCCGATATGGTCGGTGGCAATGTACACATTTTCAAAGCCCTGCTCTTTAGCCTTATCGCAGGCATATTCCACAAGCTGTCCGCTGTATCTGTTGCCGCGGTATTCGGGCGAGGTAAACACAAAGCCTATCCAAGGGAAAAGCGTATCATCATCAACGCAATCCTTTCGTGTCAGCGTACAGAATGCAACGATCTTTTCATCATCTGTCATTATTATCAGACTTCCTTCGCCTGTCATTTCATAGAATTTATCCTGCTCCAGCAGATCAGCGAGAAGCTTTGCAGCTCCCCAGTCGCAATCGCGGATCCTGTCGATCCACTGTTTTTGTTCGTTGCTGTTCTGTAAATTAAGTATTTTCATCGTATGTACTATCCTTTTCCTCATTAAGTCCGTTTCCACCTAAGGTTTCTGCAAACACCTGCAATAAAACACTGCTAGGAATATTCTGCTTCAAATAGATTTGCAGCATTCCCTTTGGAGTTATCTTGTATTCGGAAAGCCTGTCCTTGTGCTGAATTACTGCGCTTGCTTCGATGTTGATGTGGTCTTTAAAGGGTATCAGCCGCACGACCTTATCGCCGTTATAATAGCTCGGCAGCTTCGCCCACATTGTTTCTTCGGGCACGACCGATACGCCGTCGTATATCAGCTTGCGCAGCGCTGCAAACATATCCGCAATTTCTTTCGGATATTTTTCAAGGTATGCTTTTATCTGTTCGTTCATTTTTACACCTTTCTTTGTGAAATCAATTTATTCCACCTTAAAATCTGTCCACTCAATACGATTGTAAGTCATCACATCATCAGGTCTTGACATTCCGAGCTTTTCATAAAAAGGTATTGCGTTTTCATTGACACAGGTATACATGATTATGTCCTTTTCGCCGCCTGCGGTTTCGTGCAGTTTCTTTACAAGCGCCTTTCCTATGCCTTGTCCGACGCATTCCCGTATAACGCCCAGATCCGTCATAAACAGCCAGTAGGCGAAATCGGTTATGCCGAAGCATACGCCGATAATGCGGTTAGCTTCGTCCCTTGCCACAAGGCTTATTGAAGCGTTTTTTACAAGCTTTTCTATCCTTTCATTAAAACGCTCTTTAGGATATTGTGAGCCTAAATCCGTTTCCTTTAAAAAGCCGATATATTCTTCGGCTGTAAGACGTTCTTCTCTTATTGTGTAGTTCATACAGATCCTCCTTAAATAAGCCCGAAATGCTTCGCAATAATATCGCAGACCTCTTCCCTTGTATCCTCACCGTTATCCTCTCGTACAACGGTAAAAAAGCCGCTGTCTGCGTACTCGTCGTAATGCTCCCTGCTGTTGATGAGCGCAAGTCCCTTTCTGTAGTTCTCCATCACCTCTGCGGAGTTTTCGCAACTGTCGATAACGTTTAAAATGAACTGCTTTTCGGGGTCGCTGCGGTCAAAGAAACGCTCAACGCTCATAGACTGAGGAGAAAGCATAACCGCAACGTGAGCATAATCGGAGATCTCCTTCAGAACCTCAACAGGGATATTCGTATCAACTATGACCTTTTTGTTGCCCGACAGCGAGATAAGCTCCGCTATCTCAAACTCCGCCGCCTCTTTTCCCACGCTGTACACCCAGCGCTCGTACTCCTCGGGAGAGCGCGTGACGAACTCCCTCCAGTCCGTCAGATTTTTTGTAAAGCACATATCAGGCTGCACATCGGGCGTTGCAACTATGTCAGACACGGCACAATGATAATTTTCGCCGCAGCATATCATATCATACCGCTCGGACAGCATTTTCACCGTTGTGGATTTGCCGGCATAGGCTGTGCCGGTGATGAAATAGACATTGCGCAGATAGTGCTTTAATATGTTGTTTTCAATTTTCATTTCAGATAGCTCCTTGTACGTCCCATATCCTCAAAGCCGACCTTTTCATAAAGCCCCTGCGCAATAATATTGCCGTCTGCGGTATCAGTGTCAAGCCTGCGTATACCCTTACCGTAAAGCTCTGCAAGGATAGTCCGCAAGGCAGCGGAGGCATAGCCCTTTCCCTGCTCCGTATCATAAACATAGATCCATTTCAGATAGCATATCTCACCCTGTGGAAGATAAACGAGCGCGCCTGCACCGACCGCTTTTCCGTCAGCGGTTATCGTAAATTCCTGCAAGCCCTTCGGGTTTGCTTCGCCATAGCTTACTAAAGCCTTATCCGAAGCAACATCACCCTCTGTCAGCAGCCGCTTGTAATATACGTTCTCGTGTTCCTTTACATATCCGAATTTAAACAGCTCCGCTTCGATATGCGGCAGTCCGCAGAAAAGCTTTCCATGCCCTGCATAACAGGTCATGCCGAGAGCGTGAAAGAATGCAGCTCTCTTTGAAATGCCCTTTGCGGAAAAGTATTCCTCCGCGATAGAAATGAGCTTTTCGCCGCAATCCTGCTCTCTGTCAAAATACAGATTTCTGATAACACCGCATTTTTCGGAAAAGTCCTTATCTCCGCTTTCATTGTATGTATAATTCGATATGCCGAACTGAACAAAGCCGACGATCTCCTTTTCGGCATAAGCGGCATAGCTGAAAAGCTCATCAAACATCACATCATTGTCATAGTCGGTATCATTCTGATAGCTTTCGAGCCACAGACTGTAATCAACATCAAACCAATACGGAACAGCATTTTTAATTCTGCTGTAATGATCGTATATCTCTTTATTATCTGTGATCTTTTTGTACTCCATAAAATCACTCCTTTTTTGTCGGTATCGTCGTACAGCTTTCCGCCTTTCCTGACTTTATCAGCATAAGCATTGCAACAAATTCACGGCTGAGCATATCCTGAATATCCTCCATATTGAACCTACACATACCCGTAGCGATCAGCGCACCCACTCCGTAGGTGTATATCCATATCTGCCTGAACAGCAGCATTGCATTATCATAACTCAATTCATAGTCACACTGAATTACTTCAACGCATAAAGGGGCAAGCTCACCTAAATTATTGAACACATCATCAAATGTCTGCGCTTCAGGCTTTTCACTCATGAATAAAAGGCGGTAAAGCTTAGGCTGTTCGTATGCAAACATTATCATCTGAAGTCCCACCTGCTTGAATACAGGAGTAAAGGCTTCGGCTTTCTTTGCATATTCACCGAAGCGGTCAAAGGCAGCTTTTCTGACCTCACACAACACCTCCTCCATGCTTTCAAAGGCGGTAAATATCGGGCGGGTAGAGCTGTTCAGCGCGGCGCCCAGTTCACGGGCGGTAAGCGCTCGCAAGCCCTTGTCTGCGGCGATCTTAAGGGCTGTTTCAATAATTTCTTCTCTTGTAAATTTAGCTTTCGGCGGCATTGTCATTCTCCATTCTGCAACTAATGTTACGCAACAACTGTTTTTATTATAGCAGATGTAAGCGAATTTGTCAAGGCTTCCCCTCGAGGGGAAGCTGTCGCGGCGCAGCCGTGACTGATGAGGTGTATGCGCCAAATCATTTCCATTGCACCATTCGTTATAAGCACGCCTTTCTCAAAAACTCAATACTGTAAGCAAAAGCCGCACGGGGTTCGTGCGGCTTTTTATCATATATCAAGATCGTCAACAGGATCAGTTCACTCGTTTTCAAGCAGTGCCTTGTAGAACTCCGAATAGTCGGTGCGCTGCTTGCCTGTAAACTCGATCGCCTCGCGGGGGTGGCGGTTAAGCAGACCTGTCAGCATATACTGAACATCATAGCCCCATACAACGCCCTGCGCCTTGAGTGCGAGCATATATTTCTCAATAAATTCAAGCACATAGTAGAGGTTGTACTTGGGGTTCTTGAGGAAGCCCAGCAGCAGCTCCAGTGCGCAGTTGCCTGCACCGCGTCCCATACCCTGAACGGTAGCGTCAAGGAAAGAAACACCGTAGGACATCGTTTCAACAGTATTTGCAAACGCGAGATTTTGGTTGTTGTGTGCATGGAAGCCGATCTGCTTGCCTGTACCCTCAACAGCGGCGAGGTACAGCTTTGCAAGCTCGCAGGCATTCTCGGGGTACAGAGAGCCGTAGCTGTCAACAAGGTAAATAACATCTACATTTGTCTTGGACAGCATTTCAAGAGCCTGTGTAAGCTGCTCTGTGCTTGCCTGAGAGATCGCCATGATATTGCAGGTGGTCTCATATCCCAGCTCGTGGAAATACTCGATCATCTCGATAGCAGCAGGGATCTGATGGATATAGCACGCAACACGCACCATATCGATAACACTCTCGCTCTTAGGGAGAAAATCGGTCTTGTAGTCACATCTGCCTACGTCAGCCATAACAGCGATCTTCATATCAGAGGGATTTTCTCCGACGATCGCACGGAGATCCTCCTCCTTGCAGAACTTCCACTTGCCGAAGTCGCTCTCCTTGAACATATTTCTGCTTGCCTTATAGCCGAACTCCATATAATCAGTTCCGCACTTAACATTCATCTTATACAGTGAGCGGATAAATTCATCGCTGAAGTTGAAGTTGTTGCACAGACCACCATCTCTGATAGTCGCGTCGAGAACCTTGATGTCCGTTCTGACGCTCATTAAAGTACCTTTTCTTTCTGCCATTGTTCAGTTACCTCCTGTTTCGCTTTAACGATTTTATTCTTTAAAGCTTTTATCTTTTAAAGTCTTAAAACGCAAACTCATTATAGCACATTATTTTTGGTTTGTCAATCGTTTTTTGCGAAATTTTGAATAAAACAAGAATTACCGATGATAAGCGGATTTCGGGAACAAAAAAGTGCTCTTATCCGAGCACAAAAAATCCTGATAAGCCTTGACGATTTCTTATCTATAAAGTATAATTGATACATAAACATTATTCTATCCCCACACCAAACGAGGTATAATATGAAAATAATTCTCGTCCGTCACGGACACCCCGATTACGCAAACGACTGCCTCACTCCCCTCGGGCATGAGCAGGCTGAAAAAGCCGCGCTGCGCCTTAAAAACGAGGGCATAGAGCAGATATTCTCCTCGCCCTTCGGACGTGCGCAGGAGACCGCCCTACATACCGCGAAGCTGCTTTCACTTGACGTAAACACCGTCGACTTCATGCGCGAGATACGCTGGGGCAGCTCTGACGGACACGAGATCTACGCCGACGGTCACCCGTGGGATACCTCGCTCAAAGCGATAGCGCTGGGACATTCGCTGATGGACGAAAGCTGGACAAAGCAGCCGTCATTTAGCAACAACCTCGTTTTCTCCGAGCTTCAGCGCGTTGCGCAGCAGTCCGATGAATGGCTGCTGTCGCTCGGCTACAAGCGCGAGGGCGCGAATTACCGCGTTGTCGGAGATAACACCGATCGCACTGTTGCCCTGTTCAGCCACGGCGGCTCGTCCTCCGCGCTGCTCTCGCATCTGCTGAACCTACCGTTCTTCTACCTGTGCAGAGCGCTCTGCCCCGATTTCACCGCGATAACGGTGCTGAACCTGTCCGATGAAAAAGGCTCGCTCACCGCGCCGCAGATAGAGCTTGCAAACGACTCGCGGCACATCAGGAGTGACGGAGTTTCTTACTCGATGTGACAGCGGATTTGCTTCGCAAATCCACATGCGAGTGCGCCAGCGGATTTGCTTCGCAAATCCACATGCGAGTGCGCCGTTTCGGTTTCCCTTAAGGAAACCGATTTTGCTGCGCAAAACCACTATGCACGTCGCGGTGAGCTTCACCGATTTTGCTGCGCAAAACCACTATGCACGTCGCGGTGAGCTTCACCGATTTTGCT
>CAYSYF010000090.1:0-6747 GCA_964435155.1 uncultured Ruminococcus sp. | reverse complement strand
TGTGTTTGACCAACTTTGTGTGTTGCGGATTGGGTGTTTTGCTCTTATCTATATTTTCATTTCTATTCTAGCATAAAAGTGAGGTTTTTTCAACCTTTACAGGGTATATTTTGTCAGCTTTGAGGGATATTATGTTTGAATTAAGGGAAGAGGTGCGATATGTCTGACGAAGCAGTTTACACAAATCTTCCGCCCGATACTCCGATAGATGTGAGCCTTGAGCGGAATTTAAAGAATATAAAAGCAATGACAGGCGGCTCTACCGATGTGATAGTAAAAAGGGGCAGAGTGTGCGGCAATGATATGGCGGTCATTCTGTGCGAGGGAATGACAAGCTCCACCACTCTCGCAGCGCTCGTTTACGAAAAGCTGAACGACCTTGACGGCAGCGGAAAGAGTATCCCTCCTGCTGAGCTTATGCAGCATATATTCAGCTCTTATCTCGTGGCGGCTGAGCAGCTTGACATCAAAAACCTGGGCGACCTGTGCCTTAAAATGGAGTCGGGCTTTGCGATAATTCTTGTTGACGGCTGTTCAAGCTGTACGGGAATAGGAGTACAGGGCTTCAAATCGCGCAGTATAGACCAGCCCGACTCCGAAAACGATCTCCGCGGTTCGCGCGAGGGCTTTGTTGAGGTCATTCGTACCAATATGGGAATGATACGCAGACGCATTAAGTCACCGACGCTGGTATTTGAGCTTTCACAGCTTGGCGACCGAAGCAACACCGATATCTGTCTTTGCTATATCAGCGATAAGGTTTCACCGAAGCTGCTTGAAAACGTAAAAGCAAGACTAAAGAATGTGAAACTCAATACTATTCTTGAAAGCGGCTATATCCAGCCGTATTTAGAGGGCAAGGGCGGCTGGTTCTTTTCGGAGTGCGGAACCTGTGAGCGCCCCGACAGCTTTGCCGCAAAGCTTTACGAGGGCAGAGTAGGGATACTTGTGGACGGAACTCCGTTTGCGCTGGTAGTGCCGTATCTGTTCATAGAGAGCTTTCAGACGCTTGATGATTACACACAAAAGCCGTTCTATGTAACCTTTATACGCTTTGTGCGGCTTGCTGCGTATTTTATCACGCTGTTTCTGCCGGGAGCCTATGTCGCGATAGCCTCGTTCAGCCCCGAGCTGCTGCCGTCAGCGCTTATATTGAACTTAGCTGCCGCCGAGCAGACCGCGCCGTTCTCGCTTATGGTGGAATGTCTGTTTATCCACTTCATGTACGAGATACTCCGTGAGGCAGGATTGCGGCTGCCGCGCCCGATAGGTCATGCTATAGGTGTTGTTGGCGGTCTTGTAATAGGCGACATCACAGTGAACGCTGGGCTTGTCGGAGCGCCTATGGTGCTTGTTGTTGCACTATCGGGACTATGCAGCTTTGTTGTTCCCGCAATGTACGAAAAGACGGTTATACTGCGCTTTTTGTATATCATAGCAGGCGGAGTTTTCGGTCTATTCGGGCTTGCTGTTGCTGTTGGTGCGGTGGTTGTGAAGATGTGCTCACTGAACACCTATGGAACTCCGTATATGGCGCCCATATCACCGTTTACTCCGCGTGCAGGCAGAGATATGTTTGTGCGTGCAGGCTGGCGCAGAATGGCTAAGACAGACCTGACAGTGCAGCAGCTTAACGGCTCGGAATAAGGAGATATATGATAAGTAAATATCAGCTTTTTTGTATCCTGCTGCTTTCAAGGCTTTCGTCCGAAATAGCATTTCCTCAGATGAGCGGTTACAGCGGTACAGGCTTTGCAGCACTTCTGACCGCCGAGGGGATACGTCTGCTGCTTGCACTGCCGCTTTTTATATATTCGGCAAGGGGAAGAGATCTTTATGGCTCGGTTGCTAAAAAAAGTCGGGCTTTAAGCATTTTTATGGCTCTGATTGCAGCTTTTTCGGCAGTGTTTCTGGCTGCAAGGACAGTATTATATACAGCCGAGTATGCTCAGCGCACCATCATCACAGGAATGTCAGCGGCTGTGATAGCTGTATTTGTTGCGGCTTTTGCGGTGTATATGGCAGTAAAGGGAGCCGAGGCTCTGTCGCGGGCTGGAGTGCTGTTCCTTGTTGCGGCAGGAATAATAACATTAGCGGTAGTGCTTGCTGATATGCCGCATATGCACATGAGGGATATAAGCGGTACAGATCTTTCCGACAAGTTCTGGTATCATGTGCTGGAGCAGCTTCTTCGCGGCGGTGAGTATCTTGTTTTTGCGGCATTGCTGCCGTTCGTGCGAGAGGGCGGCTGCGGTACTATGCTGCTGTTCTCGCTGTGCTCAGTAGCGGGAGTTGTTCTTATTGGCATATTCTCTATGTCGGTGCTTGGCGAGTTTTACGGTATTGCCGAATATCCGTTTACAGCGGCAGCACAGCTTTCGGATATCACGCTGTTCAAACGGCTTGATGGCTTTGTTGCAGCGATATGGACGCTTGCCGCAGCTTTCAGGGCAGGACTGCTTGCTTGTGCTGCTTACCATTCGGTGCGAGCAGTGCTGAATATCGGACACTCCGAGGAAAGGAGCAAGGCATGAAAAAGCTATTGGCATTAGCAGGGATAGTTTTTTTCTGCTGTGGCTGTGCAGATACGACAGAGCTTGGCGACAGGGCCATAATCCAGCTTGCCGCAATAGACTATGCCGACGGTGAATACAAGCTCATCGCACTGCTGTTCAGTGCAGGCGGCAGCGGCGGTGAGCTTGACGTTACGCAGACAAATGTGATAAAGGTCACAGGCAGCGGCAATACTCTCGGCGATGCGGTCAAACAGTTGTCGCTCATTGACGGCAAGGAGATCTATATGAGCGAGGCAAAGCTGATAGTGCTTGGAAGCGGCTTTGAAGAAGCTGATATATCATCTGTTATTATGATGCTGCATCGTGATATGCGGTGCAGTCTTAATACACCCGTGTGCTATTCGGAAAATGCCGAGCTTCTGACCGATCTTCAGTTCACCGAGGGAATAACTGCCGCTGAAAAGCCAGTTGATATGATAAACAACGCTTTTCTTTCGGGAGTATCGCCCAAAGCTACGGTGCTGGATATCCTGTCAGACAACGCCGGCGGCAGAAGCACACTGATACCAAGCTTTTCTGAAGCCGCAAACGGCAGCGGAATGACAAAGTCGGAGGACGGCAGTACAGCGGTGCTGGACGGCGGAATATTTATAAGCAACGGAAAGCTTTCTGAGAAGATAAGCACAGAGCAGACCGCAGGCTATATGCTGCTTGCGGAGCTTGCCGACAGCGTTGTGTTGGATATCTTGTCAGACGGCGAGGAATACTCCTGTGAGGCATACAACATCACAGTTGAATGGAGAGAGGACGGAAAGCCCGAGCTATCCGCATACTATCGCAGCAGAGCAGGTAAATACCTTACAGGCGAGCAGGAGCAGGCTTGCCGCAGAAAGCTCAATGAAATAGCCAAAAACGGACTCGAAGTGTATAGATAAAAAAGCTGCCGAAGATCGGCAGCTTTTGCTGTTTATTAAAGATCGTAGTAGTTGGCGAACTCGGCAGGGTGGGGGATCTTGTTGATCGCAGCAGCCTCTGCACGTTTCTTTTTCAGCCATATCTCAATAAGGCGCTCAGGGAATACGCCGCCTTCCATGAGGTAGTCATGGTCAGCCTCAAGAGCGTCAAGAGCCTCGTCAAGAGTCTTTGGCAGGGACTGGATCTTCGCCTTTTCCTCGTCGGAGAGAGAATAGAGGTTGAAGTCAAACGGACCCCAGCCGCACTTTGAAGGATCGATCTTGTTCTTTACGCCGTCAAGACCTGCCATCAGGATAGCAGCGTAAGCGTAGTAGGGGTTGCAGGTAGCGTCAGGGCTTCTCAGCTCAAAGCGGCGCTTGTCGGGAGCCTTCGCGTAGGCGGGGATACGGATAACAGCGCTGCGGTTTGAGGTAGCGTAGCCGATGGTTACAGGAGCCTCAAAGCCGGGAACAAGACGCTTGTAGGAGTTTGTGGAGGGATTTGTGAAGCCGCACAGAGAGCGAGCGTGCTTAAGCAGACCGCCGATAAAGTAAAGTGCAGTTTCGGAAAGCTCGGAGTAACCGCTGGGATCGTGGAATACAGGCTTTCCGTCCTTGAACAGCAGCATATGAACGTGCATACCGTTTCCTGCCTCGCTGTAGATGGGCTTGGGCATGAAGGTAGCGGTTCTTCCGTCCTGGAGAGCAGCGTTCTTTACCATATACTTGATAGTCATGGTATTGTCAGCCATCTTTGTCATCTCGCCAAGCTCGACCTCTATCTCAACCTGACCGCTGCCACCAACCTCGTGGTGGTGATATTTTACCTTAATGTCGCGCTCCTCAAGCATAAGGCAGATGCGGCTTCTGAGATCGTATGTGATATCGTTGGGGAGGTCTGCGTGATATCCGCGGTGACCGGGAGTGATATAACCCTTGTTGTTGCTGTCGGCATATTCGGAATTCCACGAAGCCTGTCTTGTATCAACTGTAAAGCTCATGTCCTCGGGCTTTGTGCTGTAGGAAACGTTATCGAAGATATGGAACTCAAATTCAGGACCGATGATCATTTCATCAGCGATACCTGTGGATTTCAGGTATTCAACAGCGTGCTTGGAAACGTTTCTGGGATCCTGATCAAAACGGTAGTTTTCGGCAGCGATAACAAAAACGTCGCCTATCATAGAAAGTGTGGGGACCTCGGCAAACGGGTCGAGCGACGCACTGGAAAGATCGGGAATAAAGATCATGTCGCTCTTTTCAACAGGCGCAAAGCCGTAGTTGGAGCCGTCAAAGCCGATACCCGATTCCATAAGGTCGGGAACGAAGCGGGTCTCCGGAATAGCGATATGACGCCATCTGCCGTCAAGATCGACCATCTTAAAGTCGAGCATTTTTACGCCGTTGTCAGCGCAGAATTTTTTGGCTTCCTCAAAGGTCTTGAACATGGTTACACTCCTAAATTTTAATATTCAGCACTATATTTAATAACGCTATCTAATATTTTAACACTATTTTTAACTAATGTCAAGTATTTTTGTGCAGGTTTCACATTTCGCTGAAAATAAAAAATCCGCTGCACCAAGTAGAACCTGAAGCAGCGGATTGCTGGCGGAGACGGTGGGATTCGAACCCACGGTACCTTGCGGTACAACTGATTTCGAGTCAGTCTCGTTATGACCACTTCGATACGTCTCCGAATAACGTTAATATTATACATTATTGACAGCGTTTTGTCAAGAGGTTTTTCTGTAATTTGATGATGAACGTATCGTTATTGGTCAATGATATACTTGACATATTGAGGAAATTGGTTTATAATAATTGGTAGATACTTATAGAAATGAGGTGCAATAAATTGGGCGACGATAACAGACGCAATGTTGATAAGCGTGTGGTCAGGACAAAAAAGGCGATAAAGTCTGCTTTGTTCAAGATAATGGAAACGAAGGCGCTCGGAGAGATCACTATCAGCGAGCTTACTGCGGCTGCAAATGTAAATCGCCGCACTTTTTATACACATTACCATAATCTCACTGATATCCTTGAGGAGATCGAGACCGATCTTGTTGCAGAGCTGCGTGAAATTCTTTCAAGGGTCGATACAAACGATCACAAGACCAGTGTGTATAATATCTTCATTGGATTTTACGAGCTGATGACAGGCGAGTTCGATTATTATTTCCATCTTATGAGAATGGATACGCGCGGCATTCTCACATCTAGATTGAGAAATGCGCTTAAGGCATCTGCAAAGACCTTTAATGACTTCTCTGAAACAAAGGAATCGACCGGTATTATCCCTGCATTTGAGGCAGGAGGTTTCCTCGGTTGTTTTATGGAGTGGTACTACTCGGAGGAGCGTATTCCCGTAGAAAAGGCGGCAGAGATCGTCAGTGCCATGTCTGAGGCGTGCGCACGGGCGGCAAAAGAGCTGAAATAAAAAGAGAGGCTATCGTTTTGATAGCCTCTTTTCATGTCACTCCGCCTCATTCATCGCCGTAATAAGCGTTCTCATGATATCAAGCGGCTTGTCGCCCTTTGCAAGCTTCACTGCAAGGTGAGCCTTGCCCATGGTTTCAAGCTTCAGCCTGCCGCCGAGCTTCTCGGACGCTGCAGCAATTCGCTGCATTTCAAATTTCGATACGAAGAATTTCAGCAGATCGCCGTTCTGTGTTATCTCAACGATATTCACAGCGGAAGCCATGTTTCTGAGCCTTGCTACGTCAATAAGTCCCTGTACCGACTTGGGCGGATCGCCGTAGCGGTCGATAAGCTCGTCTGTGATGTCAAAGCTGTCCTCCTCGGTCTGTATGCGTGCTATCTTGCGGTAGCAGTCCACGCGCTGCGCCTGATTTGAGATATAGCTCTCAGGAATAAATGCGTCGATCTGAATATCCACAAGGCACTCCTCCTTGTGAACGTCAACCTCGCCCTGTTCCTCTCGGACTGCCTCGCCGAGAAGCTGTAAATACATATCATAGCCCACATTTGCGAGATGTCCCGATTGATTAGCGCCGAGGATATTGCCCGCGCCGCGTATCTCAAGGTCGCGCAGTGCGATCCTGAAGCCGCTGCCGAACTGCGTGAACTCACGGATAGCGTCAAGGCGCTTTTGTGCTATTTCGGTCAGTATCTTTCCGCGCTTGAATGTGAAATAAGCATAGGCGCGCTTGTTGGTTCTGCCTACTCTGCCGCGAAGCTGATGAAGCTGTGCAAGCCCCATATAGTCGGCGTCCTCGATTATGAGAGTGTTTACATTGGGCACGTCAACGCCT
>CAYSYF010000089.1:0-7233 GCA_964435155.1 uncultured Ruminococcus sp. | reverse complement strand
GTTATCTAAAAAGCTCGCTTCGCGAGCAAAAACATAGTTTTTCGACAAGCTGAAAAGGACTGCAACAAGCAGTCCTCTTTTATTTGGTAGAGATCGCGGCGATTGATACAATTAGACGCGTATGAACCTGCATTGCATTCGTTACGGCAGATGGTATATCTATCCGTATCAGGAATATGCCTGCAATGAAGGGGCGCTCATCGATATCGTTATATCGCCTTTGGTTTTTAGCCGTTGTATCACTTTCGTCCCTCGGGGAGCAGTGGTGTCATGCTCTTCATACATATCGCCATTGTCGAGCCGTTGTGAAGCAGTGCCGACATTGACGGGGAGATAACTCCGCCAAAGCCGAGCAAAAGCAGCGCCGTATTAAATCCCACTATAAAGCGATAATTGGAATTTATCCTTTCCATAAGCCTTTCGCTTAATCTGCGCATGACCGCAAGCTCTGTAAGTCTTGCGCCTCTGAGCGTAATATCCGCAGTTTCCTTTGCGATATCCGAAGCGTCGCTCATTGCAACTGAAACATCAGCCGCCGCAAGCGCAGGTGCGTCATTTATGCCGTCACCCACCATTATCACGCAGTGTCCGTCGGCTTTAAGCTGCTCAATGTGGCGGTGCTTTTCCTCGGGGAGTACCTGTGCGTGAAATTCGGTAATGCCGAGCTGCTTTGCGATGATCTCAGCGGCGGAGCTGCTGTCGCCCGTAAGCATAACAACATTCTCAATGCCGCATTTTTTCATAAGCCTTACAGCTTTCGCCGCTTCTTCTCGGGGAGGGTCGTTTATGCACAGCACACCTGCAAGCCTTCCGCCTATCGCTAGATAAATGACAGAAGATGCGCCTGCTTTTTCGTCAATGTATGCCTGCTGTTCATCGGTGATAGTTACGCCCTCGTCCTCGCAGACGAAATGACGGCTGCCGATTATTGCACGCTCGCCGTGGAGAGTAGTCGCAATGCCGTGAGCGACTATGTAGTTCACCTCGGCGTGCTCCTCTGCGTGAAGAACACCGCGCACCTCCGCACCTTTCACGATAGCGCGTGCCATGCTGTGAGGGAAATGCTCCTCAATACAAGCGGCTGTTTTCAGCACATCTTCCTCGGAGTAATCACCGAACGGAATCACCTTTTCAAGCACAGGCTCGGCGTTGGTGAGAGTGCCCGTTTTGTCAAATACTATCGTATCTGCCGCCGCAAAGGCTTCAAGGTATTTTCCGCCCTTTACGGTGATACTGCGGTCAGCCGCCTCACGAATTGCAGAAATAACGGAAATAGGAGTTGACAGCTTTATCGCACAGGAATAGTCCACCATAAGCAGCGAGACCGCCTTTGTGATATTACGGGTCAGCAGCAGCGTAAGTCCGAAGCCTAAAAAGCTGAACGGCACGATACCGTCAGCAAGGCGCTCAGCGCGGCTCTGAATGCCTGCTTTCAGATTTTCCGAGCTGTCGATAAGCTCGATTATCTTCTGTATTTTCGTGTCACTGCTTACAGCTCTTACCTTTACGACAACCGAGCCTTCCTCAATTACAGTTCCAGCGAAAACCGTTGCATTCACTGATTTCATTACCCCAAGCGGCTCGCCCGTCATTGAGGCTTCGTTTATATAAGCCTCGCCTTCGGTTATCTCGCCGTCAACAGGGATAACGCTGCCTGTTCTTACGCGTATCTTATCGCCCACCTGCAATTCCTTGATGGGAATGAGGATATCCTCTTTATCGCCCGCAAGCCACACCTTGTCTGCCTTTATCGCAAGGCTTGATGTAAGCACGGCTTTAGTGCGTTTGTGAGTGTATTCCTCCAGCAGAGAGGATACCGACAGCAGGAGCATTATCGTCCTTGCTGTGCTGAAATTGCGCTGAGCAAGGCAAGCGGTGATAGAGGCAGCGTCAAGCACCTCGACAGTAAGCTTTCCCTGTGCAAGACATTGCAGACCTTTAAGAATATACCCTGCGGCTCTGTAGGCAACGAAAATCGGACGAAGCGGCGCAGGAACGAGCAGCTTTCGTACAATATGATTTACACCGAGCCTGACAAGACCTTTCTGAAAATCACTGTCGATCTTTTTCGTTGTATCGTCCTCTGTAAGAGGTGTAAGGCTACGGAAATTCAGACTGTCGATAAAAGCGATGACCTCGTTTCGGCGTCCCTTTTGATAATAGAGCAGCAGACCGCCGTTTGCAGCGTGAACCTCTGCGGAAAGAATAAATGCGTTAGCTATGGCTAACTTTTGGATACAGCTTTCCAGCGTTTTATCAAAGGCATAGCCCCCGAAACGAACTCGTATACGTCCGAGCTTATCCGATATTATACTGTAATTCATTATTCTTCGGTTTCTTCAGCAAGACCTGCCTGTTCCTTTGCTTCGTAGCAAAGATCCTCAGCCTCGTCCTTCATGCTCTGAAAAGCAGCCTTAGCATCGTGAGTGATCTTCATACCCTTTGCAAGACCTGTCACTGCAAGCTCTCTGGTCTTTTTGGCAGTAAGCACCTTTTTGCCGACGATAACGCCTGCCGCACCTGCAACTACGCACCAGAATTTTTCGTTTTTGAATAAATTGTTCATATTTACCTCCTGTAAAATTTATTCGGTGTTATAACCGTTAATTTTATTATAACTTATTTTGATATGCCTGTCAATATTATACAGTCTTGCTATTGACATATTTTTTGATCAGGCGCACGATTTGATCGGGCAAAGCTAACCTGCGCGGTAGACAACATGATACCCGCAATAGAGATCACCATGTGCGCTTTATTCAGCGTTATGGTCATTTTCGGCAAAAAAGACCAACTCGGCGCGGATAAGGGGTACGGAGGAAATGCGGTCGGAATAGCAGAACTATAAATTTTATCTGCCAAGTACCCCGAGGAGCCTTATTGCAGGCTTGCCGATGTGGCTAGCTCCTGACGGCTGAACGCACTTTTTTTCTTGAAAATCAATGACTTTTCGACGAATTACAAACTTATTATACTAAAAGTATACAAAATCAGGCGATTTCAGCGCTTTTTTCTGCGAGCTTTCAAGGAAAGGCACGATCATTGTTAGTTTTAGCTAACTTAACATGGCATACCGGCACTGTGTTTTGCTTAACTTCAACAAAGTATCTTTGTAGGTCTTGACAGGACGGGGAAAATAGGTTATAATGCAAACAACAACAGAATAATCCTGATGAGGGAGTAGTGGCGCAGGCTTGCAAGCAAGCGGCGTGGCAAGTCAACATACTGACGGTTTATATCGTCTGGCTTGTCTTAAATAACGAGACTCATGTATTGCGAAAGCGGCTTTATGCCGTGCTGTACATGGAGTCTTTATTTTTTTCCTGTATAGTACCGACCGAGGTTGCTTTGGCAATACTCGGTTTTTTTGTTGATCAAAGAAAGGAAGGTAATTACTATGTTTCTGGAAATCAGCAATATCAGAAAGGGCTTCGGCGAGGGCGACAGCAGGACGGAGGTGCTGAAGGGCATCGATCTCGGCATTGAAAAGGGCGAGTTCTGTGTGCTGCTCGGACCGTCTGGCTCGGGAAAATCCACACTGCTCAACATCATCGGAGGTATCGACAGCGCAGACAGCGGTTACATAAGCATCGGCGGCGAAAAGACTGCCGACATGAAAGAAAAGGCGCTGACGCTGTACCGCAGAAAGCACCTTGGCTACATCTTTCAGATGTACAACCTGATCCCCAACCTCAACATCAAGGAAAACATCGAGGTAGGCGCTTACCTCAGCGACGCTCCGCTTGACGTGGACGAGCTTCTGCACACCCTCGGACTTTACGAGCACCGTCATAAGCTGCCGAACCAGCTCTCGGGCGGTCAGCAGCAGCGCACCGCTATCGGACGTGCAATAATCAAAAACCCCGACATACTCCTTTGCGACGAGCCGACAGGCGCGCTTGACTACAAGACCTCCAAGGAGATACTCAAGCTTATCGAGGACGTAAACAGAAAATACGGCAACACTGTCGTAATGGTAACGCACAACGACGCTATCAAGAACATGGCGGACAGAGTAATAAAGCTTCGTGACGGAATGGTGCGCAGCAACCGCGTAAACGAGGCGAGGATCTCCGCCGAAGAGCTTGACTGGTAAGGAGGTGCGGCATGAGAGATCCTCTTATCAGACGACTTCCCCGAGAGCTTAAGAGCGAGGCGCCGAAGTACATCATCATATTCCTTTTCATGGTGATCGTCATCGGCTTTGTGTCGGGCTTTCTTGTTGCCTCGCAGAGCCTTAAGACAGCTTACAACGAAAGCTTTGACAAATACAACATCGAGGACGGCGATTTCACGCTTGTTACCGAGGCGGACGACGCTGTGCTGACCGCTGTACGTGACGAGGGCGCCGAGGTGTACGAGAACTTCTACAAGGACCGCGAAACTGACGATATCGAAAGCACCCTGCGTATCTACAAGCTGCGCGAGGAGGTAAACAGGGTAAGCGTGAACGAGGGCGAGCTTCCCGATACCGCCGATGAGATAGCGATTGACCGTATGTATGCGGACAACAACTCCATCGCAGTCGGAGATACGCTGTCGGTGAGCGGCAGAGAGCTTACCGTCACGGGACTTGTGGCGCTGTCCGATTACAGCTCCCTGTATCAGAACCCCTCGGATACGCTGTTTGAAGCGTTCAGCTTCGGTGTTGCGGTTATGACGGAGCAGGGCTTTGATGAGTTCGATGACGTGGGACTTAACTACAACTACGCATGGACCTACAACGACGCCCCCGCCGATAACCTTGAAGCAAAGGAACGCGCCGAGAGTATGCTTGAAGCTATCTCGGAAAAGGCAATGCTTACACGCTTTGTGCCTGCGTACACAAATCAGGCGATACAGTTCGTCGGTGAGGATACGGGCAGGGACAGAGTGACCTTTATGGCATTCCTCTACATCGTTATTGCTATACTCGCCTTTATCATGGCGATAACCACCTCCAACACCATCACCAAGGAGGCTAACGTCATCGGCACGCTGAGAGCCTCGGGCTATACGCGCGGCGAGCTTATCAGGCATTATCTTTCCATGCCTGCGCTTGTAACGCTTATTTCTGCGGTAGTGGGAAATATCGTGGGCTACACGCTGTTTGTTGATGTGGCGCTAGGGATATACTACGGAAACTACAGCCTGCCGCTGTTCGATATCCTGTGGAATGCTGACGCATTCGTGCAGACAACAGTCATTCCTGTGCTGCTGATGATAGCGATAAACTTCCTTATACTCAGTAGCAAGATGAAGCTCTCTCCGCTAAGATTTATCCGCCGCGATCTCAAAAAGGGCGGCAGGAAAAAGGCGCTGAGGCTGAACACAAAGATCGGCATTATGCACCGATTCAGGATAAGAGTTATCCTTCAGAATATGCCGAACTACATAATGATAGTTGTCGGTATCTTCCTCGCGAACGTGATACTGCTGCTTGGAATGGGCTTCCCAAAGCTTCTGGATAACAACGAAACGCTTATCGCGGACAATATGATCTGCAATTATCAGTACATACTCAAAGCGCCTGCACAAACAGACATCGACGGTGCCGAGCAATACTGCGCAGGCAGCCTTGTGACTATTGAGGGCAAGCGCAAGAGCGAAGCTGTGACCATCTACGGCGTAAACAGCGACAGTAGCTATTTTGACATCGAGTTCGGTGAGGGCGTGTATATCTCAGAGGCGTTTGCGGCAAAGAACGGCATCAAAAAGGGCGATACCGTAACGCTGAAAGAGGAGTTCGGCACAAAGGAATACAGCTTCACCGTTGACGGTATCAGCGGTAGCCCCACCACCCTCGCGGTATATATGGAGCGCGACTGTTTCAACGAGGTGTTCGGCAATGACGCTGACTACTTCAACGGCTATTTTTCCAATGAGGAGCTTACCGACATAAACGAGCTGTACATCATGAATAAGCTCACCATAGACGACTTTACAAAGCTGTCAAGACAGATGAACAACTCCATGGGCGAGGTGTTCGATATGTTCTACTGGTTCGGAATAGTGATGTTCATGCTGATAATCTATCTGCTGTCGAAGATAATCATTGAGAAGAACGCACAGTCTATCTCCATGACCAAGATACTCGGTTATACCAACAGCGAGATCAGCGGACTTTATGTTATTACCACAAGCATCGTGGTTATAGTATCGTTTATAGCTACTATGCCTTTAGTGGATATCATTATGCGATTCCTGTGCTCGGAGATATTCGCGGCGTACTCGGGCTGGATACCGTATTCGGTGCCGTTCTCTGTGTATGTTTCGATAATCGCAATGGGAATCGTAGCGTACGCTGTGATAGCGTTCCTTCAGTTCAGACGCGTAAAGAAGATACCTCTCGACGCTGCACTCAAAAACGTAGAATAATGACGGATAAAGCCCGATATTGAATGGATAAGCTCCTGCATAACACTTCGGACAAGCGCATATATTGTACCGAGGTGATACTATGCAGGAGCTTTTAACACCGCAGCAGACAGAGGAGCTGCTGTCAGGCAGGCTTTATATAATGGACTATACCGAGGCTGAGCGCGAGGCGCAGCCTGTTTCGGAGCCGCAGGACGAGCCTTCAGACGAAGCGCCCGAGCCAACCGCCGCAGAGCCTACCGAGCCCGTCTACGAGCGCGCTGTACGCACAGTTCGGCATGACAGACGACCGTTTGCGATAGCGGCGGCAGTGATCGGAGTGCTGACAGGTGTTATCATCGCGTTGTTTTTCCCGCTGTCGGGCGGCGATTTCCTTTCGGGAGTAGCGGCAAGCGCAGAGGGCGGCTTTGCTGCGGCGCTGTTAAGGCGGCTGGGACAGGTGGGGATATTTCTGCTTGCCGAATTTCTGCTTGGCTATTTCGCGGCAGGCAGCACAGTGGTGTGGACAGTGCCGTTTATCTACGGACTTTCCGCAGGGCTTACCCCGGCGGGAATAATAGCCTCGGGCGGCTCGGCATGGGTGATAGTTCCGGAGCTTATTTACACGGCAGTCATCACAGCCGCCGCGAATACCTCGGCAGAGCTTTCCTCGCTGCTGCTGCGGCTTATCTCGGGGGAGAGCAGCTCGGTGGTGACAAGAGGCAGAGCCTCGCGCGGCTATGATCTTCAATTCGCGGTGTACCTGCTGGTAATGCTTACCGTGGCAATAATAGAAGCCGCAGTAAAGACAGCATAAAAGCTCCGCCCTATATAGGGCGGAGTCAGACCGTCGAAAAAGTCCCGTTGGGACTTTTCCTGTGCGAAACTCTGTTGCGC
>CAYSYF010000088.1:0-7302 GCA_964435155.1 uncultured Ruminococcus sp. | reverse complement strand
TCGCCTTGCAAATCCGCTTCGCTATTGGCTTTGCGGTGTTTTGCTCAGGGCTAAATCAATAAATAAAGGAGTGAGGTTTGTGAAAAAAGTAGTTTCATCAGTATTAAGCTTTTTAATGGTATTATCTTTATCAGGATGCAATATTGAAAATGAAGAAAACAGCTCAGATAATAAAAAAATAACTTCTGTACAGACCTCAGTGTCTACTGCTGTCACTACTTCTGCAACGATAGCTGCTACAACAGCAGCAACTGAACAGACTTATCTGCAGCCTGATGATGTAATTCCTCCCGCTGTGCAGACTTCAAGAGTTGAGGGTGACAGACTTTCATATAACATAACAAATATTTACTCAGACGGTGAATATTATACATTAGTAATATCAGGTGTAAAGCTTGATTGTACCGCTGAGGCGGATATAGATACAACATATATAGACGGCGAGCTTTACGGAGATTTTCGGCTGGATCTTATTAAAAAGGGAGAAATGATAGATTCCTTTAAAATAAATGTTCCGCGAGATGATCGTTTTCTTATTCTTGAAAGCGTTACTGACGATCTTTCTTACGGCTGCGAGCTTATATCAAGCAAAAGAGATTTTGAGGCTGACGAGTATCCCGATCTTATCCAGCTTGATTTTCATATTATAAATGAAACAGAAGCTCCGCAGTATGCAAGATTTTTTGCTGTGTTTGATGAAAAGATAATCGAGATACCGGTATTTGAAGACGGGATAGAAACAGCTCCCTACGGAACTCATCTTGAGCTTGAATCGGCAGGTGTAATGACCCAGCATATAGTTGCATCTCAAAGTAACGGTAATTATACGGTTCTTCAGTATGAGTATACATTTGATGTGGAAAACAGAAAGCTTTTGCGTACACAGGTGAGATTTACCGGTTGATGAGGTAGTATGATGACAGATAAGGAAAGATTTATACATATATATAATGAAAATATAAAACGCGAGGGTGCGGACAAGCTGCTTGATTTTTTGGAAAATAAAAGTGATTTTTTCACAGCTCCCGCAAGCACAAGGTATCATAATGCGTTTGAGGGCGGACTTCTTCGTCATTCTCTTAATGTATATGAATGTCTGTGTGACTATATGGAGCGCCCGCGTATCAAGGAGCAATACAAGCTTACCGCAAGTGCTGAAACCATAGCAATAGTTGCATTGCTGCATGATATCTGCAAGGTCAATTTTTACCGTGTAAGCTACAGAAATGCCAAGAACGAGCATACCGGTCAGTGGGAGAAGGTACCTTATTATGAAATAAACGATACTCTTCCCTACGGTCATGGCGAAAAATCAGTTTATATGGTAAGCGGCTTTATGCGCCTTACCCGCGAGGAAGCTATGGCGATACGCTGGCATATGGGATTTTCGGGTACAGAAGATAAGAATTCTATCGGAAAGGCTCTTGAAATGTTTCCTCTTGCATTTGCACTGTCGGTTGCGGATATGGAGGCTTCGTATTTTCTCGAGGGCTCGGACAAATGAACAAAAACGACGGATAACCGTCGTTTTGTTTTATGGAGGTGTAAAATGCGGTTATTACAGTCAAGGCTTGCTGCGGAATTTGTCTGTCTTGCAAAAGACTGTCCGTCTACCTGCTGTAGGGATTGGGATATAATATGGCATGAAAGTGAGGTAGAAAAGCTTTGTGCATCAGATAATAATTTTATATTAAATAAGATACCAACATCTTTTTCTATACAAGACCAATACAGATTGATAAAATTAGATGAAAAAGACAGATGTCCTTTTTTAACAGGAGAAGGTCTGTGCGAGATACATAAGGAGCTGGGAGAAGAATATCTTTCCTATGTTTGCAAGGAGTATCCAAGGATATCACGGATCTGCGACGATGTTATTCTGAGCAGTTGCAGGACCTCATGCTATGCTGTGGTAGATCATATATGCAGATATTCCGACAGTATGGATTTGATAGTATCAGATATTTCAGATACGACAGCAATAATAAGCACAAGTGATGACGGAAAACGCCGTTTGCGTATTTTTGATAATAAGAGAGCAGCTTCTTTATATAGTAATTCAGATATAAGCAGCATATTTTATAAAATATTCGGGTGGGAAATCATAACCGCAAAAACAGATATTGAAAAGGAGCGTGCAGAGGCAGCTCTTAAAGAATATTGCTGCGAAGAATTTGAAGATAATTTGATAAAAGCGGTCTTTTTGGAGTGGCTCATCAATAACTTTTATACTGAAGCATCTGATGAGGATAATCTTCGTTGCTTTGATTTTTGTGTCGGTGCAATAAGGCTTGCTGTCGTCGGCGCAGCGGGTGTAGCTGAAAACAGAGAGCAGTTCATCTGTACGATATGCGATTTTATCAGCTTTTTATTGAGTAATGCAAAGAAAATAATTATGTATTTTAATTATGTGTTTATAACAAAATAATCAAGGTTTTAGGTATTTTTTCCGAAAAAATACCTAAAATTCTTAAAAAACGGCTAAAGTTTGAAAAAAAAAAGCCGATATAAATATATGTAATTGTATGCATATCTTTCTTGAGTGTACATAAAGAGATATATGTATATAGTGCATTCTTTAACCATACGTTCCAATAGGAAAGGATTTCCGACAAACGGGACGTGAATTTCAAGGAGGAAATTATTATGGCAGGAATGGTAGTACAGCATAATATGAATGCGCTTGGCGCATACAACAAACTCAATACCAATGTTGCCGGCCTGAAAAAATCTTCCGAGAAGCTTTCCTCCGGTTACAGGATCAACCGCGCGGGCGACGATGCGGCAGGTCTTGCAATTTCGGAGAAAATGAGATCGCAGATACGTGGTCTGAACCAGGCTAAGAGAAACTCTCAGGACGGTATCTCCATGATACAGACCTACGAGGGTGCTCTTCAGGAAACTCACTCCATTCTCCAGAGAATGAAGGAGCTTGCTGCTGAGTCGGCAAACGGTACATACGATGACGCTACTGATCGTGCGGCTATCCAGCTTGAGTTTGACCAGCTCAATGACGAGCTGAATCAGATCGCAGATACCGACTTCAACGGTGTTGTTGCTTTAAACGGCGGTGTGATGGCTGATGGCAATACAGCAGTTAGCGGAACGATCGAATATCCGCCTGCTAACCAGATAAAGCTTATCGGTTCTTCAAGTGCCGGTCATACGGTTACAGTAACAAATCAGGACGCAGATGCGGGTACATATACCTATAGAACAACAGTTGCTGGTATCAATATAAATTCTTGGACAGATCCAGGTAATAATGTAATAGGTGGTGTGCCGTTCACGATTACAGACGCTGGTGGTAACGCAGTTACCACATTTACTAATGGCTATTCAGTAACATTAAGCAATCCTGCTTCAGGTGACGGCGTATCTGTTCCGAATGCTTATCAGGCAGCTGAAAGCGATCTCACTTATGTTGATAGCCTTGTTTTACAGATAGGTGCTCGTTCAAAGGACGCTGTTAATTTCACGTTTGAATATGAGCAAACTGACGGCATGGGTACTCTTGCAGCAGACCTTGATGTTTCTTCAAGAGGTCTTGGTACAGGCGGACTTGTACTGACCGATCAGGAAAGTGCAAATGCAGCTATCGACAAGATCGACTTCGCTATCAACAAGGTTTCCATGGTCAGAGCAACATTCGGTTCTGTTCAGAACCGTCTTGAGCACAAGATAGAAAACCTGACAACAACGGCTGAAAACATGACTGAAGCTGAGTCCACTATCCGCGACACAGATATGGCTTCGGAGATGATGAACTATACTAAGTACAACATTCTCCAGCAGGCTGCTCAGTCTATGCTTGCTCAGGCTAACGCACAGCCTCAGGGTATTCTGCAGCTTCTCGGCTAATCAAGGCACAGTCAACTCCTCTTTTTAGGAGATTTGACAAGCGTAATTATATCTCTGCTTTTAGTTTTTATAGGTAATATATAAAAAAATAAAAATTTTTTAAAAATTTTTTTAAAAAAAGCTAAAGTTTTAAAAAAACTGACCGATATAATATACGTGATAGCTGAAAGACAACAATCTTTAAGCTAAAGGTTCCAAGGATATCAGGATCCCCAGTGTACATAAGGTGAACGGTATCATAAGGAACAACGAAATTTATTAACATTTAAAACACCATACGTCCCAACAGGAATGATTCCGATAAACGGGACGCGAATTTCAAGGAGGAAATTATTATGGCAGGAATGGTAGTACAGCATAACATGAACGCGCTCAACGCGTACAACAAGCTCAACGTTAACGTAAACGGTCTGAAGAAGTCTTCTGAGAAGCTTTCTTCCGGTTACAGAATCAACCGTGCAGGCGACGACGCTGCTGGTCTCGCAATCTCTGAGAAGATGAGATCCCAGATCCGTGGTCTGAACCAGGCTAAGAGAAACTCTCAGGACGGTATCTCCATGATCCAGACCTACGAGGGTGCTCTTCAGGAAACACACTCCATTCTTCAGAGAATGAAGGAGCTCGCTGCTGAGTCCGCTAACGGTACATACGATGACGCTACTGACCGTGCAGCTATCCAGCTCGAGTTTGATCAGCTTAATGACGAGCTGAATCAGATCGCTGATACAGACTTCAACGGCGTACAGGCTCTCAACGGCGGCACAGTAAACGGCGGTATCGCAATTACTTCTTCCGTTACAACTCCCGACGCTTTTGGCAAGTCTGCAGCTACAATGACATCTGTTGAAGAGATCACACTGCAGGTAGGTGCTCGCACAAAGGACGCTGTTAACTTCTCCTTCGCTTACGAGCAGACATCCGGTATGGGTTCTCTCACCGCAGATCTTGACGTTACATCTACAGGTCTTGGTACAGACGCTCTTGATCTCTCTACTCAGGAATCTGCTAACGAAGCTATCGACAAGATCGACCACGCTATCAACAAGGTTTCCATGGTTAGAGCTACATTCGGTTCTATTCAGAACCGTCTCGAGCACAAGATCGAGAACCTGACAACAACAGCCGAGAACATGACTGAAGCTGAGTCCACAATCCGTGACACAGACATGGCTTCCGAGATGATGAACTACACCAAGTACAACATTCTCCAGCAGGCTGCTCAGTCCATGCTCGCTCAGGCAAATGCACAGCCCCAGGGCGTTCTCCAGCTCCTCGGCTAATAACCGCGCAGCTTAAACGCTTAAAGGCAGCATAAATGCTGACTAGCTAACAAGAGCCCCCGACTTCGGTCGGGGGTTTTTTGTTTTTGATAAGCTTTGTAGATGAACGAAAGATTATTGTTTTTTTAATAGTTTTATGGTATGATATATTTAAGATATAATAGAAAGGATATCCGCCATGCTGCTTACGATAGGAATGATAGTTAAAAACGAGGAGAAGTATCTTCGTCAGTGCCTTACTGCAATAAAACCAATTCTCAACAGCATTGACAGCGAGCTTATCATAGTTGATACAGGCTCTACTGATAGAACTGTTGAGATTGCAAAAGAGTTCACAGATAAGGTACTGTTTTTTGAGTGGGTAAATGACTTTGCTGCTGCGAGAAACGTAGGACTAAAGGCGGCGCAGGGCGAGTGGTTCATGTTTCTTGATGCGGACGAGATATTCTTGTCCTGCGACGGAATAATCGACTTCTTTAAGTCGGGAAGCTATAAGAACTACAATTCCGCGGTTTACAGCATAAGAAACTTCAAATCAATGACAAACAAGCGGGATTATACAGATTTCTGTCTTCCGAGACTTACAAAGATACGCCCCGAGACCGAGTTTGTGCGCCCTGTACACGAGGCGTTCAACACTTTTGGTGTGCCGATAATGATGCTTTCTGATGTGGCGGAGCATTACGGTTATGCTTATGAGGATAACAAAGAGTTGGAGAATGCAAAATTCGAGCGTAATTCAAAGCTTTTGCAGCAGAGATTAGCAGAGGAAGAGCCAAGCCCGTTGCTGTATAAGCAGCTATTTGATACATACTGCTCTCAGGACGACAAAACGCAGGCAATCGCGTATGCGTATCAGGGTATCGAACTTTGCCTTGAGCAAAAGTCGGATTTTGTCATGGCTCTGTATCATGCGCTTATCGTGCTTTTTCATAGTGAAAAGCGATATGATGATGTACTGAGGATACATGATGAATATTTCGCTCTGGATATGGATATCCGCGAAGGCGAAAGGTCTGCTGATCTTGAAATAATGGGCTATAAGGGACTTGCATTATTTGATATGGGCAGGTTTGAAGAGTGCTATGAAATGCTCAGTGATTTCTTCAGACTTCATGAGTCTTATAAGGCAAGAAATTTTGTTTCCCGCGAAACACTGTATATAACTTTCCATCTGAAGAATGAAAATGCACTGCTTAAGCTTAATCTGATACTTACCGAAAGCGCATTAAAAACAGGCAGATATAAAGCAGCCGAAGAAAATATAAAGCTTATTCCGCTGAAAAATTATGATTTTGATGCAAATATGCGCGGATATCGCATAGAGCAGATAGTTCAGCTTTTCGCGGAGGGTGACTGCAAGGATTTCATAAAGATCTATAAGTCTAATGACAGCAAGGACAGAGCGGATATTTTGGACAGTCTGACATTTGCTCTGCTCGGCATGAATGAGGTGCGCAGACGTGATATTATAAACAAGCTTGCCGCAGAGGAGCTTGACAAGGCTGTTCAGCGAAATCGTATCTCTATCCATAAGGCTCATTTCTTAAGCGGAGGGGCAGGCGCGGCGCGAATAGCAGCGTTTATCAAGAAGTTCGGAGCAAAGCACGCGGATATCCTTTACATTATGCTTTATGAAGGGCTTGATATCAGCCCGTTCCTGGATTCCTGTGAAAATATCGTGCAGATGGTATCTGACGGCTTCAGAGGCGTCAAGGGCTTCAGCGAAATCGTAGGCAGCTATGATGTAAGCAAGGTCAGCGACAGCGCACAGCTTTACAAGTTTGTTGTAATGTACCTTTACACTGTGGTAGGAGCTGCCGAGAACAAGCTTGGAATTGAAAAGCTCACTTCCACGCTCGGTAATATTGCAATGAAGTATCTCGAAAGCTATGGTGAAAACGAGCTACCCGAAGAGGTGCTTGCCGCAGTTACTATCGCTGAGATAGAAATGCTGCGCAAAATGCGCAATTTCAAGGAATGCATAGCATCACTCCGCAGACTTATCCAGCTTAACAGCCGCTATGCTTCAATTGCAAAAGAATATCAGAATATCCTTAAAGCTGATATGCAGGCTTGAAGCTTTACAATTACATTTTAGAATATTCGCGCTGTGCTTGAAATTGGCACGGCGCGTTTGTTTTTTTGCGTAGTCAAGCCG
>CAYSYF010000087.1:0-7582 GCA_964435155.1 uncultured Ruminococcus sp. | reverse complement strand
TCGCCTTGCAAATCCGCTTCGCTATTGGCTTTGCGGTGTTTTGCTCAGGGCTAAAAATGATAAAAGAAAGAAGGTGGCAGATTGAAAGAGCAGCACTATGAGCAGCACCGTAAAATAGGATTAAAAATCAGTTATTACAGAAAGCTAAAAGGCTTAACACAAGAGCAGCTTGCAGAAGCTATAAACAAAAACCTTGCTTTTATCGGAGCGGTGGAAGCACCTAACATCAATCGCACCATTTCGCTTGATACATTGTTTGATATAGCTGCTGTTCTTGGCGTGCCTGCGTATAAATTTTTAAAAGACGACGAGTAAAAAAAGGTGCATTTCATTGCACCTTTTTCTTTTAATAATTCTCCGCCCGTACCTCGAAAAACGCCTTGGGATAGCTGCAGACGGGGCATTTCTCGGGAGCCTTTTTGCCCATTACAAGATGACCGCAGTTTCTGCACTGCCACATGGCTTCGCCCGTCTTTTCAAATACGCGCTGAAGCTCGGTGTTGCTCAGAAGCTGCAAAAAACGCTTTTCGTGCTGCTCCTCTATGTCAGCCACCATGCGGAATTTCGCCGCAATGTCCTTGAAGCCCTCGGCGTCCGCCTCCTCTGCGAATTTCTTATACATATCCGCCCATTCGAAATGCTCGCCCGAAGCGGCATTCTGCAGATTTCCTGTGGTATTTGTGATGCCGCCCAGCAGCTCAAACCACATATACGCGTGTGCCATTTCATTGTTTGCTGTTTCGCGGAATATTGCCGCTATCTGCTCAAAGCCCTCGTTCTGCGCCGCCTTTGCGAAGTAGTCGTACTTGCTGCGCGCCTGAGTTTCTCCCGCAAACGCGGACATGAGGTTGGCTTCCGTTCTCGTTCCCTTGATATCCATAATATTCTCCTTTCGTGTTGCTTTGGGAATATTATGTCCGAAAAATTTCCTCTTATACAAAAACGGCGAGCCTTTAGCTCGCCGTCAGACCGTCGAAAAAGTCCCGTTGGGACTTTCTCGACGTTTCGTATTATTCCTTGATAGTCAGCATTTCCTTGATGATAGCCTGAACTCTGTCAGCAACCGCCTCGGGAGCAAGCTTCTCGCTGAAGCTCTTATCTCTTGCCGCTACCTCAACAACGCCGTCCTTGAGATTTCTCGGGCTTACTACAAGCCTGATGGGGCAGCCGAGCAGGTCAGCGTCGGAGAACATTACACCTGCGCTTACATTCGCTCTGTCATCGTAGATGACCTCAACACCGCGAGTCTGAAGCTCGTTGTACAGTGCGTCAGCCTTAGCCTTTACCTCTGCGTCGTCTGCTCTTACCGCGCAGATGTGAACCTGCCACGGAGCGATAGCCATAGGCCAGATAGGACCGTAATCATCATGGTGAGCCTCGCATACGGAAGCTGCAAGACGTCCTACACCGATACCGTAGCAGCCCATGATGGGAGTCTGTGTGTTGCCGTCCTTATCAAGGTAGGTCATGCCCATGGACTTAGAGTACTTTGTGCCGAGCTGGAAGATGTTGCCCACCTCGATACCGCGCGAAATGCTTATCTCGTGCTGTCCGCACTCGGGGCAGATACCGCCGTCAATGATCTTTGCAAGGTCAAGGTACTCTACCTCGCCGATATCGCGCGCGATATCAAGACCCGTGAAGTGGTACTCCTCCTTGTTTGCGCCGCAGGAGAGATTGTTTGTGTTCATGAGGGACTTGTCGTAAAGCACCGTGCAGCCGCCGTTTACATTCAGTCCTACAGGTCCGATATAGCCTGCGTTAAGTCCGCACTCCTCTGTGATAACAGCAGGGTGAACATCATAGCCGAGGTGATTTGTCAGCTTTGTTTCGTTGATATCAAGATCGCCTCTGATGAAGATAACGATGTAGTGATCATCGGAATTTCTCTGATATACGACAGCCTTGCAGCTCTTGTCTGTGGGAGTTTTGAGGAAGTCGCAGATCTCCTCGATGGTGTGGATATTGGGAGTGTATACCTCCTTAAGCTCCTCGGAAACTGCGTCGCGTGTATTCTCGATAATGCTCTCGGCAGCCTCCATATTAGCGCGGTAGCCGCACTTCTTGCAGATAGCGATGCTGTCCTCACCGATAGGAGTGAGCAGCATGAACTCGTGAGATATGCTTCCGCCCATCATACCGCTGTCGGAAGCGACGGAAATTACCTCCGGGATACCTGCTCTCGCATAAACGCGCTCGTAAGCCTTGTGGCAGCGGTAGTAGTATTCCTCCAAGTCCTCCTGAGAGGTGTGGAAGGAATAAGCGTCCTTCATGGTGAACTCGCGCACTCTGATAAGACCGCCGCGGGGTCTTGCCTCGTCACGGAATTTTGTCTGTATCTGATAGATCATAAAGGGGTACTTTGTGTAGCTGTTCGCATACTCGCGGACGAGATGTACGGCAGCCTCCTCATGCGTCATACCAAGCACCATCTGAGCCTTGTTTCTGTCGGAGAAGCGCAGCAGCTCGCTGCCTATGCTCTCATAGCGCCCCGACTCCTGCCACATTGTAGCCGGCATTACAACAGGGAACATTACCTCCTGACCGTCGATAGCGTCCATCTCCTCACGGATTATCTGCTCTATCTTGCGAGTTACTCTCTTAAGAGGCATATAGCTGGAAAAGATGCCGTTTGCGACATACTTCATATAGCCGCCTCTTACCATCAGCGCATGGCTGTCGATGTTGCAGTCGGAGGGACGCTCCTTAAAACGATCGCCTACAAGCTTGTCAAGTTTCATAATTATTATCCTTTCTTTACGGCAGTAGGCAAGCTTCCCCTTGCGCCAAAGCGGCGGGATGAGGGCATCCCGCCCTACAGATCCGTTATTTTAAATTAAAAAGCCCTGAGCTGATTTCAGCTCAGGGCGAACTTTTACTTAGTCCGTGGTACCACCTGAATTCGGAGATCTCTCCGCACTCTTTCCCGATAACGGCGGGTGCCGTCGCCGCTTACTGGGTAAAACCGTTCGGGGCGAGGCTCAAAGATGGGTTCGATAAGGCTTCAACAGCGGCTTGCACCAAGCGCCGCCTCTCTGGAGTTTCCGCAATATCTACTGTTTCTTGTCATAGCCTTTGCAACTTTAATTAGTATAGCATGAAATTTCCGCATTGTCAAGCGAAAAAACGAAAACGCCGCGTATACGGCGGCGATATTCGCTGTTATCTACACATAATTACATGGTTGATTTTCTTATCAGCATCTCAAAGCTGAGGTTCGTGGTCTCACTGATGGCATTTCCCGCGATAGCTTCAAGCAGCACAGCCGCAGCAGCCGAGCCAAGCTCGCTTGCATTGAATATGAGCGAGGTGATGGGCGGCGAATAGTTGTCAAGGTATGCGCTGTCATAAAATGACGCAACGCGGATATCCTGCGGAACGTTCTTGCCGAGGTTGTTCAGCTCCGCAAGCAGCTTCATGCAGATGATATCATCGCCGCAGATGATACATTTCGGCTCCTCTTTGAGAAGCGCTGTGACCGCCTTGCTGAACTGCATGGCGCTTTCAATGCCTGTATATACCATGCTTTCTTCGGGGGTTGCGCCGATAGCCGAAAAAGCGCTCTCAAAGCCCTTATAACGGGTCTTGTTTACAGTAAAGCTCATGCTGTTCATCAGCAGTCCGATACTCTCGGGCGGATTTGACATCAGCAGATACGAGGTAAGCTCGCGGCAGCCGTCAAAGTGCGAGCTGTCTACCGTGATGGCATCGGGAGAAACGCTTTTTCCGATAACCACATAAGGTACGCCGTTTTCTTTAAGCAAGCACTCCATCTTGTCGTCCGAAACAGGTCTTGTGATGATAACGCCATCGACCTTCCTGTTCTGCACGACCCGCAGCAGTTGGGAAAGATCGCTTTTATCCGTACTGATTATCACAGCGTCATAATCATGCACAGCACATTCGCGGCTGATGCCCATAAGACAGGTCTGGAAAAACGGAGCATCGGTATCATCGCTGTCCATAGGAATTACAACGCCTATGTTGTAGGTCTTGGACTCAGAAAGGCTTTTGGCAATGCTGTTAGGACGATAATTCTTTTCCTTGATGCATTTCATGACCTTTTCACGGGTCTGCGCGCTTATTCTGCCCTTGCCCGAAATGGCACGGGAGATAGTGGATTTAGATAACCCAAGCTCTGTCGCAATATCGTCAAGCAAAGTTTTTTTGCTTTTTGTAGTGTCGTTCATTATTATCCTTACCAATTAGTTTTTACACAATAAATACAGGCTTTTGCACTTACTTATTTTTCTTTGCCGCCTTTTTAGCTTCTTTTTCCGCTTTCTTTCTGTTCTTCTTATCCGCTTTGGGATCGAAGTCAACTATCTTCTTTTCCTCCTTGGGAACAGGCATCGCACCCTCGACCGCAACATTTGTGCCGTCGTTTTCATCAAAAATATTCATAGTGCGTTCACGCAGAGTAAAATAAAGCTCTGTGCGCTTGAACAGCTCTACCTGCTCAGCGTCCATGTAGTAGGAGCCTGTGGAGTGCGGATAAAATCCGAAGCGCTCGTAAAACTTACCGAAAACATCGTCAACTATAGATTTCTTATCCTCTATCGAGAACATCCATATACAGAAATCCTTGGTCTTGTACTTGTCGCGGAACTCCTTACAGGGAAGGCCGAGCAGCGAGAGGCTTATCTCATCGCCGTACTTTTCGTGGTGCTCCTTCGCAAGCCTGCACGCCTCATCGGAGAAAAGCGAAGCGTAGGTCATCTGAATAGTGGTCTTAAGCCCGTTCTTGTGGGCTGTTTCCTGCTGGAACAGGAAAATATCCAGCGACTCATCTCTGAGGTCTGATCTGGAGATATCCTCCTTCTTACCCTGACCCGTCACCTTTTCAGCATACTCGGGAGCAAGCTCGGGACGGTGGATAAGGTTAAGTATAAATTTTTCTTCCATCGCGCACCTCTTATTTTACGGGATTGAGCAGAACATCATCAAACGAGCCCCACGAGCCTGCGCCTGCTTCAATATGGATACCGATGGTGACCTCCGCGCCCTCAGGAACTTCAATGTCGCTGATAGTGGGATTGGTCCAGTTTATCCACTCGGTTATCTCGCCGGGAGCGGTGTACTCTGTGCCGTTTACGCTGCAGTAGATGTAGATATTCTGTGTCGTGTCAGCTCCGTCAAAGCCGCCCTGGATAGACAGCGACAGGCTGTACTTTCCTGCGGGCAGATCGGTAACGTTCTGATAAACGTTGAAGTTTGTGCCCTTCTCGCCCCAGAAGTGTACGGAATACTCGCCTGTAACAGCGTCCATAGCCTTCTGCTGGAAGTTTATCTCGGTAGTTGTGTTGTCGATATTCTCGATCACCCACATGGAGCGGTCGTTATCTTCAAAGCTGTAGTTGTTTGCGTAGTTAGCCTCTACCATCGAAATGCGGCATACGGTAGCCATTCCGTCCGCTGTGCCGTTGATGGTGTACTTTGCAACAGGACCGTTCGTCATAGCGTCAAGATCGGCACTCTCCCACTCTACTGCGATATCCTTTTCGCTGCCGTCGGTGTAGATAGCGGATACCGTTTCGGGAAGCTCTATATTCTCGCCCAGCCTGATGATAAGCTCTGTGTCCTTGATAGCGTCGGGAACAGGCTCAACTACGTTTCCTGTGCGAACCAATGCAAAGGTCTTGAGGGACTCAAGGGGCTTGCCGTCGAAATCGAACAACGCCTGATTATCCCACGCCGAACCGCCGTAGTAAAGTCCCGCGTCATCGGGATCGTAAGCTGCGGAATAGCTGGAAGCCCAGCCCGAGCCGTACTGCTCCCAGAGAGCGGACTGCTCTTCCCATGTTTCACCCGGAACGCCTATCCATGCAGGCTCCCAGTAGAACACGCCAAGTCCCGCCTCGCCGATGTTTGCAACAGCCTCGATAACATCAACGATCGCTCTGGACTGACCCTGAACGCTGATGGGATAATGCTTTTCGTAGTTCACCTCATCACCGATGGTGTTGCCCTGCTGATCGCCGTTTTCAAGCGTGTATGCGTAAGAGGTCTCAGCGACCATTACCTTCTTGCCGTACTGTTCGGAAATGTCGCTCAGCACGCTTGTAAGATTTTCCGTAGTGCCGTGCCAGTAGGGATAGTAGGAAGAAGCGAATACATCATAATCAAGATCATAATACGCAAGCTTAGATGCGTAATTCTTCATATTGTCAACCGACTCGGGATTTGTAAAATGTACCGCAACAAGAGCGTCGGGATTTGTTTCTCTGATAGCTCTTGAGCCAGCGTCCATAAGATAGTAGATGTTCATCCAAATCTTTTCGCCGCACATCTTGCCGTTTGTTTCGTTGCCGACCTGTACCATTCCGATATCAGCGCCTGCTTCATTAAGCTTTGTAAGGCACTCCTTGGTGTACTCATAAAGAGCAGCGGACTTTGTTTCTATATCCATGCCCTCCCACGCCTTGGGCGCCTGCTGCTTTGAGGGATCAGCCCAGAAATCGGAGTAGTGGAAGTCCACCAGCAGCTTCAGACCTGCGTCTGCTGCGCGCTTTCCGATCTCACAAGCGGTCTCGATATCATTATTGCCGCCGCCGTAGCCGTTGCCTGCGTCATCGAAGGGATCGTTCCATATTCGCACTCTGACATAATTTACACCCGACTGAGCCAGTATCTCAAAAAGATCTGCCTCCTCGCCGTTGTAGTCGTAATACTTTACGCCCGACTTTTCAAGTGAAATGACAGTGGAAACATCGCAGCCCATGATGAAGTCGTCCGAAAGACCTTCAACCTGCTTTACATATAATGTGTCACTGGTGATAGCAGCCGCCTCCTCTGTTCCTGCCTGTCCATCTGTGCTTCCCGAATTGCCGCACGCCGACAAGCAAAGGAGCGAAGCCGCCATAAGTGAAGCCGCAATTTTCTTTAATATCTTCATAGTTGCCGCCTTTCTTTTGTTCACACTTTTGCGCGATTTGCGCCGAAGTTTGCGCAATCGGTTGTTCTTGTTCTAAATATACCACATAAATTTATTTACGTCAATTGACGTTTTTTATTAACTTATATTAAATTTATTGTGCATTTTCGCCAAACTCCGCACTACCAGCCGCGCAACGCACATGATCGCCGCTTGATAAAATGCGCAACGGAAATTGTTTTTGCTTTAGCGCGCTATCTCAAAAAACTTGTAAAGCTTTGGAAATAAAGCAAAAACCGATCGTCATAATTCAGACAATCGGTTGCGCAAAATCTTTGGTTATATTCTGTGCTGACGCACAGAGTGATATTTTCGCCTCTGCCAAAAGTGATATCAGCACCTTCAGTGCAGTGGATATTATATTCGCCTTAAACGCGCGAAGCGAATATAACTCGCGAAGCAAATATAACTAGCAAGGTGACCGCTCTGCGGTCACTCGGCGAATATAACTGAAAAAAGCACTTGCTAATGCAAGTGCTTTTTTCTTGGTGGGAGCGGGTGGATTCGGACCACCGAAGCGAAACGCAACAGATTTACAGTCTGCCCCCTTTGGCCACTCGGGAACGCTCCCATGATATTAAATTATTAAGAAAAAATTGGAGCTGGTGGACGGACTCGAACCCCCGACCTGCTGATTACAAATCAGCT
>CAYSYF010000086.1:0-7891 GCA_964435155.1 uncultured Ruminococcus sp. | reverse complement strand
AAAGCCACACCAAAAAAGTTATCAAAAAAGCCCGCTTTGAGGGCAAAAATAAGGTTTTGCAACAAAATCAGGAGAGGGCAGATGTCCTCTCCTTGTTTTATACATATAGAAAAGCTCCGCAAAGGGAAACTTTGCGGAGCGCGTTATTTTAAACCTTAACAGCAACTGTGTTTGTAAAGTTACTGTATACCTTGGTACCGTTTACTGTGATGTAGGAACGCACCTTGAAATAGTAGGTCTTGCCGGGAGTAAGTCCGCCCTTTCTGAGTGCGAGAGTAGAGCCGCTTGTGATAGTCTTTGCTGCGTAGTAAGTGCCATTGGGAGATGTCGCGTAAGCAACCTGATAACCCTCTGCACCGATAGCCTTTGACCACTGGATAGTAGCATAACCTGAGCTGTACTTAGTACCCTTGATAGTAGCAGGAGCAGGTGAAGTAGCCTTAACGGAAGCAGCAGTGCTCATAGCCGACTGGTAAGAAGCGGAGCCGTTTGTAACATAAGCACGGACTTTGTAGTAGTAGGTGCTTCCCTTTGTCAGACCCTTATCAGTGTAGCTTGTAGTAAGAGTTGTACCTAGCTTTGTATATGTTCCGTTGGCAGAGGAGGAACGGTAAACAATATAACCTGTAACATTCGTACCTGAACTCCATGTGACCTTAACGGAGCTTGTAGTAACGGGAACAGCTTTTACATTGGTTACAGTTTTGGGAGTGATCTTAACGGTAGTGGAAGTGGATATGCCATTGATGGTCGTTGCTGTAATTGTAACAGAGCCGCCTGTCTTTCCTGTAACGACACCGTTGCTGTTGACGGTAGCGATAGCGGGGTTTGAGGTGGAGTAGAAGCACAGGTTACCAACGGAAGAAGTATTGGGAGTGATGGTAGCCTTGAGAGTAGCAGTGCCGCCAACTACAGCGGTCATAGTGCCTGAAAGTGCAATGGCTGTTGGGTTGGAATATGACTTCTTTGTTCCGGTGTAGCTCTTCCAGCTCGAAGCGCTGCCGGAGGGATAGTAAACAGTAGGAACATTCTTGCTGTCAAAAACAGAGGCAAGCTTTACAAATTCACCGCCGAAAACAGCCTTTTCAAGAGCAAGACAACCTGCGAAAACGTCCGTGCCAAGCGTGGAAACGCTGTTTCCGAAGTAAGCGGCAGTAAGTGCTGTACAATTGCTGAATGCGTTATCTCCGATGGTCTTTGCCTTGTTGGGAATGATCACGCTGGTAATGCCTGTGCAGCCGGAGAAAGCCATTTCATCAATAGTCTTGATGTTGCTGGGGAGAGAAAGCGTACCCTTCAGAGAGCTGCAGTTGTAGAAAGCATTGCTGTTGATAGTTGTAATGGTGTCGGGGAGATAAATGTTTGTGAGTGCTGTACAGCCGCTGAATGCATTGGCATCAATAGTTGTGCAGGAGTTGGGGAGTGTTACATTAGCAAGCTTGGAACAGCCCGAGAAAGCCGACTTGGGAATGGAAGTCGCTTTGCAGCTTAAAGCAGCGGTTGTAAGCGCGGTACAGTTCTGGAAAGCCGAGCTGCCGATGCTGGACACACTGGAGGGCAGTGTGATGCCGGAAAGCGCGGTGCAGTCAGCGAAAGCAGAAGCGCCGATCTTTGTAACGGAATCGGGTATAGTTACTCTCGTAAGAGAAGTATAACCCTTGAAAGCGGAAGCGCCGATCTCTTTGATACCGCTGCTTAAAATAATAGAAACTACCTTAGTTTTATAAGTAGTGCTGTAAATGCCGGATACAGTCTGCACGGAATATCCGTTGATAGTTGCGGGAACAGTAATTGTTGTGGCAGTGCCGATGTAAGCGGTAAGGGTAGCCTTTCCGTCAGAAACGGTGTACTGCCAGTTGTCGTATGTATCTGCGTAAGCTGTCTGGAAGCAGAAAACAGTGTTGAGCGCGAGTATCATAACGATCGCAAGCAACACGGATACGACACGATTTGTTTTAGTTGATGTCATAAGATCCTCCTTGAAATACGATTTGTTGAATGTAAATCAGGTAAAAAGCATACTTATACCCTATTATTTCAACTATACTTTTATATTTTACCACACTACTGCGTTTTTTTCAATATATTTAATATAGAATTTTGAAACTGTAAACAGTGCAAAATGACTATATCATTACTTGACAAAAGGCGGCAATTATTATATAATCTAATACATACAGAAAAAAGTTGAAAGGAAGATAACAATGCCCGTAAAGATTTCCGACGGTCTTCCGGCGCAAAGCATATTGGAGGACGAGCACATCTTCGTCATGACTGAATACCGCGCACTTCATCAGGATATACGTCCTTTGAAGATAGGTATTCTGAATCTGATGCCTACCAAGGTCGCTACCGAAACGCAGATACTCCGCTGTCTTTCAAATACGCCTTTGCAGATCGAGATAACACTTGTGCAGACCTCTACATACACCAGTAAAAACACATCAAGCGAGCATCTGCTTGCATTTTATAAGACCTTTGCAGATATAAAGGAAGAGTATTTTGACGGCTTTATCATCACAGGCGCGCCTGTTGAGCAGATGCCTTTTGAGGAGGTAGAATACTGGCAGGAGCTTTGTGAGATCATGGAGTGGACAAAGACCCATTCTCATTCCACCTTCCATATCTGCTGGGGCGCTCAGGCAGCATTGTATTACCATTACGGAGTGCCTAAGTATGCGCTTGCTCAGAAGATGTTCGGAGTTTTCAAGCATACATTGCTTACGCCTAAATCCCGCCTTTTCAGAGGCTTTGATGAGGAATTTTATGTTCCGCATTCCCGACATACCGAGATCAAGCTCGAGGATATCGTAAAGATCCCGCAGCTCAAGGTGATGGCTGTATCGGAGCAGGCAGGTGTATATGCCGTATGCAGCGAAGACAGCAAGCAGTTCTTTATCACAGGACATTCCGAATATGATGCGGAAACGCTTGCATCGGAATATTTCCGTGATGTGGACAGGGGACTTGACCCAAGACTTCCCGTTAATTATTTCCCCGATGATGATCCCACAAGACCGCCGATGATGAAATGGCGTTCTCATGCGACATTACTGTATACAAACTGGCTCAATTACTTCGTTTATCAGACAACGCCGTTCGATATTTCCAATAATATCATCGGAAATTAAAAAAAGTAGTTGAATTTTTCGATTTAATGTGCTATAATTTAAAAAGAGTAATTTTGCTCTGAGCGGAATTGTCCGTAATTTTTAAAAAGTAAAGGAGAGTCATCACTATGTACGATTTTTCTAGTCTTTATGGCGGTCCCAGTTGGGTATCTATTTATGCAATGATTGCTGCTATCTTTGCGGTCGGAATCGTTGTTACTGTTTTCTTTATTACCAAGAACAAGCCTGTTCGCAAGGGCGACAATGATGTTGCAGAGTTCATGAACATCTTCAATTTCAATTGCCCCTTCTTTGAGAAGATAATCAAGGCTTATACTATTGCAAATATCGCTTATGATGTTCTTACTATCCCCACTGTATTTGCAGATGGCGTGCTCGATGGCTTTAAGGCGCTGTTTATGAGCACTATCGTAGGCGGCATAGGCGGCAGCCTGCTTCTGTATTGCACACTGATGGCAATTTCCAAGCTCGTAAGAAAGTTCACAGCTCTGAACGATCACCTTGGAGTTAAAGAGCCTGAGCCTGTTGTTCCTGTAGCACCCGTTGCTCCCATGTATGTTGCTCCTCAGCAGCCCTATGGCGCACCTGTTGCTCCTACATACGCAGCTCCCGCTCCCGTTGCAGCTCCCGCTCCCGTTGCAGCTCCCGCTCCTGTTGCAGCACCTGCTCCTGTTGCGGCTCCTGCTCCTGTTGCGGCTCCTGCTCCTGTTGCAGCACCTGCTCCCGTTGAGGCTGAACCCGAAACAAAGCCTTGCACAAATTGCGGCAAGGATATCAAGGGCTCTGCGAAGTTCTGCCCCTTCTGCGGCTCTAATCAGTAATTAAACGGTATACGTAATCAAGCGCCCACATAATGTGGGCGTTTTGTTATTGTAACAAAAACATTATTGCATATTTGTTTATATTCACCATCAAATAAACTGTTGAAAATATTCGCTATATGTGGTAAAATATAATTACAGATTTATATCTTTTTTCAGAAGGGGGGCATTTTTATGTCAGAGATCAATAATAACGTTTTACCGGTGCATGCTGTTGTAGAGATCTCGGTCGATCCTAATTTAACTACTGCTTTCATGGAGGTTACAGCTCCGCAGAATGATGGCATGGACGTTACATTAGAACAGATAAAGAATGCAATTATCGAGAAAGGTATATACTTCGGTGTTTTTGAAGACGCGCTTTCTAAGATCGTAGAGAACAAGCGTTACGGAGAAAATATCTGTATTGCACGTTGGCAGGCTCCTGTTGATGGTGTTGATGGAACGATAAAATATCATTTTGATAAGGACAGCGTTATCGCGCCTGTTGAAGATGAGCATGGTACGGTGGATTATAAAAATCTCGGACTGGTAAAGAATATCCTGCGAGGCACTCCCATTGCGGATATAACTCAGCCTACTGAGGGTGAGCCGGGTAAGGACATCTCGGGAAAGACTGTTGCGCAGCATATAGGTGTACCTGTAAACGTAAATCTCGGCAGCGGAACTGTTCTCACCGAAGACGGTTCACAGATAATTGCATCTGTTGACGGTAATCTCCGTTTTGTAGGCGGCTGCTTTGTAGTTGAAGAAGAGCTGCTTGTCCGTGGTGATGTTGATGTCAAAACAGGCAACATCGACTTTATCGGCAACGTAATTATAAAGGGCAATGTCCTTGAGGGATATTCTGTTATATCTCAGAAGAATATCACTATTAACGGAACTGTGACCTCAGCCATTATCAAAGCAGACGGCGATATCACTATCCGCCTCGGAAGCATAAATTCCGAGATCGAGTGTAAGGGCAATGTAAAGCTCGGATTCTGTGAGAATAGCAAGATACATTGCGAGAACGACGTTGAGGCTGCTACCTTTGTAGGCGGTGAGGTCTATGCGGGACAGAATATTCTTGCTACCGGCAAGGGTGTAATGGTAGGCGGAAAATATACCGCGCTGAAGAATATAGAAGCTGCTACCATTGGCTCTGAGGGCTATACTAAGACTGTTCTTACGCTTGGTAACAATGCGGTGCTGTCAGAGGAAAAGGATCAGTTGACACATAAGAATGAAGAGCTTGAGGATAAGGTGGATCAGCTTGGAAAGATACTTACAACGCTTACTGAGCTTGCAAAGGCTGCAAAGCTTTCTCCCGAGCGCGAGCACATGAAGGTGGAAGCAATGAAATCCCGTTTCCAGATACAGGGCGAGATAAAGCGTAATCAGGCGCGTATCGCTGACATAGAAAGAACGCTTGAGCTTAAACAGAATCTCTCCGTATCCTGCCGTAAGGAGTTCTATCCCGGAGTTATAATACGCATAAATTCGTTCATACATCAGGTAAATGTCTACACCTCTCGCAGTAAGGCTGCTATCGGTGAAGGCGGTATCGTATTTCTCCCGCTTGGCTAAAATAATAAATCAAAAAGCAGGACTTCGGTCCTGCTTTCGTTTTGTCGAAAGACCTTTTTTCGCGGATCAGATATTTTAGATGAATTTTTCTACCCAATTCACTTCGGTTCTGCTTTATGCTTGACTTTTTGGCTGATATGTATTATCATATTAGTAAAGTTCCTTATTGACACCATTTTGATAACAAAAACGGAGGCTGTTATGGAGTTCAGTGAGAGATTAACGCAGCTACGCAGACGCTATTCCGTATCGCAGACCGAGCTTGCAAATGCAGTCGGCGTATCGCGCAAATCTATCCAATATTACGAGTCGGGCGAGCGCTATCCAAGAAGCGGAGTATTGGCAAAGCTTGCGGAATACTTTAATGTCACGATCGAGTATCTTACCTCAGAGGGCGAAGCGGTCACTAAGTCAGTGCATTCCGCAGATACACTGATCGGCGAGGTCACCGCGCTTTTCGCAGGCGGTGAATTGTCCGAGGAGGATAAGGACATGGTAATGCGCGTAATACAAGAAGCGTATTGGGACTCCAAGGGAGTAAAAATAACTAAATAAAGAACGGAGGATATGATCATGATAATTACAGACCTTAGCGGAAGATGGGACGTGTATCTCGATGAAACAAAACGAGGTCTTTCTCCTGAAGGCTACCCCGACAGCATCATGCTGCCCGATTCCACATCAAATGCAGGACTTTTTCATGATAATGCAGAGATAGAATACGGCTGTATGACCGATATGCATAAGTTCGAGGGTTATGCTTGGTTCAGAAGAAGCATTGATATAACACCCGAGATGGCAGATAAGTGTATGACGCTTTTCCTTGAGCGTACACGAATGACTGCGGTCTACATAGACGGAAGGGAATGCCGTTTCGGCAATTCTCTTTGCTCGCCGCATCGCTTTTCGCTGGGCGGTCTTTCTGAGGGCACGCATGAGCTTGTTATCCGCGTGGCTAATGTTGATTATCCCACAGGCGGCGGTCACATGACCTCGCGCGATACCCAGACCAACTGGAACGGTATTATCGGCAGAATTGAGCTTCAGAGCTACGATGCCTACCCCGAGGCAGTCTATGCCTTTCCGAATGTGTCTGAGCGTGCGCTCTCCGTTAGTGCGGAGATAGCAGGCGCGCAGCAGGGAAGCGCAAAGCTTCGTGTGTATGATGAAAACAGAGAATATGCACAGATAACAGCCGATTACAGCGACGGTAAGCTTAGCTGTGTTATCGAGCTGCCATCAGATGTGCCGCTGTGGGACGAGTTCGCGCCAAACCTTATGAAGCTTGAGATTTCTATCGGCGGTGACAGCAGAACCGTAACCGTAGGTATGCGTGAAATGAAGGGTGACGGGCTTAAGCTTCTTGTAAACGGCAGAGAAACCTTCCTTCGCGGAAAGCACGACGGAATGGTATTCCCGAAAACAGGCTATGCTCCTGCCGATGTTGAGTCTTGGCTTGAAGTATTCCGCATAGCCAAGGAGTACGGCATCAACCATTATCGCTTCCACACCTGCTGCCCGCCCGAGGCTGCGTTTGAAGCCGCTGATATCATGGGTATCTATATGCAGCCCGAGCTTCCGTTCTGGGGTACGATCCCCGATGAATTTGGCGAGGAGCATGATTATCTGCGCGAAGAGGGCTTTCGTATCCTGCGTGAGTTCTCACACCACCCATCGTTCGTCATGATGTCCATGGGCAATGAGCTGTGGGGCAGCAAGGAGCGCTTGAATGAGCTTATAGCAGGCTATCGTGCAGTCTGCCCCGATAAGATGTATGTAGGCGGCTCAAACAATTATCAGTTTGTGCCCTGCGTGCTGGACGAGGACGACTTTTTCAGCGGTGTGCGCTTTGACCGTGACCGCCTTATCCGCGGCAGCTACGCAATGTGCGACGCTCCTCAGGGGCATATCCAGACCGATGAGCCGAATACGCTTCATAATTACGATCCGCTTATTGACGAGGTCAAGGCTCTTGACAGCAGGGGCGGCGGTGAGATCATGATACAGTACGGTACGGAGATGAAAACTGTAAGCGCCGAGGATACAGATGTCCTTGTTCCCGATGTGCCTGTCATTTCCCATGAGGTAGGTCAGTTTGCTATGTATCCCGATTTCAATGAGATCGAGAAGTACCGCGGTCCCGTACAGCATTTAGCTTATAATGCGTACAAAAAGGGGCTTGAAGAAAAGGGCTTGTTTTATAAATGGCAGGACTTCTTCAGGGCTTCGGGAAGGCTTTCCGTGCAGTGCTACCGCAATGATATCGAAACCGCGCTGAGAAGTGAGCAGATGTCAGGCTTCCAACTGCTTGATATTCAGGATTTCCCCGGACAGGGCGTTGCAACGGTAGGAATACTTAATTCCTTTATG
>CAYSYF010000085.1:0-7982 GCA_964435155.1 uncultured Ruminococcus sp. | reverse complement strand
ACACCTCCCTGCTACGGCATCTACATCTGCGGCAAGGTATTCAAGTGGATCAAGAAGATGGGCGGTCTTGAGGCTATGAAGGCTCACAACGAGAAGAAGGCTAAGATCCTGTATGATTTCCTCGATTCCAGCAAGCTGTTCAAGGCTACTGTAAGACCCGAGGATCGTTCGCTGATGAATGTTCCCTTCGTAACAGGCAACGACGAGCTTGACGCTAAGTTCGTCAAGGAAGCTAAGGCAGCAGGTCTTGAGAACCTGAAGGGTCACCGCTCCGTTGGCGGTATGAGAGCTTCCATCTACAACGCTATGCCTATCGAGGGCGTTGAGGCACTGGTTGCTTTCATGAAGAAGTTCGAGGCCGAAAATGGCTGATAATCGTTTTGAGATAGTGTATAAAGAGCTTGGGCAAGGGGTAACGCAGATTCTTGTAGACAAGATGACGGGCGTAAACTACCTTTGGCACGCAAATAGCTCCGGCGGCGGACTGACTGTTCTTTTAGATAAGGACGGAAAACCTGTCGTTGCTCCTATTGAAAACTAACCACAAACACTTTCTCCCCCGAAATGGGGGAGAACACTATATTTTTTGGAAGGAAGATTTGTTATGTACAATATTCTTACACTCAACAAGATCGCTGCCTGCGGTACAGACCTCTTTGACAAGAGCAAGTACACATTCGGCGAGGATATGGCTGATCCCGATGCAGTGCTGGTACGTTCCGCGTCCATGCACGAGATGGAGCTTCCCGATAACCTGCTCGCTATCGCAAGAGCAGGTGCAGGCACAAACAACATTCCGATCGACAAGTGCAGCGAAAAGGGTATCGTAGTATTCAATACTCCCGGCGCTAACGCTAACGCTGTTAAGGAGCTGGTGCTCTGCGGTCTGTTCATGGCTTCCAGAAAGGTGGCAGCTTCCATGGATTGGCTCAAGACACTCAAGGGCGAGGGCGACAACGTAGGCAAGCTGGTTGAAAAGGGCAAGAGCCAGTTCGCAGGTCCCGAGATCAAGGGCAAGAAGCTCGGTGTTATCGGTCTTGGCGCTATCGGTGCGCTGGTTGCAAACGCTGCTGTTGACCTCGGTATGGAAGTATACGGCGCTGACCCCTTCCTCTCCATTGACGGCGCTATCCACCTCTCCAAGAAGGTTCACTATGTAAAGAGCAACAAGGAGATCTTCGAGCAGTGCGATTACATCACTCTGCACGCTCCCGCTACCGCTGAAACAAAGGGCATGATCAATGCTGAGACTATCGCTACAATGAAGAAGAACGTTCGTATCCTGAACTTCGCAAGAGCTGACCTCGTTGACAGCAAGGCTATCATCGACGCTCTCGCAAACGGCGGTATGGCAGCTTACGTTACAGACTTCGTTACAGATGACCTCATCGGTATCGACGGCGTAACAGCAATGCCTCACCTCGGCGCTTCCTCTCCCGAGTCCGAAGACAACTGCGCTATCATGGCAGTTAACGAGATCAAGGCTTACCTTGAGAACGGCGACATCATCAACTCCGTAAACTTCCCCAATGTTTCCATTCCCATGACAGGCGACGCTAAGATCTGCATTCTGCACAAGAACGTTGAGGGCATCATCAACAACTACACAGCAGCTGTTTCCGCAGCAGGTCTGAACATCGAGAACATGGTTTGCAAGTCCAGAAAGGATCTCGCTTACACAGTTCTTGACGTAACAGGCGGCACAGACGGCATTGAGACCTCTCTGAAGGGCATCGCAGACGTTATCGCTGTAAGAGTTATCAAGTAAATAGTAGGGGCGGATCTAATATCCGCCCTTTCTCTTTCTCATATAAATTAAGGGGCGGATACCGGATCCGCCCCTACTTATGTTTTTTAAGCCGCGCTCTTTTTGTACGCCGCTTTTTTCAGCAGCACGTTTATCACGACAGCAGCTGCGATCATCAGCGCTCCTGCGGAAGCTGCAATGATACCGATGGTGAACAACTGCGAAAGCAGAGTTTCCTTTACTATCGGGACAGCAAGGCTTGTCACCACAGCATAATCGAACCCTGTCATACCTACGATGGTATCAACAAGCAGGTGCAGTGCGATGAAGAGTCCGCCCGAAAGAAACGCGCAGATACCAAAGGTAAGCAGCGGCGAGTACCAGCTCTTGCAGATAACGCCGATAAGCACTGCGAACACTACCGCAAGCCCAAGCGTACCGAAGATCACTATATAGGAAAGCGCCAAAGAGGTAAGCGAGCCGTAACCGTTCAGTGCAGCCTGAGGATTTATGCCGTTTATGGTGCTCTCGTTGTCCTCAAGCGCCTCGTCAAGCAGACTTTCATCAATGCTAAAGCTTGCACCGCAGATATCCGACACTTCATCTATGTTATCGTAGATAAGCTCCTTTATCTTTGCCTTGCTCAGAATGTTCTGACTCTCGTTTGTAAGCAGGTAGCGCTCGTAGCTCTCCACCACATCGCCGAGGCGCTCCATAACATTCACCTCTGCGATGATATTGCGTAACTGACGGCTAGATACATTGCCCTCGGAGAATATCACCACCAGCTCCCCGAGCGTGGTATCGTACTTGATATCGTCAGGTGTGATGTTGTAGCTGTAAAGCTGCTCGTTGATACTCTCTCCAAGCTTGCCGCTCTTGATAAGGTCACCGACAACTATGTCAAGCGGCTGTATCTGCTCAACCTTGTCGGAAAGCGCATTGGTTTCAAGTGTATTTCGCACACCAAGCAGTGTCGTGGACGCCATAAGCAGCACAAATATGAATATTCCGAAAACTATCGGAATGATGATACGCACCGCCAGCGGTCTGCGCTTCTTTGCAGCGACAGCCTCAGGCTCATTCAGCTTATATGCGGCAGGCTGATCTTCATATATGTATTCGGTAGGCTGTTCGATGGGAGCAGTCACAGGCTCTGCGATGGGAGCAACTTCCTCCATAGGTGCAGGCACAGGCTCTGCGACGGGCTCGGGCTGTTCGATTGATGCAGGTGCAGGCTCTGCGATAAGAGCAACTTCCTCCATAGGTGCAGACATAGGCTCTGCGACAGGCTCAGGCTGTTCAATGGGAGCTTCCGCCTGCTGAACAGGAGACGCAGCAAATACAGGTTGAACAGGATCAACCGCAAGCTTAGTACCGCATTGTGTACAGAACTTCACACCCTCGCCAAGCTGAAAACCGCAATTAGTACAGAACATAACGATCACCCTTTACAATAATATAAATTGACTGAAATGATTTTACTAAATTATAACACATAAATACGGTAAAATCAAGAGAATAAAAAAAGAAAGCCTCGTCAAGAAAAAGCTAAGATGTCGGAGCGGTTGACATTTGAATGCAAATGGTGTATATTATATACTGAATTGATATGCACTGTATCATGGAGGAAATTTTATGAATATAATCATAGTAGGCTGCGGCAAGGTCGGAGAGGCGCTTGCAGAGCAGTTGAACGAGGAAGGCAGTAATATCACCGTAGTCGATCTCAATGCCGAAAGAGTAAATGACGTTTCATCAAAATATGATGTAATGGGTGTTATCGGTAACGGCGCTACCCATGCAACACTACAGGAGGCAGGTATAAACCACAGCGATCTGCTGATAGCTGTGACAGGCTCCGACGAGCTTAATCTGCTGTGCTGCCTTATCGCGAAAAAGGCAGGCAACTGCCAGACTATCGCCCGAGTTCGCAGCCCCGAATACAGCAGCGAAGCCCCCTACCTAAAAGACGAGCTTGGTCTTGCTATGGTAATAAACCCCGAGTTCACCGCTGCCGCCGAGATAGCACGCGTGCTGCGCTTCCCGTCGGCTATGAAGATAGATACCTTTGCAAAGGGCAGAGTAGAAATGATGAAATTCCGTATGCCCGAAAACAGCCCGCTTGTAGGCTGTGCGGTAAAGGAGCTTGCGGCAAAGTTCAAGTGCGATGTCCTGATCTGCACCGTTGAGCGCGAGGACGGCGCTTTCATCGCAAACGGTAATCTCGTGTTTGAGGAAAAGGACGTTATCTCACTTATAGCAACTCCCAGAAACGCAAGCGCGTTCTTCAAGAATATAGATTATAAAATGAACTCCGTCAAGGATATCATGATAATCGGCGGCGGCGAGGTAGCGTATTATCTGTGCAAGATACTCAAGCGCACAGGCAATATGTCTATAAAGATAATCGAAAAGGATCACAAGCGCTGCGAGGAGCTGAGCGCTGAGCTTGAATATGTCCGCATAATCCACGGTGACGCCGCTGAACAGGCGCTGCTGATGGAGGAGGGGCTTGAAAACGTAGGCGGCTTTGTGGCGCTTACAAACCTCGATGAGGAAAATATCTTCCTGTCGCTGTTTGCAAAAAGAGTAAGCAAGGGAAAGCTCGTTACCAAGATAAACCGTATCGACTTCGATGATGTTATAAAGCACCTTGACCTCGACTCTATCATCTACCCCAAAAACATCACCGCCGAGGCTATCACGCGCTATGTAAGAGCGATGAAAAACACTATCGGCAGCAATGTTGAAACGCTGTACACTATCGTAAAGGGTCAGATAGAGGCTGCGGAATTCAGCATCAAGGAGGGCTCGCCTGTTGTGGGCGTGCCGCTTGCAAGGCTGCATCTGCGCGAGGGCGTGCTTATCGCCGCGATACTTCGCGGAAAGACCGTCATCACCCCGCACGGCGACGACGAGATACAGCCCGGCGACTCCGTTGTAATAGTATCAAACCACACCGAAATGCAGGATATCTCCGATATCCTTAAATAAACCGAGGTCTTTATATGAATTATAAAATGATAACATATATCCTCGGCTGGCTTCTTACATTCGAGGCTATATTCATGCTGGTGCCTGTTATCACCGCGATCTGCTACGGCGAGTCGCAGGTATGGTATTTCGTAGGCACAGCGGCATTCTGCGCTGTTGCGGGACGACTGCTGACCTTCAAAAAGCGAAAAAAAACAGCGCTTTATTCGCGCGACGGCTTCATGGTGGTGGCAATAAGCTGGATAGTGCTGTCGGTATTCGGCGCAATGCCGTTCTGGCTTTCGGGCGCTATCCCGAATTTCGTTGACGCGCTGTTTGAGTCGGTATCAGGCTTTACAACGACAGGTGCAAGTATCCTGTCCGATGTTGAGGCACTCCCGAAATGTATGCTCATGTGGCGAAGCTTCACCCACTGGGTAGGCGGCATGGGCGTGCTGGTGTTCATTATGGCTTTCCTGCCGCTGTCAGGCGGACAGAATATGCACCTTATGAAAGCAGAGTCCCCGGGACCCTCCGTAAGCAAACTTGTTCCGAGAGTAAAAACTACCGCGCTGCTGCTGTATTCCATCTATTTCGTGCTGACGCTCATACAGTTCATACTTCACCTTTTCGGCGGAATGAGCCTGTTTGAAGCACTCAACACCGCTTTCGCAACGGCAGGTACGGGCGGCTTCGGAATATACAACACAAGCTTTGCCGAGTTCTCGCCCTACAACCAGATAGTCGTTACAGTGTTCATGATACTGTGCTCCATAAACTTCAATGCCTACTACTTTATCCTTGTCGGCAAGCTTAAGGAAGCGTTCAATCTTGAAGTAAAGGCATTTCTTGTGATAGTGGCAAGCTCGATAGCGGTCATCACCGTCAACATCTCAAGTATGTTCGATAGTGTTGGCGAGGCTCTCAGACACGCTACGTTCACGGTTAGCTCTGTAATATCCACCACAGGCTTCTCGACCGTGGATTTTGACCTGTGGCCCGAGCTTTCAAAGGTAGTTCTTCTCGTGCTGATGTTTGTCGGCGCGTGTGCTGGAAGTACAGGCGGCGGTATCAAGGTATCGCGAATACTGATACTGTTCAAGGGCATTGGCAAGGAGATATCCATGCTGATACACCCGCGCGAGGTGAAGAAGATAAAGCTGGACTCCCACCCTGTCGAGCACGAAACAGTGCGCTCCGTAAACGCATACATGGTAAGCTATATCCTTATCTACGCCATATCGGTGCTGCTGATATCCTTTGACGACTGCGACTTCACCACCAACTTCACTGCGGTCGTTGCAACTCTTAATAACATCGGTCCGGGACTTGAAATGGTAGGTCCCACGCAGAATTTCGGGTTCTTCTCAGACTGCTCAAAGCTCGTGCTTATCTTCAATATGCTTGCAGGCAGACTTGAGCTGTTCCCTATGCTTATGCTCTGCACTCCGTCAGCATGGAGGAAATGACCAAACCGCCCGTTAAATAAACGGGCGGCATTTTTTGCAATATCCTACAATACAGAAATTACCTGTGAAAAAAACAAAAAAACATTTGACAAACAAGGAAAAATGTGCGACAATATAAATACAGTAATTCTACTGCGAGGAAAACTTTTTTAAGGCAATACCGAACGGAGTTGCCTGACAGACGGAGCGTGAAATATGAAAATAATGAAAAAACTCACCGCCCTGCTGCTGACTGCTTTGATAGCATTATCCTGTGGCATACCCACCGCCGCAGCAGGCACAGAAACGACAATAATAGATGTGACGAACAAGCCCGAGACCTCGGTCTTAGATGAGTTCTATGCAGAGCTTCCTTCAAGCGGCGTAGACCTCTCGGATACGGAATATTCTCCGACTGACCTCACAGGCTACATAAAATGGGACGGCACCTCGGCAATGCAGTCGGGCAGCAACTACTACATCTCCGACAGCACAAAGATAACCAAGAACACCACCGTTCCCGAAAACACCACACTTGTACTTACATCAGGGGCTTCGCTGACGCTGTACAAGGAGCGCTTCCTTAACATCAAGGGCAAAGTACTCGTGGAAAAGGACGCGGAAATAACCACATCGGGCAAGCTGTATGTCAACACAGACGCGGCACTGGAATGCTACGGCACCATAAAGGCAACGCTAAGCTCCATCACCTACATCAAGAGCGAGTATATAATCCGCCACGGCGGCACAGCTACATATTCGGGCGCGGTCAATGTCTACAAGGACGGTATGTATCTGAATTACGGCAGCACAAACCTCACACAGAGCGCAAAAATGCTGGTAACAGGCGATTTTCAGACGCCCACGGGCGGTAAGCTCACCAACAAGGGCTATTTCGGAGTTACGATAAGCGGACGCGCTTCGTTCTCGGGAATGTACTACCTCTACGGACATTCCATGAACAGCGGCGTATTCATCTTTGAAAAGAACGTGCGCTACTTCAAATCCAAGGCGGCTACATTCGCAGTATCAAAGTCCAGCCGACTGATCGACTACCGTTACTACAAAGAAACCTCGGTAAGCACCGACTCGGGTACAAAGGGAATTGACGTTTCCTATGCACAGGGCGCTATCGACTGGGAGCTGGTGCGGTTCTCGGGCGTAAACTTTGCAATGATACGCGCTTCAAGAGGCTACATAAGCGACGCTAAGCCGATGGCTCAGGACGTTATGTTTGAGTACAACATCACCGAAGCAACAAGAGTAGGAATAAACGTCGGAGTTTACCACTATCTCTATGCAGAAAGCGTGGCTGAGGCTAAGAAGGAAGCGAAGTTCTTCCTTGAGACCATTGCCCCCTACAACATCACCTACCCTGTTGTGCTTGACGTTGAGGAGCAGTCGCAGGCTGACCTCGGCAAGGACGAGATCACAAAGATCTGCAAGGCGTTCCTCGACGAGGTAAAGGCGGCAGGCTACTACCCGATGATCTACGCAAACAAGTCGTGGCTCACAAACTACCTTGATATGTCGCAGCTCAGCGAATACGAGGTTTGGCTCGCTCAATGGAACACTGTTCCCACCTACCTCGGCGAGTTCGGAATGTGGCAGTACAGCGCAAAGGGCATCGTTTCGGGTATCGACACCTACGTTGACCTGAACCTGTCCTACAAGGACTACGCAAAGATAATCCGCGAGGGCGGCTACAACAATCTGAAATAAAAATCAAATGGGCGGAATAAACTTCCGCCCATTACAGACCGTCGAAAAAGTCCCGTTGGGACTTTTCCGCCGAAACATCCGCACTGCCC
>CAYSYF010000084.1:0-8039 GCA_964435155.1 uncultured Ruminococcus sp. | reverse complement strand
TTTGCGCTCGGCTTTATAAGCTGTAAATTCATTAAATGCAACCCCTTTCTTTATGTAAAAATAAAAAGCGTGCACTTCACACAGAAATGCACGCTATGAATGCAGATAATAACGCATTATCAGATAATGCGAGTAACGGCAGACAAGTGTTCATTTCCAAATATGAATATTGTTGATGTGTGATGATAGCGCTTGAACATATTGTCTGCCTCCTTTTAAAAAAATTATGAACTTAGTATAGCACCACAAGCGGCATTTGTCAAGGTTTTCCGTAAAAATATTGCTCAAAACATCAAGATCACAGCTTTATTATACATCAATAGTAGTACTTTGTCAATAACTATTGATGATTTAAATAGCTTCGGTTTTATTGTTGTAAAGGGGTGGCTTTAATGAACTAATTTAACATATAAGTGGCGCAAGAATAATATGGCTTTTATATTTATGACTCAAGGCAATATTGCCCAATTTTCCCGATAGGCTCTACAAGCGTCTTTATTCTGCACTTGCCGGGCATTTCTATATAAATTGGTTTTGATCATGTTTTTCATTGACATTGACTTTAACAATACGAGATGATATAATAATTTGAGAACGGTAATTGCATATCTGTAGTATTATATTCCTAAGACGATTTTGAAAGGTGAATCCTATGCCGCTGACAATAGCTATATGTGATGATAATGAAGATCAGATAAAAGAACTGCGCCGTCTACTTGATGATTGGTCAGCGGACAAGCCTTTTGCTCTTGCCATAGATGAATACATAAGCGCAGAGAGCTTTCTTTTCAGCTATCCCGACAAGCCCTGCGACCTGTTGCTCCTTGACATTGAAATGAAGCAGCTTAACGGTATGGAGCTTGCGAAGAAGCTCCGCTCTGATAGCGATATGCTCCCCATCGTATTCATAACAGGCTATTCTGATTATATGAATGACGGCTACGAGGTCGAGGCTTTGCACTATCTTTTAAAGCCTGTGGATAAGCACAAATTGTTCGCTGTTCTTGACCGTTACATAAAGCGTCACACTCCCGAAAATGAAATTACGGTCAAGTGTGAGGATAAGACACTGCACATTTCACCCGATATGATCATGTACTGCGAGGCTGTGGGTAAGAAAACTCACATTCACACCAAAGAGCAGGTGCTGATTTGTGAAACGGGTATCGGCAATTTGAGCAGTAACCTCGGTGCTGATTTTATTTCCTGCCACCGTTCTTATGTTGTAAATCTGCGGTATGTGAGGAGTATCGGAAAGACGGAGATCATTCTTGACAGTGGTGACAGCATTCCGCTTTCAAGGAGATTATATAAAAATACAAATGAAAGATTTATTCAATTCTACACGAAAGGATAAGTTATGGAAATTGCAATAATAATCGGTGCGGTGATCTTATTTTCAGCACTCTGCGCGGTAGGATTTTTTCTGCTCCGCCGCACCATCTACAATATGATAGACCGCCGCATTGAGCGCTTTCAAAGCGAGCTTATCGAAAAGCAGGTGCGTGAAATTCAGAATATGTACCGTCAGGTGCGTGGCTGGCGTCACGACTACCGCAACCACATCAACAATATGAAGATACAGCTCTCGCAAGAGAATTATGACGGACTTTCCGACTATTTGAATGAGCTTGCAGACGACCTCGACACTGTTGATACGGTAATCAAAACGGGTAATGTTATGGCTGACGCAATCCTCAACAGCAAGCTGAATGTTGCAGAAAAAATGAATGTTCAGCTTAACGTCAAGGCAAATGTCCCCGAAGCGCTCCCTATGAGCGATGTGGAGCTTTGCTCGGTGCTTGGAAATATGCTTGATAATGCAGTTGAAGCCTGCGGCACACTCCCCGAGGAAGAACGCTTTATGCGCGTATATATCGGCAAGCTGAAAGGTCAGCTTTATCTTTCGGTGCAGAACTCGGCAGGCAAGGTGCGCAAGGAAAAAGGCTCATATCTATCAACTAAGGAGGACGCATCGTCTTCGACGAAGCTACACGGCTACGGTCTGTTCAGAATTGACAGAGTTGCCAAGAAATACGGCGGCTATGTCAATCGTCAGAACGAGGAGGGCATATTTGCTACCGAGATAATGATACCTTTGCAGACCGCTTGATCTACCATTCGTTCCGTATATTGACCGTTCGTTCCGAAATCAACACGAACGGTCGTTTTTGTGTTATAGTGATTGAGAGGTGATAAATATGAAATCAAAGAAAAAAGAGCCTAAGAAAAAGCCGTCGCATAGCCTCTTATCCTGCGTCGGATATACTACGGGAATTTTGTGGAGAGAAAAACGGACGGTATTTTTTGTCGTGGTGGTATATACCCTCGTAAAGCTGATAAATTCCTTTGGTGCTCCGTTTGCAAGTAAATTTGCAATGGAAACGATCGTTCAGGAAAACCACGTTTTCTACGGTGTAATACTATGTCTGCTTTTAATTCTTATGGCTGTGCTGGAAACTGTGACAGCACGCTGTAACCGTTATATGAACGTTGTAGGAATTGAAACAGTCATCGGTAAAACTCTGTTTCCAAAGCTGATAAAAAAGCGTATGACAATGGATTATCAGAATGTTGAAGATACATCGTCAAACGATTGCTACCAAAAAGCACTTGACGGAATGTACAGATTTGTCGATCTGCTTTATCAGGAAATGAATTTGATAACAAACGCAGGACGTGTTGTGATTTTTACAATAATTCTTTCCACCTTAAGTCCGTTTATGATATTATCCGCAGGCGCTCCCGCACTTATATGCTTTCTTATCAACCGTCACATTACAAGCTGGCAGTGGAAAAATTATGATAAATGGGCGGGGCTTGACAGACAGCTCGGTTATATTTCATCGGCTTCAAGTGATTTCAGCTATGCAAAGGACGTGCGCTTATACAGCTTTTCGGATTGGCTTACAAATAAGTTCAATCAGGTCTGGGAAAAGCGCAGAGCGTGGCATAAAAAATTCGACAAGCGAAATACGGTATGGAAAGCTGTTATAGAAATAATCAGCGGCGTTTCGTATTTATCAAGCTATGCAATAGCAATTTATATGGTGAGTAAGGGCAATATCGGCGCAGGTGATTTCGTACTTTATTTCACTTCAATAGAAAACTACGCTTATGCGGTATGGGATTTGGCAGACACAATTTCATCACTTTACTGGCTAAGAGATAATGTAAATTACTACCGTGATTACCTTGATATTCCCGATAAATGTAATCACAGAGCTGGCAAGCCGCTGCCTACAGGAGAATGTGAAATTCAACTCAAAAATGTAAGCTATACCTATCCAAATGCTGAAGCTCCTACAATAAAGAACATCTCTTTTACGCTACATAAGGGTGAGCGTCTTGCACTTGTAGGTCTTAATGGCGCAGGTAAATCAACTCTTATTAAGCTGATGTGCGGTCTTTATGACCCTACCGAGGGAGAAATTTTATTGAATGGCGTTGATGTTCGTGAGTTTAATCGTGACGAATATTTTACCTTGTTTTCTACTGTTTTTCAGGATTTTGATATTCTGCCCGTGTCGATCGCACAAAACATCACAGGCGCAGATGTAGCTGATTACGACAGCGATAATGTCGATGTTTCACTACAAAAGGCAGGGCTTTCAGAAAAAATCAGGAGCTTACCGAAAGGCAGAAATACTCTGCTTGCAAAGAGCGTTTTTGACGAGGCTACGGACTTTTCGGGTGGAGAAATGCAGAAGCTTGCTCTTGCAAAGGCACTTTATAAAAATTCCCCGTTACTGCTTTTAGATGAGCCTACCGCCGCCCTTGACCCTATCTCCGAGCAGAATATGTATTTAAGCTATGCGGAATTTTCAAAGAATAAGGCGAGCGTTTTTATATCTCATAGGCTTGCATCGACAAGGTTCTGCGACAATATTATCCTCATAGAAAACGGTGAAATAATCGAACAGGGAACGCACGACGAGCTTATGAAGCTCTGCGGAAAATACACCGAGCTTTATGATATTCAGAGCGCATACTACAAGGAGGCTGATGAAAATGTCGGATAAAATAAATCTCTCCTTTAAACAGAGAATTTCAAATCTCAAAAGAGGCTATAAACTGTGCAACACTCTTGCGCCGACATACATACAAAAGCTGTGCCTGCGTTCAGGGCTGCAGTCGGTTGTGGCATACTTATCTATACTTTTTTCGGGTGCTATTATACAGCTTATTACAGGTGAAATGGAATTAAAAAAAGCATTCCTGTACGCCGTAATTTTTTCGTCCGTTAATATAGCGTTGAATATTTTTTATCAGTATCTGGTCGTTTCAAAAGGGCAGCAGCTTGAACAGGGATTTTATGCAAAGGCAAAGAATATGATTTCACAAAAATGTATGAATATGGACTTTGTGAAGATTGAAAATCCCGATACACACAGAATGAAAACGCAAGCCGAGAATTATTTTTACGGCTCTGCAAGCCGTTGGAACGGTATGGGCAGAATCTTGTTCGATACACCCATTATATTTGAGGCTGTTATTTCAATTATAATCGGCTTTGTGATGTGCTTTAATGCCTTTTTCCTTACTCCGTCATCTGCGGAGAATGGTGTAGCAGGATTTGTTCAATCGGTGTGGGGAGTGTTGGCTCTGTTTGCGTTTTACGGCTTAGTGATTTTCCTCAATGCCTTTATGACAAGAAGGGCAGGCAGATTGTGGTCTGACTTACATCAGAACAAGAATTATCTTCAGACAAATCGTGTTTTATCTTTTTATCAGGATTTTTTCAAAAACAGGTATCAGCGTGGTAAGGATATACGCATTTACGATCAATCAGATATGCTGTTAAAGGATTACGACCGACATATATCGGACGATCTAGGCTATTGGCAGGGAATGCACCGCAAAATGCTTCCCCACGATTCAGTTCCGTATTTTCTACATACGTTTCTTGAGCTTGTCACCTATGCTTTCGTAATAACCAGAGCAATAAGCGGAATGTACTCTCCTGCCGAGGCTGTGGTGTTGGTTATGAGCATTACAAAGCTACTCAATGGTGTTGATAACCTGATTGCCTATAAGGTTGACTTTCTTGATATTGTACCCCTTAATTTAAAGCACATTTTCGACTTCCTCGACATTCCCGACGAAAAATACAAGGGTACTATCCCCACGGAAAAGCGTGATGATAACGAATATGAATTTGAGTTTAAACACGTTTATTTCAAGTACCCTGACAGCGAGGATTATGTGCTGAAGGACGTAAACCTCAAATGGCGTATAGGTGAGAAAATGGCTCTTGTGGGCAAGAACGGCTGCGGAAAATCCACCCTTGTAAAACTGCTCACAAGGCTTTATGACCCTACCGAGGGTGAGATTACACTCAACGGAATCGACATCAGAAAATACAAGTACGAGGAATATATGGCGCTGTTTTCAGTCGTGTTTCAGGACAGCAAGCTGTTTTCGTTCAGCCTTGCAGAGAACGTTGCGGCGGATACGGAATATGACGCAGACCTTGTTGAAAGCTGTGTCCGCAGAGCAGGTCTTTCCGAACGGCTTGACACAATGGAAAACGGCATAGAAACCTGTCTTTATAAGGATTTTGACGATAAGGGTGTTGAGATATCGGGCGGCGAGGCTCAGAAGCTGTGTCTTGCAAGAGCGATCTACAAAGGCTCACCGTTTATCGTTCTTGACGAGCCGACGGCGGCGCTTGACCCTATCTCCGAGCATGATATTTACACCAAGTTCAACGGAATAGTCGGCACAAGAACGGCGATATACATTTCACACCGACTGTCAAGCTGTCGTTTCTGCGACGAGATAACCGTTATGGAAAACGGACGGATTGCAGAGCGTGGCTCACACGATGAACTGCTCGAAAGCGGCGGAGTGTATAAGGAGCTATGGACAGCTCAAGCGGAGTATTATAAGGATACGGCTGGAGAGCTTTACGCATAAAAAGATTGGCAGCGCTGTTGACATAAACGCCGTTGTGTTCTATAATTGATATATACTTCAAATTCGGGAGGATAAAAATGGAGTTTTATACTGAATTTAGAACGCGCTTTTCTGATTTCAGCGACGGCTTTGCAAACGGCATAACTATGACAGGAAGCTGTGTGAACGGCTGCCGCAAGATCGCTGAGGATAATGACAGGTCTGTTTTTGAATACGGCGATTGCATTATCGAGAGCTTTCACAAAAAGCGTGGCGATGTAACAGAGTGCCGCTCTACCTTTACCAATAACGGAACAGAAACAGTAACGCTTGAAATGCTGTCCTCGTTTGCGATACGCAATATCCATGCAGATGTCATTCACAGGGCGGCTTCGTTCTGGAGCGCAGAGGGACGGCTTGTAAGTCAGCGGCTTGTAGACCTGCACATGGAGCAGGCTTGGATACCCGTGTCGGTGAGAGTGGAAAAATTCGGTCAGTGCGGCTCGATGCCTGTGAGGAAATGGTTTCCGTTTGTCGTGCTGGAAAATACGGCTGAACAGAAATTCATCGGCGTACAGCTCTACTGCGCATCAAGCTGGCAGATAGAGGTCTTTCGCAAGGAGGAGCCGCTGTCCCTGTGCGGCGGTCTTGCCGATTTCGATTTCGGTCATTGGTGCAAGGATATCAAAGCAGGCGAGTCCTTTACAACGCCAAAGGCTGTGATTGCCGAGGGCAGCTCTCTCGAGGAGGTCTGCCATAAGCTCGTCAATGCACAAGATCCCCGAATTGCTGAGCCTGACAGGGATATGCCTATTATTTTCAACGATTACTGCACGACATGGGGAAATCCTACCGAGGAAAAGCTTGAAAAAATTGCACAGCGCTTAGAGGGCAAAGGTATAAAATACCTCGTCATCGACGCAGGCTGGTACAGAAAGGACGGCGGAAGCTGGAGCAATATCGGGGACTGGAACGTAAATAAGACCGCGTTCCCGAACGGGCTGCAAAACACCGCGGACATGATAAGGTCATACGGGCTTGTCCCGGGCTTGTGGTTTGAGTTTGAGAATGTAGAATGCACCTCTGACGCATATAACAACACCGACCATCTTTTGAAGCGGTTTGGTGTTCCGATTACCGTTGGCGGACGCAGGTTCTGGGATATGCGTGATCCGTGGGTGCAGGAATATCTTGATGAACGAGTGATAAAAACGCTTAAAGAATGCGATATGGGATATATCAAGATAGACTACAACAACACTATCGGCGTAGGCTGTGACGGAGCGGAAAGTCTTGGCGAGGGCTTAAGACGGACGGTTGCAGCTTCGCAGAAATTCATTAAGAAGCTTTCGGAGGAGATGCCCGATCTCGTTATAGAGAACTGTTCCAGCGGCGGTCACAGGCTTGAACCGTCCATGATGGAGCTTGCTTCGATGGCGAGCTTTTCAGACGCTCACGAATGTAAGAGTATTCCCATAATCGCCGCAAATCTGCACAGGCTCATACGTCCCGAGCAAAGTCAGATATGGGCAGTCCTGAGAGCTTCGGACAATATCCACCGCGTGCGGTACAGTCTGTGCGCAGGCTTCCTCGGGCGTTTGTGCCTGAGCGGAGATATAGCTGAAATTCCCGATGAATTTATGAACGAAGTGACATCGGCAATAGCCTTTTACAACAGAGTTAAGGAAATTATCCGAAGCGGATATACCGAGGTAATTCGCTGCACTGCCGAAAGCTACGAAAAGCCGAGCGGATATCAGGCTGTACTTCGCACAAACGGCAAAAGCTCTCTGCTTGTCGTCCACACCTTTGAAAACGGCGCAGAGCCACCGATAGATGATCTGCTGTGCGGTAAGAAGATCGTTGAAGCATGGGGCAGTGAGCTGAACCAAGATTTCAGAGCAAGGGTATTTTTGCTTGAGGAATAGGCTGAACGCTCTTTAATGGAAAATGCCATATTGACGAAAAAGCTGACTTGGCACATCAGGCAAATAGCGCTCATCTCTGAAACTTAATATTGATCAATACAGATGTGCGCAACATCATTATTTTCGTAAACAAGAAAACCTCCGTCAACAGACGGAGGCTCAGACCGTCGAAAAAGTCCCGTTGGGACTTTTCCGCCGAAACATCCGCACTGC
>CAYSYF010000083.1:0-8081 GCA_964435155.1 uncultured Ruminococcus sp. | reverse complement strand
TCAGGATTTCCCCGGACAGGGCGTTGCAACGGTAGGAATACTTAATTCCTTTATGGAAAACAAGGGTCATGTTACTTCTGAGGAATGGCGCAGCTTCTGCTCTGATGTCGTAGTGCTTGCGAATTTCGGAAAGTACATCTACACATCGGGCGAGGAGATATTGTGCGGTATACAGGTATCCTCTACACGTCCCGAGTTCACTGCTGGCAGCGTTTGCTGGCGCGTTGAGGCAGGCGGTGAAGTCATAGCAAGCGGCAACAGCTCGCTTCACACACGCAAAGGTCGTGTTTCACGCTACAAGAGCTTTGCGTTTTCTGTGAATACAGATAAGCCTGTTACAGCAAAGCTTACTCTTACCGTTGACGGCACAGATATCAGTAATTCCTATGATCTTTACATCTATCCCGAAATTGATGTAAAGATAACAGAGAGCGCCATTGAATATAGCGGAAAGACTGTCGCAATAACGCATGACATTTCTGAAGCGAAGAACGGCGCACTTTATATACCGCTCCCTGTTGAAAACAGCCTTGTCGGTGAGTATTGCACTGACTTCTGGTGCTACGGAATGTTCAGAAGCATTTCCGAGAGTATGGGAAAGCCTGTTCCTACGGGAACGCTTGGACTTTATATCGAGCAGCACTCGCAGCTTCTTGATGGCTTCATGACAGAGTATTATACAACTCCGCAGTGGTACGCGCTCGTTTCGCACAGCCATTGTGCAGAGCTTGACGGAACCGATATCGAGCCCGATGTATGGGTGATAGATAATTCCGAAAGGCGCAAAAAGCTTGCTCTTCTGTACCGCGATAACGGAGCAGTATGCTGCACCTCGCGCCTGTGGGAGATCGCAGACCGCATTGAAGTAAAGCATTTTGCGGCAGCACTTGTTCGTTACATCTGCGGCGAGTAATGAATAAATTCATATATTCCGACGACAACAAGCGCTACCATACGCTGAGTTATTACAATAAGCATACCTACGGGGAAAAGGTGTACAAAGCGGCGATCGACGCTGGCTTTACTTGTCCTAATATCGACGGAAGCAGGGGAGTTGGCGGCTGTATTTATTGCAGCGGCGGCAGCGGCTATTTTACCGCCGCAAGCACGCTTTCGGTGACCGAGCAGTTCAATGCCGAGCGTGAGCGTATCCGAAAAAAATCCCCCGAAGCACGGATAATTGCCTATTTTCAGGCTCATACCAACACCTATGCGCAGACAGACAGGCTCAAAGCACTTTTCCATGAAGCGATATCCGCAGGCGCTGAGGGGATTGCGATAGCCACACGCGGCGATTGTATCGACAGGGAAAGGGCAGAGCTTTTAAAATCGCTGCCCGTTCCCGTAACGGTGGAGCTGGGGCTTCAGACGGTACACGACAGCACAGCACACCTCATCAATCGCTGTCACAGCTTTGATGAGTTTTTGCGCGGCTATTCGCTGCTTAAAGAAGCAGGTATGCGCACCTGCGTCCATATTATAAACGGGCTTCCTGAGGAAACCGAGGAAATGATGCTTCACACAGCAAAAACACTCGGAGAGCTTCGCCCTGACGGAGTTAAGATACATCTGATGCACGTTATCGAGGGTACTCGTCTTGCCGAGATGTACCGTCGCGGCGAATACACACCCCTCGAAAAGCAGCAGTACATCGACATTGTTGTGAAACAACTGGAGCTTCTTCCGCCTGAAACGGTCATTGAGCGCATAACAGGCGACGGCGATAAGAAAACTCTGCTTGCACCGCTCTGGAGCATGGATAAGATATCGGTGCTCGGCGGTATCGACAAGCGTATGGCAGAGCTTTCGACATGGCAGGGAAAAGCCTTTCCATTCATTAAATAATAAGTAGGGACACGGCTCGCCGTGTCCTTTTGCACAATATAGTAGGGGCACGACTAGTCGTACCCCTGTTGTTTTTTATCATTTACGTCATATAAGTTTCAAACTCAAAATCAGCCGTAAGCTCATGCTCGGCTCTGTCGAGACATTTCTTGATCTTATCCTTATCCTCGCCTGCCTCTTTCAGATAGTCCAGAGCGTTGTAAAACAGCGGCACGACACACCTGAATATAAGGGGAGCGGCAAGCTTTTCAGCCTCCGAAAACTTATATACAGCGCTTGCTGTTTTGAGATCCTGCTGAACACAAGAAACTTCTAACCGACATTCGCGGAAAAGATAATTCAGAAATACATCTCTGCCGCAGAGGTTAAAGTCGATCACGCCAACGAATTTCCCGTTCTCGTCAATAAGGATATTGGTATTGTTGATATCCGCCTGAAATACCGAGGTCGGCAGTGTTTTGTATATCGGTTCAAGCGCGTTTCTGTTGTCGTTCCACAGCTTCCATATTCTTTCGACCTGCTCGTGAAACTCCACAGGCAGCGTATCGGCGTACTTTTTCCAGTCGTGCGCGACCTCTATCACCTCATCGGTCTTGTCAGTCTCGCAGAACCTCTCAAAAAGACAGTAGCCCGACGGAAATTCCGAGAAATCAAGCTTTTCGGCTGCTATCTTGGCTACCATCGTGATGGCGCTGTCCCACCAGCTTTCAAACGGAATACCGTCCTTTTCAAGCTGCTCTGCTGTCGGATATTTTGAAAACTCCTCCGCAAACACAGTGCACCTGTGACCTTTGTATGTAACAACGGGATAATCACCGTTTCGGGCAGGAATAAAAGCAGGGCAGTAGTATCCCAGTCTGCGGTGCTCCTCAGCGCACTTCTCCCACACTTTTATTCTCTCGGGCGAAGTGAAAGCATTGTCAGCAAGCTTTATAACATACTTTTCCCCCGACTCCCATTCAGCTATTATGACCTCTCTGAAATCGTTCTCCCCGCGGCTCAGCTCCATTATATCATATCCGACAGGCTCAGTATCGAAAAAAAGGTTTATCGCTTTAGCTTCTTCGCTGCTGCGGTCAAGCTTCTTCATGTTTATCAGCTCCTCTCATTCTGTTAGATTATATCATTATTACGGTGAAAAGTCAAACGGTTACATTTCGGTAACAAAAAGTTACAGTTTGGTTACAAGTTCAGCTCAAAAATTACAGTTTGATTACAGTTTTAAAATTCTATTGAATTTCAAAAAGGTTGGTGCTAAAATTGGATTATAGAACGATCAACAAGGGGGATTTATATATGAAAAGAACTCTCGCACTTTTACTTGCCCTCGCACTGCTGACAGGCTGCGGAGACAACGCTCAGACTTTAGTCGAAACATCGGAGCAGACAATGACCGAAGCCGCTGAAACGGTCGAGCAGGCAACGACCGAAGCCGTTGAAACGGTCGAGCAGACAACGACCGCGATAACGACAGCAGCTTCTATTGTTACTGCAACAACAGCACCGAACGAGGAAATTGCCGACCCTCAGCAGGAATACACTGCACCGTTGTTCACAAATAATGATGAGCTTTGGCGCGTTTCGGAGGATTACTCCCATGCCTCGCTCACGGAGCAGATAGGCTACGATACGCCTGTTGACATAACTCAGCTATACGATTACGAATACGCAAGGAAATATGCCGAGAGCTTTCCCGAAGAGCTGTATGAGCAGGCTGTTTCTCAAAATTACAGCAGCATTTATTATAGCGAGATATATGTCGGCAGCGACAGCGCGGACTGGCTTTGCTGTGCGATGTATATGCTTAATGTCGATATGCCGGACAGTGGATTTTATTACACCAAGCTGTTTTATGTAAACGACGGCGCAGTTACGGAATATCTCATGCAGGGCGAGTATGGCTACTGCACGCTGAAATACGACTATACGGGCGAAAATATCATAATTGCAACGGGAAACGGATTGTACAGCTTATCGCGCAGCGGCGGCGAGCCTGTAAAGCTTACCGATACCTTGTATTTCTGTAAAATTCATTATATCTCGGACGAGTATATGCTGTATTCCGACAGAGATGACGTTGTTGAGGTGTATTATTTCGATACGGGCGAGAATTTCATGACCGATATTTATTACGGATATCAGGACCGCGCTCCTCAGTGCCTTATCGGCGACTCTATTACCTACATGAATTATGGCAGCAAGCATTATCGCTCATTTGATATTCTGTCAAGGGAATATACAGATAATGCAGAGCCGCCGTCAAATTACGGCTATTCACAGTCGCGAAACGATGAATACATCGCATCTGTATACGGACATACAGTAAAAATAAGCGGCAGGCTCACAGACACATCAAAGCAGTATGACTTTGACGGACTGCATACGGGCTACGTCGAGCTTCTCGGCTTTTATGAGGGCTTGCTTTATCTTAACAGCTACTCATACGGCGATGACCTTAGCTATCTTATAGTGCTTGATGTTCAGACGGACCGTGCGCAGATATTCCTGCTTGACGAAGATGAAAAGGTGCTGTTTAACTTTACCGAATACATGCTTGACCCACTTACAGGCAAAGCTGCGTATTATTCCGATAAAAATGATACGGCAGGCATTTTGGAGTATCTCGGCGGCAAGCCGCTGACGCGCTCCGACGGCACGCTGACCGACACGTTCACCGCGCGGTGTATGGAGCTTATCGACCCTTATAAGTTATCTCAATACAACGTTTTGCCCGACCTTTGGGATTTTGACCGCGACGGTGTTCCCGAGCTTGTTATGATATACCATGATAGTAACGAGGGCAATCAGACCGCTAAGGTATACGATGTTGCAAGCGGTGAGTGTATAGGCGAATTTTCGGGATACAACCGCGATGGCTACACCCGATTTTCCTATGACGGAGAGGATACTCTTGTGCATAGCTTCTATGACGCAGGCGATTTCCGCTGTGACCGCTGGGACAAGCTTTGCGCAGAGGACGGCAGTCTGAGCATTACAGACAGCGAGCTTAAGACAGCCGAGTTTAACGGCGTTTCATTTAACTGGAATGACAGCGACAACTTGCATTACAGCTCGCACTTCGAGTGGTGCGTTTGCGGCGGGCTTGAGTCCAAAAGCCGCAGGGCAGAGGAGTACGCACTGTTTGAATATCAGAGCATGGTAAACATGGACAACGCTGAGATCCTTCCCCTTCTCACCGAAAAATACAACAGTGTTCTTGCGTTGAAAGCGGCGGCAGATAAGCTTGAAAATGTTATTGGATTTTATCCCGACGACTACAACAATGACGGCAAGCCCGAGGCTTTTGTGCAGGCAGACGGACTGTACTTTATCAACTCCTCGTTTGAGGTTACGAAGATCAGCGAGTACAGCGGCTATGAGAATTATAAGGTAGAGGACAGCCTTGTGCTTCAGATGCTCTCAAACGGTAGGCCGTGTGAGGTGTGGAGCGTTTCGGCAGATGGCGTGCCTGTTAGGAACGAAGCGGCAAGTATGTTCATGTGTTTCGATCTTTCCGAGCATGACAGCGCGGTTTATGCAGGCTTTGACAGTGCCTACGACGGCAACGCTGTCGGCGGTCATCATACATGGAAGCCGTACTATTTCGTGCTTGACGGTAACGGAGATTTCGTACCGCTCGTTTCAAAGGAAATTACTGCGCAGTACCTTGTTTCGGAATACGGAGAGGCGGCGCAGAATACGCTTGACGAAATAACGGCAATGGGCGGCGAGGTAACGCAGATATACACGTGCGGTTACGGCAGAACGATGTTCATCAACATAAATTATATAATTCCCGAAATTATCCCTACCATTGACAATGATGGAAATGAGACCGAGTTTTGCTTAAGGCATCAGCGCTATATCACGCTCAAGGTAAATGGACGATATATCTTTGAGCTTGAGCGCGGCGACGGTCATTATACGAATTACAATAATATAGGAGGGTCAACATGAAAAGAACTCTCGCACTTATACTTGCCCTCGCACTGCTGACAGGCTGCGCGGATAACGCTCCTGCTTTAGTCGAAACATCGGAGCAGACAATGAGCGAAGCCGCTGAAACGGTCGAGCAGGCAACGACCACAAAGCCGACATCTTCCGAAGCAACAATTGCTAAAGTGCCGCAGGAGGAGATTGAAATTCCCCCTGTATTTGAGGGCACGGTTATCAGCGATTATTTTCTGGGATTGTGGGAAGCTGATGACGGACATCAATTTCTTATAGGTATAAACAGCGGATATGAAGAGCTGGATTTTTTCAATAGTTACGGTCTGATAGAAGAAATGTATACTACCGATAAATGCGCTGTTATTAAATGCAAGAATTATATTTCCGAAACTCATCGCATAGAAATAAAATTTGATGATCCCTATACTGTTTTATTTTATGATGAAAATGAAGAAGCCGCGAATGCGAATTATACTCCGAAAAAGTACAGGCATATCCGTTTTGCGCAAATGTATCCCGATACAGGCGAGTTGAGCGGTTATATACGCTCCCTGCTTTACAATAGGTACGATTATACCGAGCTTTCAGAAAATATAGATAAGTATAGTAATGATCGGGAGTATTTTAATGATGCGGAAGCTTATACCTCACTGATATCGCACGATGAGAACAAGCTGGTGTTTGTTTCGCTGTTTACAGTTTCTTCTGATGTTGAAACGGAAAAATATACATATATCGAATATGAAAAGGTGCGTGTCGAAGATAAGTGGGAGCTTGGCGAATGGACGGTCATTGACAACCTCTTCGCATATTATTTGAACAAATACACCGAGGAACATGAATACCCTCCCCATGGTATTCTTATCGAGGATATAAACAGCGACGGTCAGGACGAAATGGTTGTGCATAACAATCCGTACGGAAATCTGGAGATAGTTTATATTAAAAATGGTGAAATACGAGTTGTTATCTGCGATGTTATGTCAGTATGGGGATACACGTGGTATGACCGAACCAACAATCGCATTGTGAACGAATATTTTTATGGACACACCGAAGGCACTCTCGGCGCATACGAATATTACGTTTATGACTGGGACGGCGAGGACTATATCCTGACTATACACCTTGAAAGAGAGTCGGGCTACTACGAACGCGAAGCCGATGGTGTCACTCGCACCGATAATTTTATTGTCGGACAAGCCTATCTGAATGACGAGGAGATCACTAATGAACGGTTTGAGGAGCTTCATGCTGAGCTTAAACAGGTGATGATAGCGGAAAACGCTTTTGATGTGGTGCCATCGGGCTTTTTTGAAATAGACGAGGAACTAAAAAAAGAGCAGGAGGAAGAGTATAATGCTTATATTAGAGAAAAGCTTTATTCTTCGCTGTTGTCCTATGATGGTATTCCTGAGGCGACATACATAGCCGAATGGGCGGAGGAATAACATGAAAAGAAAAATAATGTTAATATCAGCTTTAATGCTTCTCACAGCCTGCGCGGATAACGCTCCTGCTTTAGTCGAAACGACAGAGCAGGCAACGTCCTGCACGACTGAAACTACACCGCAGAGTACATCTTCAACAACTACTGTCGTAACTGCGGCTACAACCACAACAACAGCAACGACCACTGCTCCGCAGGAGATAATTGACTTTCCCGAGGAAAATGTTATTTATCCTACCATTTCAATGGACGAGAATAATTGGCGTGTTGAATATGTTGTCGATGAGGAAGATGTTATAGCACAGCTTGGTTATGATACGCCTGTTGATGTTACACAAGATGTGATGTTTGAGTCTGCACAACGCTTCGCCGAACAGCTTTATGAAGAATTAAGGGAACAGTATATCGACCGAAATTATTCATGGGTCGACTTTGACAGCAGCTTTGTCGGCAGTGAGAAAGCTGATTGGCTCTACATAGCAACATATCAGCTTATATGCGAGGGTCCAAATTACGGCGGATATTACACCGTGATGTTCTATGTCAAGGACGGGATTATTACCCAAACGCTTGCGGAGTTTTATAACGGCTGTCTTAGCGGCATGACACGCCGAGGCGACGGCAGGGTATCGGTCAGCAATAACGGAAGCGCTGCGATATATAGTTTTATTGAATAATATCTGAGGGCAGGAGCGTATGTTTCTGCCTTATCTTCTTGCTTTATGCCGAAATTACAAAATATTTGTATTTTTCTATTGATTATTGCTCAATTTTATGATATAATAAATTTGCCTTATACCAAAAGCTAACGCTTTTGCGGCAAATTTATTGAACG
>CAYSYF010000082.1:0-8317 GCA_964435155.1 uncultured Ruminococcus sp. | reverse complement strand
TAATGTTCGACGGTTCTCACTACCCCATCGAAGAGAACATCGCTAAGACAACTGCACTTGTTAACGCTTGTGAAGTTCTCGGCCTTTCTCTCGAAGCTGAAGTTGGTTCCATCGGCGGTGAGGAAGACGGCGTTGTAGGTATGGGCGAATGTGCTGATCCTGATGAGTGCAAGGCTGTAGCAGACCTTGGCGTTACAATGCTCGCTGCTGGTATCGGCAACATCCACGGTGTATATCCTGAAAACTGGGCAGGTCTCTCCTTTGAGACTCTCGAAGCTATCAAGGCTAAGGTTGGCGATATGCCCCTCGTTCTCCACGGCGGTACAGGTATCCCCGCAGAGATGATCAAGAAGGCTATCTCTCTCGGCGTTGCTAAGATCAACGTTAACACAGAGTGCCAGCTTGCATTCCAGGAAGCTACAAGAAAGTACGTAGAAGAGGGCAAGGATCTTCAGGGCAAGGGCTTCGATCCCAGAAAGCTTCTCGCTCCCGGCTTCGAGGCTATCAAGGCAACAGTTAAGGAGAAGATGGAGCTGTTCGGTTCCGTTGGTAAGGCTTAATTAACAGCATAATTATTAAAGGCATCGCTTTACGCGGTGCCTTTTTTGTATGAAAAACCCCTTGGTAATTTTCCAAGGGGTTGGGTTTAGGTATTAGCAAGTACGTCAGGAGAAGCTATTACCAGAATGATCATTGCAATCGATATGATAGCAACAAGAGAAGCAATACCGATTATCAGTGCTTTTTCCATCTTGTTGCTCTTTTGCCGCTTATTCGTTTCTTCGAGCTTTTCATTTATGATCTCGGTAATGGTTTCATTGATCGCTTCATCTATCATTGCATTCGGATCATCGACAACAAAGCTCTGACCGCAATACTCGCATTTAACCTCAATGTCATTTGAATTGGTTTTAAGATTAGCGCCACAATTAGGACATTTAAAATGCTTCAGTTCCATTACTTTTCACCCATCAGGCGAACCATAACAGCCTTCTGCGCGTGAAGTCTGTTCTCAGCCTCGTCGAATATCTCAGCAGCGTGAGCCTCAAATACCTTAGCAGTGATCTCCTCCTCACGGTGAGCAGGCAGACAGTGCTGAACCATAGCGTCGGACTTAGCAACTGCCATAACAGCGTCATTGATCTGATACTTGCCCTCGAATACAGCGCGGCGCTTTTCGCTCTCGCCCTCCTGACCCATGGAAGCCCATACGTCAGTGAACAGAACATCAGCGTCAGCAGCAGCCTCAAGCGGATCGCTGACAAGCTTGAAATTAGGATACTGCTTAGCAAAATCAAGCACCTTCTGATCGGGGTGATAGCCCTCGGGGCAGGCGAGGGAAACGTCCATACCAACCTTAAGACAGCCAACGGTAAGGGAGTTTGCCATGTTGTTACCGTCGCCAATGTAACACATTTTCAGACCATCAAGCTTGCCCTTGTACTCACGAACTGTTTGCAGGTCAGCGAGTATCTGGCAGGGGTGGCAGAAGTCGGTCAGACCGTTGATAATCGGGATATTACCGAATTCAGCGAGATCCTCAACCTCTTTCTGTTCAAATGTACGGATCATGATACCGTTGATGTAGCGCGAGAGAACGCGAGCTGTGTCCTGTACAGGCTCACCGCGTCCGATCTGCAGATCCTTGGAGGACAGGAACAGCGCATTACCGCCGAGCTGATACATACCGGCCTCAAAGGAAACACGTGTACGTGTGGAGGACTTCTGGAAGATCATACCGAGGGTCATGCCCTTTAAAAGGTGGTGGGGAATACCGTGCTTCTGCTCATACTTGAGCTGATCGGCAAGGTTTAAGATGTCGATGATCTCTTCTGTGCTGAGATCAAGCATTTTAAGTAAGTGGTTCATTGGTTATATTTCCTTTCTTAGTTGTTAAGCAATTCTATCAGAATATCCAATCCCTTATCTATCTCCTCATAGCTGATAGTCAGGGGAGGGAGCAGTCTTACCTTTGTCTTGGCTGTCAGCAGCAGCAGCCCCTTATCAAGCGCAGCCTTTACGATATCGCCTGCGATCTTGTTTCTGAGCTGAATACCTATCATCAGACCCATTCCGTCTACTGAAACTACCTCAGGGCAGGCGAGGAGCTTTTCCTTGATATAAGCGCCCTTCTTAGCTACCTCGTCAAGGAAGCCGTCAGATGTAACTGTGCTGAGAACAGCATTTCCGCCTGCGCAGGAGATGGGATTTCCACCAAAGGTAGAGCCGTGAGTTCCTGCTGTAAGCACCTTGGAGCATTTTTCGCCTGCAAGACAAACACCGATCGGAACACCGCCCGCGAGACCCTTAGCGAGTGTTGTAAGGTCGGCTTTCTTTCCGTAGTTGTCGCCTGCAAGGAATTTGCCTGTACGTCCTACTCCTGTCTGTACCTCGTCAGCGATAGTGAGGACGTCCTTTTCGGCACACAGCTTGAATATCTCGTCTACAAACTCGGGTTTGAGGGGCATCACGCCGCCCTCTCCCTGAATGTACTCAAACATTACCGCGCAAACTGTATCGTCAAGCTTCTCGCGCAGATCGTCAATGTTGTTTGCCTCAACATAGATGAAACCCTCAACGAAAGGGAAGAAGTAGTTGTGGAATATGTCCTGTCCCGTTGCGGAGAGTGTACACATCGTTCTGCCGTGGAAGGAGTTCACAAGAGTAATGATATTGTGACGACCCTTGCCGTACTTGTCAAAGCTGTATTTTCTTGCGATCTTTATAGCGCACTCGTTTGCTTCTGCGCCCGAGTTTCCGAAAAACATATCGGTATAGCCCGCGGTTTCGCACAGTGCCTTTGCAAAATCAGCCTGAACCTTGGTGTAGTAGTAATTCGAGGTGTGCTGGATATTGTGAGCCTGCTCGCAGACCGCCTTTACCCATGCCTCGTTACAGTAACCGAGAGAATTTGTGCCGATGCCGCTGCCGAAATCTATGTACTGCTTGCCGTTTTCGTCAGTAGCCACACGATCCTCGCCTTTGTCAAGAACGAGGTCATACCTGCCGTAGCTGGGCATGACATATTTATTGAATTGTTCGATTGTGTTCATTTTAATGTACCTCTCAGGGGATTATCATTGTGCCTGCACCGAGGTCGGTAAGCAGCTCAATGAGAATTGAGTGCGGAATACGTCCGTCAATGATGTTAGCCTTGGGAACGCCACGTCTTACAGCCTCAACGCAGCAGTCGATCTTGGGGATCATGCCGCCGCTGATGATACCCTGCTTTTTGAGGTAGGGAATCTCGCTTACGCCTGCTGTTCGGATAAGTGTGCTTTCATCGTCCTTGTCCTCAAGCAGACCGATGATGTCGGTCATAAGAATAAGGCTTGAAGCGTGAAGCTCAGCCGCAATTCTTGCAGCAGCCGTATCGGCATTTATATTGTAAACGGTCTTGCCGTCGCCGCCTGTTGCAACGGTAGAGATAACGGGAATATATCCATTGTCAAGAGCTGTCGTGATAACGCCGGGATTTACCTCGGTGATCTCACCGACATAGCCAAGCTGTGGGTCGAGCTCCTCGGCAACCAGCAGATTGCCGTCAAGACCGCAGAAGCCGACAGCATTGCCGCCGTGGCTCTGAAGCAGGGAAACAAGGTCTTTATTTACCTTACCTGCAAGAACCATCTGTACGATGTCAACAGTTTCTTCGTCGGTATAGCGCAGACCGTTGATGAACTTGCTCTCCTTATTTGTTTTTTTCAGCATTGCGTTGATCTCGGGACCGCCGCCGTGAACAAGTACGATCTTGATTCCTACAAGAGAAAGCAGCACGATATCGCTCATAACAGCCTGTTTAAGCTCATCGTTAGTCATAGCATTGCCGCCGTACTTTACAACAACGACCTTGTCATGATATTTCTGAAGATAGGGGAGCGCCTCGATCATTACATTGGCTCTTACATCATAATCTATGTGCATTTGTAAATCCTCTCTTATGTTCTGTATTCAGCATTGATCTTTACATACTCAAATGTAAGATCGCAGCCCCAAGCGATAGCGCTTGCATCACCGCTGTGGAGATCGACAAGCACCTTGATCTCGTCCTCGCCGAGTATCTCGCTTGCTGTATCTTCGGAGAAGCTGATACCTGCACCGTTTACGCAAACTGTAAGCTTGCCCTTTTCGCTTGCCAGCTCAACAGATACCTTGCTTATATCAAAGTCCCCCTCTGCATAACCGATAGCGCAAAGGATACGTCCCCAGTTAGCATCAGCCGCAAACATCGCAGCCTTTACAAGGTTGGAGCACACGACAGACTTAGCGACAGACTTTGCTGTATCCTCGTCGGGAGCACCCTTTACGATACATTCAAGAAGCTTTGTTGCGCCCTCGCCGTCGCGAGCTGTTTCTCTTGCGAGGTTTACCATTACCATGTACAGTGCATTTTCAAATATTTCGTAGTTCTTGTCCTCACAGATGATCTCAGAATTTTTTGCAAGACCGCTGCTCATGAGAACAAGGGTGTCGTTTGTGGAGGTATCGCCGTCAACGCTTACCATGTTATAAGTGAGCGAATTTACCTTGCGAAGTGCCTTTTCAAGAAGCTCTCTGTTGATAGCAACATCGGTGGTGATGAAAGCGAGCATTGTAGCCATATTGGGGTGGATCATGCCGCTGCCCTTGGAGATACCGCCGACATGGCACTTTCTGCCGTCGAGCTCAAACTCAACTGCGATCTCCTTTTTACGGGTGTCGGTAGTCATGATAGCTTCGCACGCTTCGCTGCTCTTCTTGGGAGAAAGCTCCTTAACAAGAGTAGGAATACGATCCCTAATAGGCTTGATGGAAAGCGGCTGACCGATAACGCCTGTAGAGCCAACTATAACATCGTTAACGTCAATATCGAGAGCTTCAGCAGCAAGCTCGCACATCTGCTCAGCGATCTCAATGCCGTTCTCGTTGCAGGTATTTGCATTACCGCTGTTTACGATAACAGCCTGTGCAATGCCGTTTTCAAGGTGCTTTTTAGTAACCAAGATAGGCGCACCCTTGACCTTGTTTGTAGTGTAGAGAGCGGCAGCCTTGCACTTTTCAGCGCAGTAGATAAGTGCGAGGTCACGCTTTGTGGTGTTGCCTGCTTTAATGCCTGCGATAACACCCGCCGCTGCGAAGCCTTCAGCCGCACAAACGCCGCCGTCTACAAAATTATATCCTTCAAATTTAACCATTTTAGTCGTTCCTTTCGGGCTGTCAGATCAAGCCTGTGGCTTCGTCAACTCCCATCATTATATTAAGACACTGAACAGCAGCGCCGCTTGCGCCCTTGCCGAGATTGTCAAGGCGTGAGCAGATTATCATGCGGTCGTCGTTGCCGTTTACAAACAATTCCATTTGATTAGTTTCGCATAAGTCGTTGGCACTGATAAAGCCGTCGTCAGGTTCGCCCTCGGGCATAACCTTAACAAAGTAAGAGCCGTTACCTTCGTAAAAATCAGTAAGAGCCTTGCGTATATCGTCAACAGAATACTTCCTTGCAAGCAGTCTTGTGTGAATGGGGAGGGAAACCACCATTCCGCTGAAATAATCGCATACCAGAGGGTTGAATGTTGGCTCATACTCAAGTCCGCAAATCTTCTGCATTTCAGGGAGATGCTTGTGCTGCTGAGTCAGCGCGTACTGTCTGGGAGTGTCATATTTGAATGGACGGTCGTCATTTTCGTAAACAGCAATCGCTTTCTTTCCAGCACCACTATATCCCGAAATTGCGTGGCAAGATACAGGATAATCAGCAGGCATAATTCCCAGTTTTACAAGAGGGTAAACTATTGACGCAAATCCGCTTGCATAACAGCCAGGGACTGCTGTGCGGTTGCTTTTTTCAATCTTGGAGCGGAAATCCTTTCCAAGTTCGGGAAAACCGTATGCCCAATCGGGATTGGTTCTGTGAGCGGTCGACGCGTCTATTATTCTAACCTTTTCGTCAGCCATAGCCACAGCCTCTCTAGATGCCACATCGGGCAAGCAGAGGAATGTGAAGTCGGAAGAATTAATCATCTTACGGCGTTCATCAAGGTCTTTTCTCTTGTCGTCGTCTATTCGTAAAAGCTCGATATCAGTTCTGTTTTCAAAACGTTCAAGAATTTTAAGACCTGTTGTGCCTTCCTGACCGTCTATGTAAACCTTAACCATTGTGTAGCTCCTCCAGTTTTGTTCTTGTAAGTTCTATCTGTTTCTTTACGCTTTCGGGCGAGGGACCGCCAAAGGAAAGACGCTCCTTTACGCAGGTATCAAGGCTGATAGCCTTGTAAACGTCCTCGTCAAAAAGCTCTGTCTGCATTTTGTAAATATCAAGAGGAAGTTCCTCTAATGTTGTGTTCATTTTAATGCACTGTGCAACAAGTCCGCCTGTGATCTTATAAGCGTCACGGAATGGCATACCCTTCTTTACGAGATAGTCGGCGCAGTCGGTCGCATTGATAAAGCCTCTTGCCGCAGCCGCACGCATATTGTCCTTATACAGTGTCATTGTTTCAAGCATGGGGATAAAGGGAATAAGGCACATTTTCAGCGTATCTACTGCGTCGAAGATAGCCTCCTTGTCCTCCTGCATATCCTTGTTGTAGGCAAGGGGAAGCCCCTTCATCATTGTAAGGAGAGTAACGGTATCTCCGATGACTCTGCCTGTCTTGCCGCGGATAAGCTCGGTAACGTCGGGGTTTTTCTTCTGCGGCATGATGCTGGAGCCTGTTGCATAAGCATCGTCAAGCTCAATGAACTTGAACTCCCAGCTACTCCACAGGATTATCTCCTCAGAGAAACGCGAGAGGTGCATCATGCAAATAGCGATAGCAGAAGCAAGCTCAATGCAACTGTCGCGGTCGGAAACGCCGTCAAGCGAGTTCACCATAGGCGCATTCATACCGAGAAGCTCCGCAGTTCTGTGGCGGTTGATATCGTATGTAGTTCCTGCAAGCGCTCCGCTGCCGAGAGGGCAGACGTTCATGCGCTGAGCGATCTCGTTAAAGCGCTCGATATCGCGAAGCAGCATCTGTGCGTAAGCCATCATGTGGTGACCGAATGTAATAGGCTGAGCGCGCTGAAGATGTGTATAGCCGGGCATGATAGTTTCGGTGTTGTTTTCTGCGATGTTGCAGAGAACAGTCACCAACTGAGCCACGAGATCGGAAAGACCCTTTATTTCATCGCGCAGATAAAGTCGGATATCAAGAGCCACCTGATCGTTTCTGGAGCGGGCTGTGTGCAGACGTTTTCCCACGTCGCCAAGGCGCTTTGTAAGCTCCGCCTCGATAAACATGTGTATATCCTCTGCTGTCATATCAAGCTGTAATGCTCCGCTGTCGATATCAGCCAGTATCTCTTTAAGTCCGCCGATAAGAGCGAGGGAATCCTCCATGCTTATTATGCCCTGTTCCCCGAGCATGGTCGCATGGGCGATGCTGCCCTCAATATCGTGTCTGTACATTCTTCCGTCGAAGGAGATCGAGGAGTTGAAGTCATTAACCTTGCTGTCAACGTCCTTTGATGATCTTCCTGCCCACATCATTTGTGCCATATTTCTAACCTCATACCTATTTATAAAAATGGATTTAGAGCGGAAAGGCTTAAAAGCGCATAACCGTGCTTCAAAACTTTCCCGCCCTAATAAAATTACTTAAAATTACTTGTTGTTTCTTTCTGCATCAAGCAGCGCCTTAACCTTGATCGGCAGACCGAACAGGTTGATAAAGCCTGCGGAATCCTTCTGATCGTAAACATCGTCCTCACCGAAGGAAGCGAAGTCCTCGCTGTACAGTGTGTAGGGAGATGTAACGCCTGCGTTGATGATGTTGCCCTTGTAGAGCTTCAGCTTAACTTCACCTGTGCAGGTCTCCTGTGTCTTGTCAACGAAAGCGTCCATAGCCTCACGCAGGGGAGTGTACCACTGACCGTTGTACACGATGTCTGCGTACTTCTGAGCAAGACCGTACTTGTAGTGCTGAGTTTCCTTGTCGAGGCAGATAGTTTCGAGAACCTCGTGAGCGTGGTACAGGATAGTACCGCCGGGGGTCTCGTATACACCTCTGGACTTCATACCAACCAGACGGTTCTCAACAACGTCGAACAGACCGATACCGTTCTCGCCGCCGATCTTGTTCAGTGTCTTGATGAGCTTTACGCCGTCCATCTTCTCGCCGTTGAGTGCAACGGGGATACCCTTCTCAAAGGAGATAGTAACGTATGTAGGCTTGTCGGGAGCCATTTCGGGAGAAACACCAAGCTCAAGGAAGCCGGGCTTGTTGTACTGGGGCTCGTTAGCGGGATCCTCGAGATCCAGTCCCTCATGAGAGAGGTGCCACAGGTTCATATCCTT
>CAYSYF010000081.1:0-8365 GCA_964435155.1 uncultured Ruminococcus sp. | reverse complement strand
GAACCCACGCGACCAGCTTGGAAGGCTGGAATTCTACCATTGAACTACACCCGCAGAATGTAGCCGCGTTGCATAACGCTTAATTATTATAACACTAACCTTTGATTTTGTCAAGGGGTTTGGGAAAATATTTTTCAGGAATGTGTTTTATTCCCTAAAGATTACAATTCGGTTACAGCATGGTTACAAAAAAGTTACAATGTGATTACGAATCGGTTACAGTTTGGCAAACTATATTGACAGCGTTATATTTTGGTGCTAAAATCAAGGCAGAGGCAAGGGAAAGGGGTTGGGCGGCATGAAGAAACGCAGGCTGTTCTGTGAATTATCACCGATGTGCTATAAGATATCGCTGAAAAAAGAATATCTGCGCCGCGACCTGCATGACCTTGTTTCAAAGGAGTGCTTTGCTCAGGAGCGTCAGACCGTTCCGCTTGCCGCACTTGTAAAGAGCCACAGCTCGCCTATAATGCGAAAGCTGCACGGTGTTGACCCCGTTTTGCAGAAAAATAAGCGCACCAACCTTACTCTCGCTATCTCAAAAATAAACGGGCTGATAATTCAGCCGAACGAGAGCTTCTCATTCTGGAGGCTCGTCGGTGAGCCGACCGAAAAGCGCGGCTACACCGAGGGTCTTGTTATAGATAAAGGTAAGCTTACGCGCGGTATCGGCGGGGGACTTTGCCAGCTTGCAAATCTCATACACTGGCTGGTGCTGAACAGTCCGCTCACCGTGACGGAGCTTCACCACCACTCGGACGCGCTGTTTCCCGACAGTGGCAGACGCGTACCGTTCGGTACGGGAACCAGCGTGTTCTATAAGAATGTGGATTACCGTTTCAAAAACACTACCGACCGCCCTGTGCAGCTTTTGCTGTGGCTTTCCGATACCGAGCTTTTCGGTGAGCTTCGCGCCGCCGCGCCGTTCCCGTATGTCTATCGCATAACGGAGGAGAACTACGGCTACATAGAGGAGGACGGCGAGTTTTACAGGGTGAGCAGGGTGTACCGCCTTACCCTCGATAAGGCACGGAGCATCGTCCGCCGCGAGCTGATACTTGATAATCACTCTAAGGTGATGTATGACCGCTCGCTTATCCCCGATCATCAGATAATCACTCCCGGGTTGCGAAAGCTTCCCGATTGACATATAGTCCTCTACCGCCCTTTGAGCCTTGCTCGGAGGGCGGCTTTTTGCAATATCGACTTGCAAATGCAGCTTTGTGTTACGGAGCGGCGGCTTTGCTGTCATTTTCGGGCGCTGTTTTTAGTGGTTTCAGCAAATTTTTCGCCATATAACGAAAGATTTTTACAAACTACTTGCAAAAATCCTGCAAAAGGTGTATTATATGTATATCATTCAAAGTTAAGAAAGAGGACGTAATTTATGAAAGACGATCTGCTGCTTCGCATTTCCGAGATGATGCCCGAGTTTTCAAAGGGTCAGAAGCTTATCGCAAATTATATACTGGAGCATTATGAAAAGGCTGCGTACATGACTGCGCTGAAGCTAGGCAACACCGTTAATGTCAGCGAGTCTACTGTTGTGCGCTTTGCGAACAAGCTGGATTTTGAGGGCTATCCGCAGCTTCAGCGTTCCTTGCAGAGCCATATCAAAAACCGCCTTACCTCGCTTCAGCGAATGGATGTTACGCGCAACAGGATAGGCGATCTCAACACCGTCGAGGGCGTGCTTAGTCAGGATATCGACAAGATACGCCGCACTATCGAGGCTGTAAGCCCCGACGCCTTTGAAAAGGCTGTGGATACTATCTGCTCCGCAAAGAATATCTATATTCAGGGAGCTATGAGCAGCGGCATACTTGCAAATTTCATGCACTACTACCTGCGTCTTATTTTTGATAACGTAAGCCATATCGGCGCTGTCGGCACTAACGAGCTGTATCAGCAGATGGTGCATATCGGAGAGGGCGATGTGCTTATCGCAATGAGCTTTCCGCGCTACGCAAAGAGCACTATCGAGGCTTGCAGATTTGCAAGGGAGAGCGGCGCAAATATCGTCGCCATCACCGACAGCGAGAGCTCACCGCTGGTGCAGTATGCGGACTGTCCGCTGTATGCGTATTCCGACATGGTGTCGTTCGTTGACAGCTTGGTTGCTCCGATGAGCCTTATAAACGCGCTTATCGTGGGAGCGTCCGACCGCAACCGCGAGAGCGTTGAAAAGAGCTTCAACAAGCTTGAAAAGCTGTGGGAGCGCGGAGAGGTCTACAAGAAAGATGTATGATGTGCTGATAATAGGCGGCGGCGCGGCGGGAATGCTGTGCGCCGTTACTGCCGCAAAAAACGGTGCGAAGGTCGGGATACTTGAGCGCAATGACCGCCTTGGCAAAAAGCTTGCGATAACAGGCAAGGGTCGCTGCAATGTCTGCAACAACAGCGACAACGAAACCATAATGAAGAACATACCCCGCAATGCGCGCTTTTTGTACAGCGCGCTTTCGCAGTTTTCGGCGGCGGACGTGATGGAGCTTTTCGAGAGCCTAGGCGTGCCGCTGAAAACAGAGCGCGGCAACCGCGTATTTCCGCAGTCAGACAAGGCTTATGATGTCGTGCAGGCATTGAAAAGGGAGATATCGCGGCTTAAAGTCGAGGTCATCTACGAGCAATGCACCGCGCTCATTATCGAGGACGGCGCGTGTCTTGGCGCGAGGACGAAAAAGCGCGAGGTGAGAGCCGCTTCCACAGTGCTTGCGACAGGCGGCAAGTCCTATCCGCTGACAGGCTCGGACGGCTTCGGATATACTCTCGCGCAGCAGGCAGGGCATACGATAATTCCTCCCGAGCCCTCGCTGTCCGCGATGGAAACCAAGGAAAAGCCGCTTGAAGCCGCAGGACTGAACCTGCGCAATATCTCGATGAAGCTGTTGGACGGCGAAAAGTGCATATATGAGGACTTCGGTGAGCTTTATTTCATGAATTACGGCATTTCGGGGCCTACGGTTCTGAGCGCCTCGGCGCATATCCCGAAGATGGAGAGCGGCAGGTATTCGGTAAAGGTAGACTTAAAGCCTGCGCTGACCGAAAAGCAGCTTGACGCGCGCATACTGCGCGACTTTAATGACCGCAGAGGACAGCGCTTTGCGGACAGCCTGAGAGGGCTGCTCCCTGCACAGCTTGTGCCGATGATAGTCAGAAACAGCGGTATCGACCCCGACAAAAAGGTGGACGAGATATCCAAAGCCGAGCGCGCACAGCTTTTAAAGGCGCTTAAGGAGCTGCGCTTTTCTGTAACTGAGTTCCGTCCCATTGACGAGGCGATAATCACGCGCGGCGGCGTTTCCGTAAAGGAGATAAGCCCGAAAACGATGGGCTCAAAGCTGTGCAGCGGTCTTTATTTCGCGGGCGAGATAATAGACTGCGACGGCTACACAGGCGGATTTAATTTGCAGATAGCGTTTTCCACGGGCTATGCGGCGGCTATGGCGGCGATATGCGGAATGTGAGAGCGGCAAAAATTTCAAAAAACTACTTGACAATAAGGTAAATATAGGATATAATATCATCTATCAGGCTACCACTGCGATGTTTTAAAGTGTTTTTGCGGTGATACGATGAAAACGGGGGCTTTTTTGTAAGGGCTACCCTTTGGGAGAAGATGAGTTTTTGCAGAGTCTTTCCCAGCAATTATCACGCAGCGTAAGGCTGCATTATTGATTGAGTTAAAAGCTCAGATTTTATAAGTTGGTTACTTCATAACCGCAATTGCGCTTTCGGCGCAGACTTGTGAAACGGTCAATAAGAGAGTAGTAAAAGTTTAATTACTTAGTGAATTGCTATATAGACTCTGATAAACCCGAATCTTACCCTTTAACGCGGTATACTGTGTTTTTGGCGGTATTCTGCATTTATATGGATAAGTGTAACAAGCTGTGTTTTGCGCACAGCTTGTTTTTTTTACCCGTCGAAAAGTCCCGTTGGGACTTTCCGCCGAAACATCCGCCCTGCGCGCACTGCGTTGAATGCTTTGCATTCAACTTGCACACTTGTGCGGATAGAGGTGTTTTTTGACCGAAGTGAATTCGGTCAAAAAAGTTATTAAAATGCCCGCTTTGCGGGCGAAAACAAATCTTTTTTCTAATCTGTTAATTTGTGGAGATTTTTTATGGAGCGTTTGGATCAAACAAAAGCGCCTATCTATGAGGCGCTGCAGCAATTCCGTCAGATGCGCGTGGTGCCTTTTGACGTGCCCGGACATAAGCGCGGCAGGGGCAATCGGGAGCTTACCGACTTCCTCGGTCAGCAGTGCGTATCGGTGGACGTAAACAGCATGAAGCCGCTGGATAACCTCTGCCACCCCGTATCCGTAATACGTGAGGCGGAGCAGCTTGCTGCGGAGGCTTTCGGTGCGGCTGAGGCTTTTCTCATGGTTGGCGGCACGACAAGCTCGGTGCAGAGCATGGTGCTTACCGCCTGCAAGCGCGGCGACGAGATAATACTCCCGAGAAACGTGCATAGGAGCGTTATCAACGCGCTTATCCTGTGCGGCGCTGTGCCTGTATATGTAAACCCCGAGGTCGACCACAGGCTGGGTATATCGCTCGGCATGAAGCGCGAGCAGGTCGAGCAGGCGATAAAGGAGCACCCCAATGCCGTTGCGGTGCTGGTGAACAACCCGACGTACTACGGAATATGCTCTGATCTCCGCGCTATCGTGAAGCTGGCGCATGAGCATAATATGCTGTGCCTTGCGGACGAGGCTCACGGAACACATTTTTATTTCGGTGACGATCTGCCTGTATCAGCTATGGCGGCAGGTGCGGACATGGCGAGCGTATCCATGCATAAGAGCGGCGGCAGCCTCACTCAGTCAAGCTTCCTTCTTGCAGGTCCGAATGTCAACGCAGGCTATGTAAGACAGATAATAAACCTCACGCAGACCACCTCTGCAAGCTATCTGCTGATGTCAAGCCTTGATATCTCGCGCAGAAACTTAGCGCTTCGCGGCAAGGAGATATTCGCAAAGGTGCGCGAGATAGCAGAGTACGCAAGGGCAGAGATAAACTCCATCGAGGGCTACTACGCTTTCGGCAGGGAGATGATAAACGGCGACTCGGTGTACGATTTTGACCCGATAAAGCTGAGCGTTCACACGCTTGACATCGGACTTGCAGGTATCGAGGTGTACGATATGCTGCGCGACGATTATGACATACAGATAGAGTTCGGTGATATCGGAAATATCCTCGCGTACCTGTCCATCGGTGACAGAATGCAGGAGGTGGAGCGCCTTGTAAGCGCACTTGCTGATATCCGCCGCTGCTGCAAGCGCGACAAGACGGGTATGCTAAGTCAGGAGTACATACCGCCGCAGGTAGTCGCAAGCCCGCAGGAGAGCTTCTACGCCGACAAGGAGAGCCTGCCTATAATGGAAACAGAGGGCAGGGTGTGCAGCGAATTTGTAATGTGCTATCCTCCCGGAATACCGATACTTGCTCCCGGCGAGCGTATAACCGCGGATATCCTGCGCTACATCAGGTACGCGAAAGAAAAGGGCTGCAGCATGACAGGCCCCGAGGACGCGGAGATAGAGTATCTTAACGTGTTGAAATAAAGGAGAACAGAATGGATCTTTGGTTCAGTGAAAAGCACACTCCCGATGTTAAGCTGAGTATACGCATCGAAAAGCAGCTTTTTTCAAAGCAGAGCGACTATCAGCGCATCGACGTGTTTGAGAGCCGCGAGTTCGGCAGGGTGCTGTCGCTTGACGGCAATATAATGCTTACGGAGCGCGATGAGTTCATCTACAACGAGATGATAGTCCACGTTCCTATGGCGGTACATAAGGGCATAAAAAAGGTGCTTGTTATCGGCGCAGGCGACGGCGGAGTTGTAAAGGAGCTGACGCGCTACGACCGCATAACTCACATAGACCTTGTCGAGATGGACGAGATGGTGGTGGAGGCGTGCAGACAGTACATTCCCGCGAATGCGTGCAGGCTCGATGACGAGCGCGTGCATATCCACTATGAGAACGCGCTGAAATATATCCGCTACTGCGAGGAGGAGTACGACCTCATCATCGTTGACAGCAACGACCCCTACGGTCCGTCCGAGGGCTTGTTTACAAAGGAGTTCTACGGCAACGTCTGCAAGGCGCTGAAAGAGGACGGTATCATGGTGAACCAGCAGGGAAGTCCGTTCTACGCGCAGGACGCGGAGGCTATGCAGCGCTCGCACAAGCGCATTGCCAACACCTTCCCCATAAGCCGAGTTTATCAGGCGCATATCCCGACGTATGCGGCGGGCTACTGGCTGTTCGGCTTTGCAAGCAAGAAGTACCACCCCGTAGACGACCTTGACGCGGACGCGTGGAACAGGCTTCATCTTCGCACGAAATATTACACCACAAGGCTTCACAAGGGCGCGTTCTATCTCCCTGCGTTCCTTGAGGAAATGCTTCAGGAGGTGGAATGATGGAGTTTCAGAAGGACTGCTTTATCGGTTGTGACGCGGACTATGAAAGTGCAGAAATAGTGCTTTTCGGCGCACCGTTTGATTCAACCACGAGCTTTCGCCCCGGGGCGAGGTTCGGACCTGCCGCGATGAGGCATGAGAGCTTCGGCATAGAAACATATTCCCCCTATCAGGACGAGGATATTTCGGACTACGACATAATGGACAGCGGTGATCTTGAGCTTTGCTTCGGCTCGGCTGAGAGCGCGCTCAAAGACATCGAGGACAGAGCTGCTGAAATTCTTGCAGACGGAAAGACACCGCTGCTTCTCGGCGGCGAGCATTTAGTGACGCTCGGCGCGTTCCGCGCGGCGGTGAAGAAATACCCCGATATCCACATTATCCATTTTGACGCGCACGCCGATCTGCGCGATGATTACCTCGGCGCAAAGCTTTCGCACGCGTGCGTTATCCGCCGCTGTCATGACCTTATCGGTGACGGCAGGATACACCAGTTCTGTATCAGAAGCGGCGAACGTGCGGAGTTCCGCTTTGCCGCAGAGCATACCGATATGCACAAATTCAGCTTTGAGGGGCTTTCTGAAACGATAGCCGCCCTCGGTGATACGCCGATATATTTAACTATCGACCTCGACTGCCTTGACCCGTCGGAATTTTGCGGCACAGGCACGCAGGAGGCAGGCGGAGTAAGCTTTAAGGAGCTGCTTTCGGCTATCCTCACTGTCTGCAAGGGAAATGTAGTCGCGGCGGACATGAACGAGCTTTCGCCAATGCTTGATACAAGCGGACGAAGCACGGCGCTTGCTTGCAAAACGCTCAGAGAGCTGCTGCTGGCGATATCGAAAGAATGACCGTAGGGGCACGGCTTGCCTTGCCCGTTTGGAACGTTGCATTTTATTGGGACACGGCAAGCCGTGTCCCTACAAAAACGGAGGCGTTATGTCTACATCAAAGGATTATCTCGAATACATTCTCGACCAGCTTTCGGAGGTAGATGGCATTTCGCATCGTCAGATGATGGGCGAGTATATGATATACTACCGCGACAAGCTTGCTGTTTATCTGTGCGACAACAGATTTCTCGTAAAGCCTGTGAAGTCCGCGCTGGCGCTGCTTCCCGACGCTCCGCAGGAGCCGCCCTACGACGGTGCAAAGCCGATGATACTGGTTGAGGACACCGACAACAGGGAGCTTCTGAAAACGCTGCTCCAGAGCATTTATGACGAGCTTCCCGCACCTAAACCGAAGAAGAAAAAATAGACTTGTAGGGCGGGCTGCCCTCAGCCCGCCGTATGTTTTAGCGCAATGCCAGCGGCGGCGTGAAGGCACACCGCCCTACATTCCCAATCATGATAAACAAAAGGAGAACGATTATGTCAAGAGTATTGATTATAGGCTGCGGCGGCGTAGCCAATGTTGCGATCAGAAAGTGCTGTCAGGTGAGCGAGGTGTTCACCGAGATATGTATTGCAAGCCGCACTGTATCTAAGTGCGAGGCGCTTGCGGAAAAGCTGCGCCCCACAACTTCCACCGTGATCACCACAGCGCAGGTGGACGCTGACAACGTTGACGAGCTTATCGCGCTTATCAACAGCTATAAGCCTGAGCTTGTAATGAACATCGCGCTCCCCTATCAGGACTTAACTATCATGGACGCGTGCTTAGCGTGCGGTGTGAACTACATGGACACCGCAAACTACGAGCCTGAGAACATCGACGATCCCGAGTGGCGCGCCGTTTATGACAAGCGCTGCAAGGAGGAGGGCTTCTCTGCGTACTTTGATTACACATGGCAGTGGGCTTATAAAAAGAAGTTTGAGGACGCAGGTCTTACAGCACTGCTCGGCAGCGGCTTCGACCCGGGTGTAACACAGGCTTACTGCGCTTATGCGCTGAAGCATGAGTTCGACCGTATCGATACCATCGA
>CAYSYF010000080.1:0-8420 GCA_964435155.1 uncultured Ruminococcus sp. | reverse complement strand
ACGGAGCACTCGCTTGTGGATTTGCGAAGCAAATCCGCTGGGAAAAGTATGCAGCGAAGAAAGTGAAATAGAAAAAATGAAAACGAAATGCCCCCGAAGTTATATTTCGGGGGCAAGATGTTTATTTGCGCTTTTTTGCGGAATAGGACAGCGTCATCAGGCTGTCTGCAAGGTGAACATTCTCAACGCTGGCATCGGGGTGGTCAAAAAGGATATCGTAGTGTGTGAAGTTCCAGAATGCGTTTACTCCGAGTCCTATCAGTTTTTCAACTGTATCCTTTGCTGCGGTGCGTGGGATACACAGGATAGCCATGGTTGGCTTGTTCTTTTTGCAGAACTCCTCGATCTCAGTTGCGTCCTGAACGCTTATGCCGCTGATCTCAGTACCCTGAAGCTCGGTGTTGGTATCAAAGATACCTGCAAGCTCATAGCCGTAGCGCTGGAAATCGGTATGGATAACGAGCGCACGTCCGAGGTTGCCTGCGCCGATAAGTATCATCTTTTCGGGAATATCAAGACCGAGTATCTTTGCGATCTCCTCGCGCAGCTCAGCGACGTTGTAGCCGTAGCCCTGCTGACCAAAGCCGCCGAAGCAGTTTAAGTCCTGTCTTATCTGCGAGGCTGTCAGGCGCATCATCTCGGAAAGCTCGCGCGAGGATATCTTGGTGATATCCTGCTTTAAAAGCTGACCCAGAAAACGATAATATCGGGGCAGTCTGCGAATAACGGAATTTGAAATGTTGTTGTTCTTTTGCATAGTAAATGCACCGTCCTTATAAAGACGACCGAGTATCGTTCGTCTTTTTACATCATAGCTGCGAGGCGCTTGTTGATCTCAACAAGGAAGTCCTCTGTGTTTACCTTGCGCTTGTTTTCGAGTGTGGAGAGAACATACAGGTCGCCTGTCATAACGCCCTCTTCGATTGTCTGTACAGTAGCCTTCTCAAGCTTTTCTGCGTACTCGGTGAGAGCGGGGATATTGTCAAGCTCGCCTCTCTTCTTGAGCGCGCCTGTCCATGCGAAGATAGTTGCAACGGAGTTTGTGGAGGTCTCCTCGCCCTTTAAGTGCTTGTAGTAGTGACGTGTAACTGTGCCGTGAGCAGCCTCATACTCGTAAACGCCGTCAGGGGAAACGAGTACAGATGTCATCATGCCGAGGCTTCCGAATGCAGTAGCTACCATGTCGGACATAACGTCGCCGTCGTAGTTCTTGCAAGCCCAGATGTAGCCGCCCTCGGAGCGCACTACTCTTGCAACAGCGTCGTCGATAAGTGTATAGAAGTACTCGATACCTGCTGCCTCGAACTTAGCCTTGTATTCAGCCTCGTAGATATCAGCGAAGATATCCTTGAAGGTGTGATCATACTGCTTGGAAATAGTGTCCTTTGTAGCAAACCAGAGGTCCTGCTTTGTATCGAGAGCGAAGTTGAAGCAAGCTCTTGCAAAGGAAGCGATAGAGCCGTTGATGTTGTGCAGACCCTGAATGATACCGTCAGAGCCGTTGAAGGTGTGGATAAGCTGGCGTGTTTCGTTACCGTCCTTATCTGTTACGATAAGCTCGCACTTGGAGCCGTCAGCGACCTTCATCTCGCTGTTCTTGTAAACATCGCCGTAAGCATGACGCGCGATAGTGATGGGCTTTGTCCATGTGGGGATAAGGGAGTTTATGCCCTTGCAGATGATGGGAGCGCGGAATACCGTACCGTCAAGGATAGCACGGATAGTGCCGTTGGGGGACTTCCACATCTCCTTAAGATCGTACTCTGTCATGCGCTGTGCGTTGGGAGTGATGGTAGCGCACTTAACTGCAACGCCGTACTTCTTTGTAGCGTTTGCGGAGTCGATAGTAACCTGATCGTCTGTTTCGTTTCTGTGAACAAGACCGAGGTCGTAGTACTCTGTCTTGAGGTCTACATAGGGTTCGATAAGGATATCCTTGATCATCTTCCAGATAATTCTGGTCATTTCGTCGCCGTCCATCTCGACGAGGGGAGTTGTCATCTGAATTTTTTCTGCCATTGTTCTATATTCCTTTCGGTTTAGTTGTTCGCCTTGAATACGTCGGCGACTTCGTGGATTGTTATAAATGCGGTGGGGTCAGCCTCATGCACTACATTTCTCATGCGTGTTACCTGGAAACGGTTTACTACGAAGTAAACGATGGTCTTATCAGCGCCCGAGTAACCGCCTTTGCACTCTACACGGGTAGCGCCGCACTCGAATGTATCGGACAGCACCTTGCATATTTCGTCAGGGTGTACGGTAACTATCATAGCGCACTTTGCTTTGTCAAGACCGTCTACGATAAAGTCAACTGCCTTAAGTCCCGCAGCGTAGGTGATGATAGAGTACAGCGGGAGTATCCAGCTATTTATCAGAACGCCTGCGATTATGTACAGCACGATATTGTAGATCATCACGAATGTACCAACGGTAATGCCGAGCTTCTTTGAGAATACAACAGCCATTACCTCGATGCCGTCCATCGCGCCGCCGAAGCGTATCGCAGTACCGCTTCCGATACCCGAGATTATACCGCCGAACAGCGCGCACAGCAGCAGATCCTGCTCAGCAAGCGGAGAGGCTATGCTCACATCTATCGGAAGCAGATCTGTTATCACCCACGCCGACAGAGAGTAGATCACAACGGTGTATATCGCGGATATCGTGAATGTGACGCCCTGCTTTTTCAGTCCATAGAGGAACAGCGGAACGTTAAGGATAATCAGGAATATCGACAGGCTTATGGGGGTTACCTGAGCAAGCAGCATAGATGTTCCTGATATGCCGCTGTCATAGAGGTTTACCGGATTAAGGAAGCAGGTGATACCGAATGCATTGATGATACCTGCTACTGTGAGCATTATAAAATTACGGAGTTTAAAAGTTTCTTTGAATTTTTTCATTTTACACCTTTCTTCGGTGGGGTCGGGGCTTTCAGTAGGGGCACGGCTTGCCGCGCCCGGTGATCAATTGCAGCCCTAGACGGACACGGCTTGCCGTGTCCCTACGGGAAATTTTGTTGTTTCTGTGCTTATTTCTGCTCTTTTGTCATATTGAGCAGACCGCCAGCAAGTATCATACCCTTGCCGCGCTCGGACAGCTCGCACTTAACTTCGTACTTCTCGCCCTTGGTCTTGTTCTCAACAACGATCTTGCCGTCGCTCTCAATGATGCTGCGGATATCAGCGATAAGGAGCGTATCGCCCTGAGCGATCTTTTCATAGTCAGCCTCGTTCACGAACTCCAGAGGCAGGATACCGTTGTTGATGAGGTTCTGTCTGTGGATACGAGCGAAGCTCTTGCAGATGATAGCCTTTACGCCGAGGTAGAGGGGAGCAAGCGCTGCGTGCTCTCTGGACGAGCCCTGACCGTAGTTCACGCCGCCAACGATGATGGACTTGCCTGCTTCCTTTGCTCTCTTCGGGAATGTTTCGTCGCATACTGTGAAGCAGTACTCGGAGATAGCGGGGATATTGGAGCGAAGGGGAAGGATCTTAGCGCCTGCAGGCATGATGTGGTCTGTTGTGATGTTGTCGCCTACCTTAAGTGTAACGCCGCACTCGATAGACTCAGCGAGGGGCTGGTTTACGGGGAAGGGCTTGATGTTGGGACCGCGGAGGATCTCAACATCGGGAGCGTCCTCTACACCGGCGGGAGCGGCAACCATGTTGTCGTTTATGAGGAACTTCTCGGGCATGATGTAGGGAGGCATTGCACCGATAGTTCTGGGATCGGTGAACACACCTGTTATAGCGGAGATAGCAGCTGTTTCGGGGGATACAAGGTAGATCTGACCGTCCTTAGTGCCGCTTCTGCCCTCGAAGTTGCGGTTGAAGGTTCTGAGGGAGATACCCTTACTGTTGGGGGACTGACCCATACCGATGCAGGGCCCGCAAGCACTTTCAAGAATACGCGCGCCTGCGTCAATGAGGTCGGACAGAGCACCGCAGTCAGCCATCATATTAAACACCTGCTTAGAGCCGGGTGCGATCGCAAGGCTCACATCGGGGTGAACTGTCTTGCCCTTGAGGATATGAGCAACCTTTAAGAGATCCTGCAAAGAGGAGTTTGTGCAGGAACCGATACAAACCTGGTCTACCTTTACAGCGCCGATCTCCTCGATAGTCTTGATATTATCGGGGGAGTGGGGGCAGGCTGCGAGGGGAACGAGCTTGCTGAGGTCTATATTTACTTCCTCGTCGTAAACTGCGTCGGGGTCAGCGCAAAGCTCTACATAGTCCTCTTCTCTGCCCTGAGCCTTTAAGAAGCGCAGTGTTGTTTCGTCGGAGGGGAAGATAGATGTTGTAGCGCCAAGCTCAGCACCCATGTTTGTGATGGTTGCGCGCTCGGGAACGGACAGGCTCTTAACGCCGTCGCCGCAGTACTCCATGACCTTGCCAACGCCGCCCTTAACGGAGAGGATACGCAGAACTTCAAGGATAACGTCCTTTGCGGAAACCCAGTCGTTCAGCTTGCCTGTGAGGTTTATCTTAACGACCTTGGGCATTGTTATGTAGTAAGCGCCGCCGCCCATTGCAACTGCAACGTCAAGACCGCCTGCACCCATAGCCAGCATACCGATACCGCCGCCTGTGGGAGTATGGCTGTCAGAGCCGATGAGGGTCTTGCCGGGCTTTCCGAAGCGCTCGAGATGTACCTGATGGCAGATACCGTTACCGGGTCTGGAGAACCAGATGCCGTGCTTCTTTGCAATAGAGCCGATGAAGCGGTGGTCGTCAGCGTTCTCGAAGCCGCTCTGCAGTGTGTTGTGGTCGATGTAAGCAACAGAGCGCTCTGTCTTTACGCGGTCAACACCCATAGCCTCAAACTGGAGGTATGCCATTGTACCTGTAGCGTCCTGAGTAAGAGTCTGGTCGATCTTAAGTCCGATCTCCTGACCCTTTACCATCTCGCCGTCAACGATGTGCGCTTTGATGATCTTTTCTGTTAATGTAAGTCCCATTTGTTTGTGCTCCTTTTTGGTTTTGTAAAATGTAAAACAATACATATTTATTATACTATATCACGCGCGATATGTCAAGAAAATCACAATATTTTTTTGCTGTATATCATGTGTTTTTCACATTGCAGTAAATTGCAGACAAAGATGGTTTATCATACACTCAGCGGAGGAGCTTAGATGCTTTTCCCGAACAATAAGATCAACCATAAAGGAGGTATGGGTTTGGGCTTTAAAAACTGGCTTGTCGGCAGGCGCGCGAAAAGCTCGCTTGCGTTTCTTGCCGAGTATTATGCCGAGGCGGAGCGCTTTTCCGACATAGTTGCGGGCGGCGGCGACTGGCGCTACACCCGAAAGGGCGGACTTAACGGCGGTACAAGGAAGCTTGCTTCACTCGGGGCGGCAAGGGCGGTCTGTGCCGAGCTTTCAAGGCTGTGCTTTACGGAGGGTACGGCAGTAACAAGCGCCGACTCGGACACGGAGAGATTTTTGCAGGAGGTGCTTAAGGAAAATCACTTCTACGAGCGCTTTCCCGCGTTTCTTGAAAAGGTGTTTGCACTCGGCGGCGGTGCTGTGAAGGTATACTGGGACAACGGCGTGAAGCTTGACTTTGTTGAGGCTGACTGCTTCGTGCCTACGAAATGGGACGGCAGAAGCATCACAGGAGCGGCGTTTGCGTCGGAGATCACCGAGGGCGATAAGCATTATTGGCTTACCGAAACACAGGAGCTTAACGCAGGTGAGCTTTCCATCGAAAACCGCCTGTACACCGACACGGGAGCGAAGGCACAGCTTTCCGAGGTGCTTCCCGCGCTTTCCGAAAAAAGCGTTATCAACGGGCTTTCAAAGCCGCTGTTCGTGTACATAGGTACAGGGCTTTCGGGAGCAAAGGGGTGCAGGCTGCTGGGAAGCTCGGTGCTGAAGGGAACTGAGGACACGCTTAAGAGCCTTGACATCGTATTCGACAGCCTTACAAGGGAGTTTATTCTCGGCAAGAAAAGGATAATCGTTCCTTATTACGCTGTCAGGGGCGAGTACGATGAGAACGGCGACATCAGAAGATATTTTGATGTGAACGACGAGGTGTTTCAGGCTATGTCGGTATCGGATACCGAGGATCTGAAGATCACCGACAACACTGCTGAGCTGCGTGTAGAGGAGCATACCGAGGCTATTTCGGCGCTGCTTGATCTGCTGTGTATGCAGGTGGGGCTTTCCGAGGGCGCGCTGTCCTACAAGGGCGGCACTGTAAAGACTGCTACCGAGGTAGTAAGCCGCAACAGCCGCACCTATCGCACGCAGGCGTTTTTCCGCGGTATCATTGCCGAGGGACTTGCGCAGGTGATGGAGAATATCTGTATTCTCGGCAAGATGGGCGGAGCGCTCGCTGACGAGGCATCGGAAAAGGCTTCGCTCATGTTCGCAGACGGCGCTGCCGAGGACGATGCAACACGTATCGACCGTGCAGTGAAGCTGTATACGGCTGGAGTAATTTCAAGAACAAGAGCGATATCGCAGATATACGGCATTTCCCTTGAGGAAGCTGAAAAGATCGAAAGGAAGGATCATGATGGAGAATAACATTATCGAAGCAGAGCTGCCCGTTGAGGAAGTGCCTGTAATTACTGAAACGCAGGAATGTGCTGCCGAGGAAAACGAGCTTCAGGAGCTTCATGCGGCGCTGAATGAGGCTAAGACGAAGCTTGCGCTGCTGTTAAACGGAGCGGCAAGGACAAAGCTTTCGGAGAGCGCTAAGATAGCGCTGCTGCTGGTGGAGTCGGGCGCTGCTCCCGAGGAGGCTGCACAGGCGGTGCTTCAGGAGTACCCTCATCTGAAGCTTACTGACCGCGAGGTGCCGACCTTCTCCGCGGCAACGAGCGGCAGCGGTGACGGATTTTCCGCAATAAGGAGCATTTTCGCGAAGAGATGAGCCATGGGTGGGCGGAGGGGTGACATAAAATCGAATGCACTGCGGCGGAAAGCGGCGGGCTTACCGAGATGAACAGCCGTCAGCAGGGCAGAGCGATCATAACAGAAACAGCGGAGCTTTGCGGCTCCGCTGTTTTGCGTTGACTTTGCAGTAAAAATGTGATACACTTATAGCAAGAAAATAAGGGGTGATATGATGGAAGAATTGTTGAAGATACATTACGGCTTAAGCGTTCTATCCGAAAAAAGAGCAGGCGATGGCGCAGGCTCAGACACATATTTCGTACACTGTGAGCAAGGCAGCTTTGTGGTGAAATTTCCGTTTGAATGCGAGATAAATTCCCCCGAAGCCGAGCCGCGGCTGTGTGAGTTTCTGCTGAACAGTGGTGTAAGCGCGTGCCGATTTATAAAAAATCAGCGCGGCAGCTATATTTCGCATGATGATAGCGGACGGCTGTTTACGGTGCAGGAGCTTATAGACGGCAAGGTGTACGATTGGAACACCGCTCCCGAATGGCTGCTTACCGACAGCGCAAAAACACTTGGCAGGATACATTCCGCTCTTAATGGATACGAGGGACTTCCTGTGGGCATAGGCGAGGACTTTTTCCGATATATGACGCCCGAAAATGCTCTGTGTTCTTACGAAAATTCTCTGCTTACAGCAGAGAAGAACGGCGACTGTGAAATAGCGGCAGACCTGCGTTACAGGATAGGGCTTATGAAGCGGTTTCCAAGCTTTGAGTTCGACCTTACAAGGCTCACCCGCACGCCTACTCACGGAGATTATTTTATAAGTCAGCTCATCTGCGGTGACAGCAGAATAAACGCCGTCATCGACTGGACGACCGCCTGTGTTCACCCCGCGGTGTGGGAGATAATGCGCTCGTATGCTTATGCCGCGCCTGAGTGCAAGAACGGTGTGGCAGACATCGACAGGCTGGTGCGGTATTTCAGGGATTACTGCGAATATTCGCCGCTCTCCGAATACGATTTAAAGATGGCTGTGCCGCTGTTTTATTATCAGATCGCAGTGTGCGACTACTACGGTCAATACTACGGCTCGCACGCCGCTAACAGGGAGCTTTTTCTGCGGCAGGCAGTGCTTTCGACAAGGCTTATGCGCTGGTTTGAAAAGCACGCTGATGAGGCTTCGGAGCGCATATCCCTGATATAAAATGAAAATTCCTGCATGGTATTCTTGCAGGGATTTTATGTTTTGTATAGCAATGACGTGCATAGCGGTTTTGCAAAGCAAAATCAGTGAAGCTCACCGCGATGTGCATAGTGTTTTTGCGAAGCAAAATCGGTGAAGCTCAACGCGACGTGCATAGTGGTTTTGCGAAGCAAAATCGGTGAAGCTCACCGCGACGTGCATAGTGTTTTTGCGAAGCAAAATCGGTGAAGCTCACCGCGACGTGCATAGTGGTTTTGCGAAGCAAAATCGGTGAAGCTCACCGCGACGTGCATAGTGTTTTTGCGAAGCAAAATCGGTGAAGCTCACCGCGACGTGCATAGTGGTTTTGCG
>CAYSYF010000079.1:0-8790 GCA_964435155.1 uncultured Ruminococcus sp. | reverse complement strand
GTCGCCGTCTGTGCCTGACGGCACTCAAACGCTTCGCGTTTGCTTTCATGGTATATTAAATTCGGCTTATACCAAAAGCCTATCGGCTTTTGCGCCGAATTTATTGAACGGCTGAAAGGTCTGCTTACGCAGACAACGGCTGTCGCCGTTCGCAAACGCTGGCGCGTTTGCTTTCATAGTATACTAATCTACAAACTTTTTTCGGAGGAATTTATGTTTAAGAAAAGTATAGCGTTTATTGCCATCGCCTGTATGCTGCTGACGGGCTGCGGCAGAGCGCCTGCATTAGAACCTGATCACGAAGCATCGGCAGAACCGTCTGTTTCCACAGCGTCAACGGTCGTGACTACAACGCAGCCCGAGGAAACCACCGCTGCGGCAACAACGACGCAGCCCGAGGAAACCACCGCTGCTGCAACTGCGGCAACAACGACGCAGCCCGAAGAAACCACCGCTGCGGCAATTGCGGCAACCACAACGCAGCCCGAGGAAACCACTGCCGTAACAACTGCGGCGACCACAACGCAGCCTGAGGTAACCACCGCTGCGGCTATGACAACTGCGGCGACCACAACGCAGCCTGAGGTAACCACCGCTGCAACTACCGTGACAGCAGCAACAACCACTGCTGCCACAACTGCGGACGAGCCTGTGGAGGTTCCTGCCGACGGCATGAGGAACATCACCACTATGGAGATAGTGCAGGAAATGGGTATCGGCATAAACCTCGGCAATACATACGAGTCCTGCGGTGACTGGATAGCGCAGTGGGGCGACGGCACTCCCGAAAGCTATGAAACAGCATGGGGAAGCCCTGTTATCACAAAGGCAATGATAAAGGGCTACAAGACAGCGGGCTTTGACTCGCTGAGAATACCTGTTGCATGGTCTAATCTGATGGAGGATAACTACACCATCAGCGAGGAATATATCGAGGCTGTCAGAGAGGCAGTTGACTGGGCGCTGGAATGTGATCTGTACGTTATAATCAACCTGCATTACGATAACGGCTGGCTGGAACAGTTCCCCACAAATAAATCGCAGTGTATGAAGAAATACACCCGTATCTGGGAGCAGGTGAGCGAGGCGTTCAAGGACTATGGCGATCATCTTATCTTTGAGTCGCAGAACGAGGAGCTTGGCTGGAGCAGTGTATGGAATGAATGGGGCGGCACAAGCGGTAAGGCTGAAAGCTATGCGCTGGTGAATGAGATCAATCAGAAATTTGTTGATATCGTGCGCGCTTCGGGCGGAAACAATGCAGAGCGTCATCTGCTGATATCGGGCTACAACACCGATATAACAAAGACCTGCGATCCGCTGTTCAAGATGCCGAGTGATCCGGCAAAGCGCTGTGCGGTATCGGTACATTATTATACTCCGGCGGACTTTGCGATACTCGAAGAGGACGCAAGCTGGGCGAAGAACCGCTCCACATGGGGAACTTCGGCAGACTTTGCGGAGCTTGAAAAATATATGGATATGATGAAGGAGACCTTTGTGGACAATGGCATTCCCGTTATCATCGGCGAATATGGCTGTCCTACAAAAAATAAAGATATGGACAGCGTAAGGCTTTTCGTGTCCTCGGTATGCGAGTATGCCGTTGAGCGCGATATGTGTCCTGTGCTTTGGAGCGTCACCGATCATTTCTATAACAGAAGCACCTGCAAGATGATCGATAATGAGCTTCATGAAATGCTCCTTGAAACCGCTGAATAAATGGCTTTCGGGGAATATGGTAGCTTTGCCAAAAACGTTTACACAAAAAACGCAAATTTGTTTAATTTTTTTGAGGATAACCCCTTGAAAACGTTTTCAAAATATGCTATATTAGTATCAATAAGGCATCGCCGAGTGCTTTGCGGTGCTGTAACCTAAAAAATTCGATTTCAGAAAGGGAATTTCAGATGGAACACAAGATCTATTCACTTGAAATGGGTCCCGCAAAGTGCGCGGTAGACCTCGGCGACGGAAGCGAGCGCGGCGAGTACGTAAATCAGGATTATATCCTGCATAAGATGGGCAGACCCCACCGCGGTATCAGCCTTATGTACTGCTACTATCCTCTTGACAAGACATGGCCTGTAAGAGCGCGTGACGCTTTCGCAGATCAGGAGGTATCCTTCCAGTGGGACTATCCCTATGATGATTACTTCACCTACAAGGGCGGTATCGGCGGCACAACAGAGGGCGAGCCCTTCACCTGCATGAAGGACGTGCGCCGTCATGGTCAGGACGTTATCCTTACACTTACTGTTGACCCCAATCTTACCGATGACTACCTTATAAAGATCGCACAGGAGCTTCGCACCTACGGCAGAATGCAGCTTCGTATCAACCATGAGGCTACAGGAAACTGGTTCAGCTTCAACAAGCGCGCTTCCTATCAGGAGGTTGCAGATTTCTATGTGCGCTTCCACGATATCATTGCAAAGGAAGCTCCCAATGTAAAGACTATCCTTTGCATCGGCGGTGTTGAGCACCCCGAAAAGGGCGGCGAGATCGAGATGGAGAAGGAATTTGCCGAGGCAGTTCGTGCAACCGATATCTGGTCTGTTGACAAGTACATGGCTCTGCACTGGGGCTGGCCCTATGACGTTGCAGAGGTAGGCGGCACTTCGTTCGGCAGAAGCAAGGTGTCTGATACTTATAACCTCACAAAGCTGTCCGAGAAGCGCTACAGAGAGCTTTGCGGCGGCGTTAAGAAGCCTATGGTAATGTCTGAATTCAACGCTGACGGCGATGTTACAGGTCCCTATGAGCAGGCTGATATGATCAAGGAGTTCTGCGATATGCTCAAGAACGACGCCGATCAAGGCTGGTTCAACGGCTTTACATTCTATCAGTTCCGTGACCGCGGCAGACTGGGTCTTGAGATAGAGGATCCCAACAATCCCGATGTAGGTATCGAGCAGCCTGCTTTAAAGACCTATAAGGAGATCATTCACGACGAGTATTTCTATCCCGCTATGAAGCAGGGCGAGGAGCTTGCGCTTCCTGCAAAGCTTCGCTGGGGCGGCGCTGAGGACAGCACAGGTCTTGCTGTTCCGCTGCACTTTGAGAAGAACCCCACATTCTGCGAGGTTACATTTGACGAGCCGCTGAACCTCATGATGGAGCTTAACGGCAAGTGGTTCTACAAGTCCCCCGAGGCTAAGACCATCGACCTTATGTCTGCATTCTATGAGAAGCCCCTCGACGGCGAGGCTGATCTTACACTCAAGATATTTGCGCCTCCCGCAAGCGGCGAGAACGATCCCTCTCAGGGCGACGACTGGCAGACAAACTACTACACCACCATCAACAAGCTGCCTGATATCCGCATCAGATTTGCGCCTATCATCGGCAAGCTGTAATAATGACATAAACTATCAGTCCCGCCGTGTTAATTGCGGCGGGCTGAATAATGTTTAAAAAAACAAAAAATTCCAAAAAATTTTTGCAACCTTTCCGACCTGTGCGATGTGTTATCTGCGGTGAGCAAAAAACGCAGACGCATTGCACCGTATGCAAATATGCTTACCGAGGTGACAAGATGAGCTATAAGACGAATTTCGACGCGCTGCTTAAAGGGCTTGAAGCAAAGGCTATCGACCCCGATAGGCTCGTCACGGACGACCCCACGCCAAACACTCAAAGGCTGTTTGATTTTCTGAAAAGCTGCTACGGAAAAAAGCACATCAGCGGTCAGCAGTATCTTTTCGAGCATGAGCTGGAGGATCTCGTGTATTATAAGTACACAGGCAAGATACCCGCTATCAGGGGATATGATTTTATGGGTATCAGCGGACTTGGCGGAGGCTATGACCAGATAGAACGCGCTCTTGACTGGGCAAGGAGCACAGGCGGCATACTCACTATGTGCTGGCATTGGTATGCTCCCGACGATATGAGCGACATCAAGAAGCTTGCTGCGTTCTATTACAAGACCACCGACTATGACAGAAAGACAGGCTTTGACATGATAAAGGCTGTTGAGGAGGGAACTCCCGAGTACGATTTTGTCGTAAGGGAGATAGACATGGTGGCTCAGCAGCTAAAGCGTTTTGAAAAAGAGGATATCCCTGTTATATGGCGTCCTCTTCACGAAGCGAACGGTAGCTGGTTCTGGTGGGGCAACCGCGGCACAGCAGAAAGCGTTGAGGCTTACAAGAAGCTGTGGTACATGATATTTGACCGTATGATGAACTACCACAAGCTAAAAAATCTTATCTGGGTATGGAACGGACAGAGCAGAGAAATGGCGGTAAACGCTAATACCTTTGACCTTGCGGGAGAAGATATCTACACCGATCCGCCCTGTCATGACTCGCAGGCTGAGAAGTTCCGCGAGGTGAGCAGCTATACTCACGGTAAGATGATCACCCTGTCGGAGTGCGGCTGTATCCCCGAACCCGACGAGATGCAGCGCGACAACGCTATGTGGCTGTGGTGGCTGCCGTGGTGGGGTCAGTTCGTTCATGAGAACGGCGAGGACAGAAGACCCATCATCGACGAGGACGGCTTTCCGCGACCAAATCCGAAGTACATGGACAAGGAATTTCTCATACGCTTGTTCAGCGACGAGCGCGTTGTCACACTGACAGATCTTCCTTGGTATGACGAGAAAAAACATCGTCTGCCGACAGCTCTTCTGAAAAATCTGGAAGAGATCAAAAACAAGCACTAAAGAACAATGAATATGAAAGGAAACAACAAATGAAAAAGTTTATTACAATTGCAGCTATCCTTGCTGCACTCACAATGACAATTACAGGCTGCGCAGGCAACAACGACAGCTCTTCCGTAAACGACAGCACAGCAAGCGGCTCTGTTGAGGCGGGCGGCAACACCACCTCCGAGGTAACAGACGGCGAGGGTGCTTCCGATGAGGAGGCTGCTTCCCTTACAGCGGCGCAGATGGCTGCAAATGCACTGACTGCTATCGAATGGCCCGCTATGATGCAGGTTGAGGACGCTGAGCTTATCAACAGCTTCTTTGGCATTGATCCCAGCCTTTGCGAGGACTATTACATCTCCAACCAGCTTATCTCCGCACAGCTCAACGAGGTCATCATCGTTAAGCCGACAGAGGGCAAGGAGGCTGATCTCCAGGCTCAGCTTGACGCTCATTTTGAGTATATCAAGAACGACGCTGCATTCTACCCCGATCAGGAGCCTTCCGCTGAGGGCGCTGTAATGGGCAAGACAGACAGCGGCTACCTCTACATTCTCGTTCACGAGAATGCACAGACAGCAGCAGACGCGCTGATGACAAACCCTCCCGCTGAAATGCCCGGTGATGACATGGGTATTGATGATGGTTTCGGCGTTGATGTAGGCGGTATGCCACTTTCTCTCACAATGTCCGATGCGGCTTACGGTGCTGTTGAGTGGCCCGCAATGCAGCCCGTTGACGATCCCGAGCTTATTCAGAGCTTTTTCGGTATCGACTCCACTATCTGCGAGGACTACTATATTGCAAATCAGCTTATCTCCGCACAGCTCAACGAGATCATTATCGTAAAGCCCATGGCAGGCAGCGAGGCTGATATGCAGGCTCAGCTTGAGGCTCATTTTGAGTATATCAAGAACGACGCTGCATTCTACCCCGATCAGGAGCCTTCCGCTGAGGGCGCTGTAATGGGTACGCTCGACAACGGCTATATGTACATTCTCGTACACGAGAACGGCGCAGTTGTTGAAGAGGCAGTAAAGAACTCTATCATGGCATGATAAAAAGCAGCATATAATACAGCCGCCGACAGCAATGTCGGCGGTCTTGCTGTGTTAAATGTCAAAAAAATCACAGCAAACGGTCATATTTTGTTGAAAAAATCGTTGACTTGTATCGCATTATTGTGTATAATAATAAAAGTGTTTAAGCTATTATTATGATTTACGAAAGGTGAAAAATATGAAAAAGGCAATTTCTTTATTTGCGGCTGCTGTTATGGCAGCAACAATGCTTTCAGGCTGCGGCAGCGTAAAGCCCAATGAGGTATTCTCCGTTGCAGACCTTGACAACAAGACCATCGGCGTGCAGCTCGGCACAACAGGCGATATCTACGCTTCCGATATCGCAGGCGCCAATATCGAGCGCTACAAGTCAGGTGCAGATGCTGTTCAGGCTCTCAAGCAGGGCAAGGTAGACGCTGTTATCATTGACAACGAGCCTGCTAAGGTATTCGTTGAGAAGAACAGCGACCTCAAGATCCTCGAAGAGGAGTTCGCGGTTGAGGAGTACGCTATCGCTATCAAGAAGGGCAACACAGAGCTGACAGAGGCTATCAACGGCGCTCTCGCAGAGCTTAAGGCTGACGGCACTATGGACGCTATTACCGCTAACTGGATCGGTGACGAGGCAGGCAACTCTCCCTATGTTTCTCCCGATGGCATCGAGTATCCCAACGGCAAGCTTGTCATGGCTACAAACGCACAGTTCCCTCCCTATGAGCTGGTAGAGGACGGCGAGGTAGTAGGCTTTGACGTTGACATGATGAGAGCTGTATGCGACAAGCTCGGCTATGAGCTGGAGATCGAGAACATGGACTTCGACTCCATCATCACAGCGGTTGACTCCGGCAAGGCTGACGTTGGCGCTGCAGGTATGACAGTTACAGAGGACAGACTGAAGAACATCGACTTCTCCGATTCTTACACAACTGCTACACAGGTCATCATCGTAAGAGTTAATTAAGCTTACTGCGATCTGATCACAAACAGCCGCCGCGACGGTACTCCCGAAACGGCGGTTTTGTCTGAAAGGAAGTGTTTTTTTGAATCTCATCAGTGCTGCCGTACAGACTATAGAGGCTACAGTCGAGAAAAATGAATTTCTTGCTGCTGTAGGCGGTTTTTTCCGGGGTATCGGTGATGCGTTCTATGAGAATTTCATCTACAAGGATCGCTGGCTGTATCTTGTAAGAGGTCTCGGCAATACGCTTCTTATAACATTCTTCGCGCTGCTTATGGGTCTGCTGCTGGGATTTTTGGTTGCCGTTATCCGCTCTACACATGACAAGACAGGCAGATTTAAGATCGGCAATGTGATATGCAAGATATATCTTACGGTAATAAGAGGCACTCCCGTCGTAGTTCAGCTTCTTATCATCTACTTCGTTATCTTCGGCTCGGTGAATATCGACAAGACGTTTGTTGCGGTGCTTGCATTCGGTCTTAACTCAGGCGCTTACGTTGCGGAGATCGTCCGCTCGGGTATCATGTCTATCGATAACGGTCAGTTTGAAGCAGGCTCAAGCCTTGGTTTAAGCTACTCGCAGACCATGGTAAGCATCATACTTCCGCAGGCGTTCAAAAACGTGCTTCCTGCGCTTGCAAACGAGTTTATCGTGCTGCTGAAGGAGACCTCCGTTTCGGGCTACATAGCTATCGAGGATCTTACAAAGGGCGGCGATATCATACGCAGCCAGACCTATGAGGCGCTGTTGCCGCTGGTAGCCGTTGCACTTATCTACCTTGCTATCGTTATGCTGCTGACCCACCTCGTGGGAAGGCTTGAAAGGAGACTTGCAAAGAATGATAAGCGTTAACAACCTTAACAAGTCCTTCGGCGAGCTGCATATATTAAAGGACATAAACGAAACTATCAACAAGGGCGAAAAGGTGGTTATCGTAGGACCTTCGGGCTCGGGCAAGAGTACGTTCCTGCGCTGCCTCAATCTTCTTGAAACTCCCACCTCGGGCGAGATTTTTTTTGAGGACACAGATATCACAAGGGCTTCTCAGAAAGAGGTAAATCAGCTTCGTCAGAAGATGGGAATGGTGTTTCAGCACTTCCACCTGTTTCCGCACCTTACAATAAGAAAGAACATTACCCTCGCACCTGTAAAGCTTGGAATAATGACTCAGGAGCAGGCTGACGCAAAGGCGACAGAGCTGCTTGTAAAGGTAGGACTTGCTGACAAGGCTGACGCTTATCCCAACCAGCTTTCGGGCGGTCAGAAGCAGCGTATCGCGATAGCGCGCTCGCTTGCGATGAATCCCGAGGTAATGCTGTTTGACGAGCCTACCTCCGCACTTGACCCCGAGATGGTCGGCGAGGTGCTGGAGCTTATGAAGCAGCTTGCCGACGACGGCATGACTATGGTTGTGGTAACTCATGAGATGGGCTTTGCGCGAGAGGTGGCTTCACGCGTGATGTTCATGGACGACGGCAGGATAGTTGAGATAGCACCTCCCAATGAGTTCTTCTCAAATCCCAAGAATCCGCGTCTTAAGGAGTTCCTTTCCAAGGTCATCGTGTAATTTTACGTTACTATCAACAATAGCCGCGTTTGGCGTGGAAAAAAGTTTGTTTAATGTCACGTTGACAAAATCCGCGCATTTGCGTATAATTAAATAAGAGAGAATGGCGTTTCGTAGGCGTATTTCATACTCGCTGCGGAGCGCTATTTTTATAAAGGGAAACTCCCAAAAGAACAAAAGACATTCGGAGGGCATTTTATGGCAGAGCATTTCAACGTTGTAGAGCAGTTTGGCATTGATGTATTCAACGAGGGCACCATGCGACAGCGTTTGCCCAAGAATGTTTATAATCAGCTCAAGCGCACCATTGCAGAGGGCAGCCAGCTTGACAGCAGCATTGCTGACGTAGTTGCCAGCGCTATCCGCGACTGGGCTATCGAAAAGGGCGCGACTCATTTCACACACTGGTTCCAGCCTATGACAGGCATTACCGCCGAGAAGCATGACAGCTTCATCACGCCCATGGGCGACGGCACTGTTATAATGGAGTTTTCGGGCAAGGAGCTTATCAAGGGCGAGTCCGACGCTTCCTCGTTCCCC
>CAYSYF010000078.1:0-9129 GCA_964435155.1 uncultured Ruminococcus sp. | reverse complement strand
TCGCCTGCCTTGATGAAGTCCATCATCTTGCCGAAGTTTACGAACTTATAGCCGATGATCTCGTTATCCTCGTTAAGAGCGATACCTGTTACATAGCCGTCAGTCATTTCGAGGTAGCGGGGACCCTTTGCGAGAGTACCGTACATTGTACCGATCTGAGAACGCAGACCCTTACCGAGGTCCTCAAGACCTGCACCGATAACGAGACCGTCCTCGGAGAAAGCGGACTGGCTTCTGCCGTAAACGATCTGCAGGAACAGCTCTCTCATAGCTGTATTGATAGCGTCGCAAACGAGGTCTGTGTTAAGAGCCTCAAGAATGGTTCTGCCGGGAAGGATCTCGGAAGCCATAGCTGCGGAATGAGTCATACCGGAACATCCGATAGTTTCTACCAGAGCCTCCTGGATAACGCCGCCCTTTACGTTCAGGGACAGCTTGCAGGTGCCCTGCTGAGGAGCACACCAGCCAATGCCGTGTGTAAAGCCGTTGATATCAGCTATTTCCTTAGCCTTTACCCACTTAGCTTCTTCGGGGATAGGTGCCGCGCCGTGAGCAACGCCCTGTGCTACGGGACACATGTTTTCAACTTCATGAGAATAAGTCATTTGAGTTTGAACTCCTTTCGATATTTTGTATGAAGCCTAAGCCTCAAACATACATCTATATTATACAATAAACCTCTCCTTTTTGCAATAGGAAAATCAAATTTTTTCGCTTTTTGCCATATCGGCCTGTGTTGATGAAAAAAACTCCTGTTTTTTACATATCGTACTTGATTTTTTTGCGGTAAAGTAGTACAATGTGAATATATAGTCATTTGGCGCCTTTGCAGGAGGGATATTGTGAAACTTAACTGGAATTCAAGATATCTTACTATCGCAGCGTATGCTGTAGGTACGGTAATTGTAAGTGCTTTGGGAATAATGCTGATATTCAATTTTGATTCGGTGATAGAAAAGCTGTCTTGGCTTGGCTCGATAGCAACGCCTATCATCATCGGCATTTTTGCGGCATATCTGCTCAATCCCGTGATGACTGCGATTGAAACGAAGTGGTTCAAAAAATGGTCAGGCTCAGGCGATAAGAAAAAGCGCGGCAGAGCGAGAGCCTTGGCGCTGACGCTTACGATGCTGTTTGTTCTGCTTGCGTTGGTGCTGGTCATCGTTATGGTCATACCTCAGTTGGTAGATAACATCATCGGCATCTTCTCGAATATGGATTCTTATATCGCAACTGTAAACGGCTGGCTGAACGATACTTTTAAGGACGATCCCGAGCTGCTTGAGTTTTTGGGCAATCCGCTGCAAAATTTCACCAAGTTCATATCGGATCTGTGGGCGGAGTACTCAAACGAGCTGCTCGCCTTTGCGGGAAACCTTGCAAACGGTGTTTGGTCTGTGCTTTCTGCGATGTATAATTTTATCATCGGACTTGTCATCTCCATCTATCTGCTCGGCAAGAAGGAGATGTTCGTCGGTCAGACCAAAAAGCTCATATTTGCTTGTGTTAAGGTCAAGACCGCGCAGCGCTTTCTCGCTGTGTGCCGTGAGGCAAGCAAGAAGTTCCTCGGCTCTATCATGGGCAAGATAATCGAGGCGCTGATAGTTGCCTGCATCTGCTTTATCGGCTGTGCCATCATGGGAATGCCGTATTCGCTGCTTATTTCGGTGATCATGTTCGTATTCAACCTTATACCGTTCATCGGTCCGTTTATCGGCTGTGTTCCCTGCGTGCTGCTCCTGCTGCTGTCGGGCGACCCGATGAAGGCGCTGTGGTTCGTGATATTTATACTGATACTTCAGAATGTGGACGGCAACATAATCTCTCCATGGATACTCGGCGACTCCACAGGACTGCCCGCGGTGTGGGTGCTTATTTCGATCCTTATCGGCGGCGGTCTGTTTGGGATACTGGGTATGCTGCTGGGAGTTCCCGTATGCGCTGTTATCTATATGCTGTTCAAGGAGTTTATCGAGGGCAGACTGCGAAAGCGCAAGCTGCCGCTAAAGACCAATGATTACGTCGGAGATGTCGGGTATATAACTCCCGATTATGAGTGTGAGGAAACAGTTACGGATCACTCTGTTGCCGCTGTGGTTACTCCCGAGATACACAAGCCTACCTTTAAGGAGGTGCTTGTCGGCAAAAAGACCGAGTATTCAAAACGCTTCCATTTGAAGAAGGACAAGGCTACAGACAAGAAAAAAGACAAATAACAGCATAGCGCTCCATTGATCTGTGGAGCGCTTTTTTGTGCGATATGTCAATTTGAGGGCTTTATTTTATATAACCAAAACTATTTACTTTTGTGAAGAAAAGTGATATAATATGTACAAAGTGAGCTTTTGCGTAAATGCCACAAATGACATGAAGGCTCGCTATTACTTAATTCACGAAAGGAATATCGGTTATGTCCAAGAATATTTTGATCACCGGCGGCGCTGCCAGCGGCAAGACAAGATGGGCAGTGACATATCTCGCTGCTTGCGATTATGTATTATACCTGCGCACAGGCGACGCGGTCGATACCGACACTCTTAACCGTATCGAGTACAGCAATAATCAGCACGGCGTTGAGTGGGATATCGTAACAGGCGTTGTAAGCGATCCCACACAGCATTTCACAGATCACAAGTTCGTTATTTTCGACAGCCTCGGAGCTTACACCTCAAAGGTCATCAAGGAGATGTGCCCCAACGATGACGATATGACGGAGGAGCTTCGCAAGGAGATCGAGAAGAGAGTTATTTCCGATATTACGGACATGATAGACGCAATCAAGGAAAAGGACGGAAGCATGATAATCATAACGCTTGAAACAGGCTTTTCCGTTATTCCCGAAAACCGTGCGCAGGCTGTGTTCAGAGTTATCCTGGGCAATGTAAACCAGCGTATCGCAAACATAAGCGACGAGGTGTATTTCTCGGCGAGCGGTATCCAGTTTAAAATAAAATAACTAAGCAAATCATATTACATCTGAAAGTTTCTGAAAGGACGGACTTTATATATGACATTTGAAGAGTTTATAATGCAGGCAAGGGAGATGAAGGCTTCCGATATCCATCTTACAGTCGGCGCTCCTACTGTAGTAAGAGTAAACGGTGAGCTTCGCAAGTACACAGAGCTCAGCGATCAGGTAGTAAACCGCACTATCCTCTCTATACTTACCGCAGAGCAGGAGAAGCTGCTCACCGAGGGTAACGATATCGACTTCAGCTTTGAGCTGAAGAACGGCGCAAGACAGCGTGTGAATGTGTTCCGTCAGAGCGGCAAGCTTGCAGCTTGTATCCGTCTGCTGAATGCTGAGATACCTACTCTTGAGGAGCTGAAGATGCCTCCCGCGCTGCTGGAATTTGCCAAGAAGCGCCGCGGTCTTGTGCTGGTAACAGGTCCTACCGGCGCAGGTAAGTCCACAACGCTCGCTGCAATGGTAGAGTACATAAACAGAACGCGTGCCTGCCACATCATCACTATTGAGGATCCTATCGAGTACCGCTATACACAGCAGAAGGCTACTATCCACCAGCGCGAGCTTGGCAGAGATGTTCCCACATTTGCAAGTGCGCTGAGAAGCGCGCTGCGTGAGGACCCCGATGTTATTCTGATCGGTGAGATGCGTGACTATGAAACGATTTCGCTTGCTATGACAGCCGCCGAAACAGGACATCTGGTATTCGGTACACTGCATACCTCCAGCGCTGCTCAGACTATCGACCGTATCATAGATGCCTGCCCCACCTACGCACAGGAGCAGACACGTTCTCAGCTTGCAAATATGATACAGGGTATCGTTGCTCAGTCGCTGGTTCCCACCTCCGATGGCAAGGGCAGAGTTGCTGCGGTAGAAGTAATGGTCGGCACAGACGCTGTAAAGAACCTTATCCGTACCAACAAGATACCTCAGATGGAGTCTATCATGCAGTCCGCTACCTCGCTCGGCATGATAACCCTCAACGACAGCCTTGCAAAGCTGTATCAGAGCAATGCTATCACATACCAGACCGCTATGGAGTACTGCACAGACTCCACAGAGATGGAAAAGAAGCTGATGAGCACTGCTGCGGTTCGCAGATAATTCAAAACACATCAAAGCCCCGATCATTCGGGGCTTTCAGCTTGTCGAAAAACTATGTTTTTGCTCGCGAAGCGAGCTTTTTAGATAACTTTTTTGGTGTGGCTTTGCCACGCCAAAAAACACTTCTATCCGCACAACTGTGCGAGTTGGCGGCATTGCCGCCAGCGAGTGCGGGCAGTGCGGATGTTTCGGCGGAAAAGTCCCAACGGGACTTTTTTGACGGTCTGAAAGCCCCGATCATTCGGGGCTTTTTGTTATTTGCAGGACACAGCGTGCTGTGCCCGTTAGCTATAAAGGACGGTGTTATGCGAGGAGCGTGAGCGCTGCCGCCATGCTTTCTCCCAGCAGCTCCGCGGTGTACAGCGCTTCGTCGAGCGAGTTTGCGTGGCTGCCTATTTCTATCAGCAGCGAGCCTGTCGTTATGTGCTGGTTGTAGTTTCGGTAGTCGAACAGAACGGGGCGTGCAAGGGTTGGATAAAGTGTTTCGGCGGAGTTTTGCAGCAGCGCTGCGAGCTTGAAATTCTCCATGTAATTCGGCATATTGAAACGCCCGTCATCGCAGCCCGCGATTATCATGAACTGTGCGGCATTTCTGCCGTTTATCTCAGCGGCAGGGGCTATCCTTGTTCCGTCTGTATCGGCTATCGCGTCGCGGTGCAAGTCTATCACTATTTTGATAGAGGGGTATTCGTCCAATATTGCGCGTATCGTTTCCTCGCTGCGGTCGTATGAGCCTGTGTAGGCAGGGTAGTCGTGCAGCGTGCCGTCGTGTACTACCGATATTCCGTTTTCCGCGAGCGTTTCGGCAAGCACCTCTCCGACAGCTATCATGTTATGCGAGGGGTCCTGTGAGCGGCTGGGAAATTCCGCGTCATAATAGCTGCGCTGATAAGGCTCGAAGCTTTCGGTAGCGTGAGTGTGGATTATCAACACCTGCGGCTCGGGGGTGTTTAGTTCTATTTTGATATCAGGCAGCATTGCTGCGGCTTCGAGAAGTGCTTCGTTGCTGTCGTAGGTGCAGTTCCTTACCTGTGCGCCGCTTGCGAGGGTTATGTACTCGCTGCTTTCGGAATCGTCGTAGGTCTTTCGAAGTATCGCGCCGCTTTGCTGACCCTCGGCGGAATAATCCAGTCCATCATCAAAGGGCGTGATGTTCTGCGTTATCACTCGGGCTGCGTTTGCTTCGGCGGTATCCTCGGGCGGCTGCGGCTCTGTGGTTTCGTCGGGCAGCTGCGGCTCTGTGGTTTCGTCGGGCAGCTGCGGCTCTGTGGTTTCGTCGGGCAGCGGTTCGGCGGTGGCTGCGGCTGTAGCTTCGGGGAGCGGGGCGATCACTTCGATAGGCGAAGAAGGCTCGTCGGGTATGTCGGAAACGTCGCTCTCCTGCGCGGAAACGGTAATTCCTGCCGAGAGATATGCGGCGCTTCGGGTAAGCTCTGCCGCGGCGGTGAACGCGTCGGCGGCGCTTGCTCCTGATATTAGCATGGTAGCGGGCAGTACTGCGAAAGCAGATATTATTGCGATGATCTTGTTTGTCCTCATTTTGTACCTCCTGTTATGTCTTATATAAATAGTATTGGACAAGTCAGAGTTTTATGCAGCCGACAAAAAATTTTTGCAGGGTGTTGACAAAAGGCTATCTCCGTGCTATAATGTGAATAGAATATGTTGAAATGCGTTGATAGGAAATAAAGCTTTGACGTGATTTTCAGAGAGCCGCCGTTTGGTGCGAGGCGGTAACGCGGCATTGCCATAGCTCCTCCTTGAGCAGGGTCGCTGAACATTGCAGTAGGTGATCTCGGGTTCTCCCGTTACAGAGATACACATTGTTTGATGTGGACGAGCGGGCGATGATTTATCGCCAACGAGAGTGGTACCGTGGAGTTTACAGCTTCATCTCTTTTATGAGATGGAGCTGTTTTTATTTTACGAAATAAACGAATTCAACTGTTCTTATATACTATATCAATCACAACTGAGAAAGGAAAAATGACATGATCGAATCAAGCAAGTACACACGACGTTATTTTATGCCTCCGTTCCCCTGCATGGATTGGACGGCAAAGGAGTACATTGAAAAGCCGCCCGTATGGTGCAGCGTTGACCTGCGCGATGGCAACCAGGCGCTTATTATCCCCATGAGCCTTGACGAAAAGCTGGAGTTTTTCCGTCGCCTTGTAGACGTTGGCTTCAAGGAGATCGAGATCGGCTTTCCTGCTGCTTCCGATACCGAGTATGAGTTCTGCCGCACGCTGATAGAGCGTGATATGATTCCCGACGATGTTGCGGTACAGGTGCTGACTCAGAGCCGCGAGCATATCATCAAAAAGACCTTTGAGGCGCTGGAGGGCTGCAAGAACGCTGTGGTGCATCTCTACAACTCCACTTCCGTAGCACAGCGCGAGCAGGTGTTCAGAAAGAGCAAGGAAGAGATCATAGAGATCGCGGTAAGCGGTGCTAAGATGCTGAACGAATACAAGGCAAAGACAAAGGGTAACTTCCGTTTTGAGTACTCCCCCGAGAGCTTTACAGGTACAGAGCCTGAGTTTGCGGCTGAGATATGCAACAAGGTCATTGATATCTGGCAGCCTACACCTGACAACAAGGTCATCATCAATCTGCCTGTAACGGTTGCGGAGTCTATGTCGCACGTCTATGCTCAGCAGGTAGAATATATGTGCAAGACACTGCACAACAGAGAGAACGTTATAGTTTCGCTGCACCCCCACAACGACAGAGGCTGTGCGGTGGCTGATACGGAGCTTGGACTGCTGGCAGGTGCTGACCGAGTAGAGGGAACGCTGTTCGGCAACGGTGAGCGTACAGGTAATGTTGATATCATCACACTGGCGCTGAATATGTATTCTCACGGTATTGAGCCGGGACTTGATTTCACGGATCTGCCTACGATAACCGAGGTGTATGAGCGCCTGACTCGTATGCACGTTTACGAGAGAATGCCTTACAGCGGCAGACTGGTATTTGCGGCATTCAGCGGCTCACATCAGGACGCTATTGCAAAGGGAATGCGCTGGAGAAGCGAAAAGGATCCCGAGCACTGGAACGTTCCGTATCTGCCTATCGATCCGCGCGATCTCGGCAGAGAATACGAGGGCGATGTTATCCGTATCAACAGCCAGTCGGGCAAGGGCGGTATCGGCTACCTCATGGAGAGCAACTACGGTATCTCCATGCCTCCCAAGATGCGCGAGCATTTCGGCTATACCGTCAAGGGCGTTTCGGACAGGCAGCATAAGGAGCTTATGCCGTCTGAGGTCTATAAGATATTTGAGGACACCTATCTCAACAGCAACGGCAATGTCAGATTTATCAGCGCTCATTACACTCAGGGCGAGCTGATCTCTGCTGTTGTAAAGGTGGAGATAAACGGCGCTGAACGCACCTTCACAGGCAGCGGCAACGGTCGTCTTGACGCGGTATCTGACGCGCTTAAGAACGGAATGGGCATAACCTATACCATTTCTACTTTCGCACAGAACGCTATGGAGCAGTCCTCTAAGTCCAAGGCGGCTTCCTACATCGGCGTAACTCTCCCCGACGGCAGAGTAAGCTGGGGCGCAGGTATCCATACCGATATCATCGTATCGTCCGTGCTGGCGCTTATCTCGGCGCTGGATAATTCGGGCGTGGTGTAAACAATTCAGCCGCTTTCGTGGACAACGGGAGCGGCTTTTGTTGACGTCGGGCAAGCAATATGCTATACTATAATAAAATAAAGATTGAGCAAGGAGTATGCGCTATGTCAGTAGAATACGGGCTTATCACGGGCGAAATGAAGGAAAAGGATATCATGGCGGCGATAAGCAAGCTGCTGGAGGAGTATTTTCGGGGCAGGAAAGAAAATGCGCAGTATGATGTCTATAAAAACCACAAGCTGAGCAAGCATAAGAACAGGGGCGGGATATCCTACAATCCCGACAGGATAGAGTGGGATTATGAATATACCTACGACTATTTCAACAAGCCGTGCGGTATACTGATCGAGATATACCCCAACACAAATGCCGACGGAGGGCGTAAATTCAAGCTTGACGGCGTGGTGTGGAATATGTATTTCAATGGCGCGGCTTTTGGTGCAAAGGCGGAAAACAGCCATAGCAAGCCTGTGATGGATTTTCTGCGGTTCCTGCTTGAAAATATGCCCTGTGAGACGGTTTTAATAAAGGAATACGCTCAAGGCGAGGACAGACTGTGATTTTTTTGTAAATAAGGTGTTGAAAATCTTTAAAAAGTGTGCTATAATAAATACATATAGGGGGCAATATGCTCCGCACAACACAAAATACAGACAAAACACCTGATAATTGAGGAGAGTATCATTATGAAATGTCCCGAATGTAGCTGTGAGGAAAGCAAGGTTATTGACTCGCGTCCCACCGAGAACAAGGTGCGCCGCCGCCGTGAGTGCATACAGTGCGGCTATCGCTTTACCACCTATGAGATAATTGAAGAAGTGCCGCTTATGGTAATAAAGAAGGATAATTCTATCGAGCCTTTCGACAGAGAAAAGCTTGTAGAGCGCCTTTGCCGCGCTACCGTAAAGCGCCCTGTTACGCTTGAAACTATTGAGAATATGGTCGAGGGCATTGCGGCAGAGCTGAAAAATTCCCTCCAGCGCGAGGTTACATCTGACAAGATCGGTGAGCTTGTCCTGCACAGACTGAAGGACATAGATCATGTTGCGTATATCAGATTTGCGTCTGTATACCGCGATTTCGGTGATGTTGACAGCTTTATGAAGATAATCTCCGAGCTTAAAGAGGCTCAGAAGTAATTCAACTATTATAATATATGCCGTCCTGATCTGTTCGGGACGGCTTTTTTATTGCAGGTGGCAAATGGCACAAAATGTTGAAAAAAGAAAAGGTTTTATTGGTAAGTATTTTGTCGAAAAGGCTATTGACATTTCGTGTGGAAAGTGATAAAATATAAAAGCTGTCCGCGAGAGGGCAGCGGATCACAAGAGTTTCGGAACGGTCGAAAAAAACTTTTTTAAAAAAATTTAAAAAAGGGGTTGACAAAGAGGGAACGATGTG
>CAYSYF010000077.1:0-10076 GCA_964435155.1 uncultured Ruminococcus sp. | reverse complement strand
CGCCCTCGCAGGCTTCACATCTGCCGCCCTTGGTGTTGAACGAAAATCTGCCGGGACCGTAGCCGCGTGTTTTAGCGTCATTAGTCTGCGAAAAAAGCTCTCTGATATCGTTGAATACTCCTGTATATGTTGCAGGATTTGAACGCGGAGTTCTTCCTATCGGGGACTGGTCTATCATTATCACCTTGTCAAGGTGCTCTATCCCCGTCATGTCGGAAAATTTGCCCGGGCGAGTCCTTGCACGGTTCAGCTTTGCAACAAGGTGCTTGTACACTATCTCGTTTACAAGCGAGCTTTTGCCGCTTCCCGAAACACCCGTAACGCAGGTGAAAACACCTATCGGGATATCTACATCTATCTTCTTCAGGTTGTTTTCCGCAGCACCGAATACCTTCAGCCATTTATCCGAGGGCTTTCTGCGCTCCTCGGGAACAGGTATCTTCATTGCGCCGCTGAGGTACTGTCCCGTGAGCGACTTCTCACACCTCATCAGCCCCTCGACATCTCCGCTGTACAGCACCTCGCCGCCGTTTACGCCTGCCGCAGGTCCTATATCCACGATATAGTCCGCAGCGCGCATGGTGTCCTCGTCATGCTCAACTACTATCAGCGTGTTGCCGAGGTCACGTAAGCGTTTCAGCGTGGCGATAAGCTTGTCATTATCGCGCTGATGAAGTCCTATACTCGGCTCGTCAAGGATATACAGCACGCCCATGAGCGAGCTTCCTATCTGCGTTGCAAGGCGGATACGCTGGCTCTCGCCGCCCGAAAGCGTGCCTGCCGAGCGCGTGAGGTTGAGGTATTCAAGACCAACGCTGCGAAGAAAGCCAAGGCGCTCCTTTATCTCCTTCAAAAGCTGCTCCGCAATAAGCTTGTCGCGTCCCGAAAGCTCCAGAGAATTAACAAAATCCAGCGCGTCAACCACGCTCATATTGCAGAACTCGTGGATATTCTTGCCGCCGACAGTGACAGACAGCGCAGCCTTATTAAGGCGCTGACCATGGCACTCGGGGCACTCAACGTCGCTCATAAGCTCCTCTAAGGTGTCGCGCGAATAGTTGCTGCTGGTTTCCTGATAGCGGCGCTCGAGGTTGTTTATAACACCCTCGAAATCGGTGTAGAACTGACCGCCGCCCTGAGTTTTCGGGCGCTTAATGAGTATCTTCTCGCCCTTTGTGCCGTACAGTATCTCGCTCATAGCGGCTTCGGGAAGCTCCGCTACGGGCTGCTCCACCGAAAAGCCGTGCTTTTCCGCGAGTGCGTCCATATACATTGCCGCAATGCTGCCCTCGGTGTAGTTCCAGCCGAAAGCCTTTATAGCCCCGCCCTTGATGGAAAGGCTCGGGTTAGGCACTATAAGCTCGGGGTCAACTCTGCGTGAAGCGCCTATTCCCGTACATTTCGGGCACGCGCCGTAAGGGTTATTGAACGAGAACATACGCGGCACGAGCTCCTCAATGCTTACGCCATGCTCGGGGCAGGCATAGCTCTGCGAGAAATGAAGCTCCTCCCCGTCAATGATGTCGATATATACAAGACCGCCCGTGAGCGAGCCTGCCTGCTCGATACTGTCGGTAAGGCGCGATTTTATGCCGTCCTTTATAACAAGGCGGTCAACGATTATCTCAATGCTGTGCTTCTTATTCTTGTCAAGGGCTATCTTCTCGGAGAGATCGTACATAATTCCGTCAACTCTTACTCTCGCAAAGCCCGACTTTCTCGCTGCCTCAAATTCCTTCTTATGCTCGCCCTTGCGCTGTCTTACTATCGGCGCAAGCACCTGAAATTTCGTTTTTTCGGGAAGCTCCATTACCCTGTCAACTATCTCGTCAACCGTCTGCTGCTTTATCTCCCTGCCGCACTCGGGGCAGTGAGGAACGCCTATTCTTGCGTACATCAGACGCAGATAGTCGTATATCTCGGTGACTGTTCCGACTGTGGAGCGCGGGTTTTTCGAGGTGGTCTTTTGGTCGATGGATATCGCAGGCGAAAGTCCCTCAATGCTGTCAACATCGGGCTTTTCCATCTGCCCGAGAAACATTCTCGCGTAAGAGGAAAGGCTCTCCATATATCTGCGCTGACCGTCCGCAAAGATAGTGTCGAACGCAAGGCTTGACTTACCCGAGCCTGACAGTCCCGTCATGACTATCAGCTTGTCGCGCGGAATGGTAAGGTCGATATTTTTGAGGTTATGCTCCCTCGCGCCTTTTATCACAATTTTATCGTTTGCCAATTTCTTTTGTCCTTTCAGTTATCTTTCTAAAACATAATAATCGCCGTACTCGGTACCGTCGTGACCGACAAGCTTTTCGTTCTTGGGCTTAAAGCCGAGCTTAGTCAGGGCAGCTATTCTTTCTGCCGCCTGTGATTTAGCCTTTGTTGCAATTTTGTCGCAGCTGAACAACTGATATGTTTTGGGAATAATAAGCGACAATATCTCTGTGATCTCGCCGCTTTTTTCGTAATCGCTTCTGAGATCCACGCGGAGCAGACCGCAGTTTGTGAAACAGTCCTCTGAATCTCTGTGGAACAATTCTATAGTGCCAATGGCTTCGTTCTGCGATTTGTCAATTATCGTCCAGCGCACGAAATATCTGTTTTCATACGAAAACTGCCAGAAATCCATTGCCTGCTTCATGCGCTCCATGGTGGTATAATGGAAGTCGTCGCCATGGCAGTTGTCAGAATTGAACAACGGCACAGCCTTTTCGTCGGAATAGACCTTCAGCAGGTCGGCGCAGTCCTCAGCGCAGGTCAAACGCAGTATATATCGTCTGTTTTCAAATTCGGGACAGTGCTTGTATACGTCTGTCATAGTGCCTCCTTAATATGTTTACCCAATACCTCTCCGAAAAACCTTGCAAAGCCGCCGTAATTCGCGTCCTCATAAGGCTTTTTACTGTCATAGCAATACTCGCCGTTTTCGATGTACTTTGAAATACTGTCAAGCGGAAAGCCCTCCACCCTCTTTTGGTGCGGAACAGCGGTCAGCAGGAACGGATTGCCGCTGATATCATCTGAAAACTCAGTATAGATGTGCTGCTCGTCCAGCACAAAGCATATCGCGTTGCGGTAGCGCGCAACGATGTCACCGTGCTTTGCCGCAAGACCGCCGTAATACTCAATCATCTCATCGTCAGTAAGGCATTTGCCGCCGATATTTCTGACGTGCACTTTCGGTGAAAGCTCGGGCAGATCATCAAAATAAAGTCCGCTGTCGCATGAGAAAACAGGCATACCAAACGCCTTGTAGTAGGCTCTCGCCTTTAATTCAGCGTTTTGGAGCGGAGTATCGCCTGTTTCTGCCACCTCGGGTATTTCGCCCTCAATGTCCTTAAGGCATATCAGCTCTATGTCGACCCCTTCCAGCCACTTGCGCATAAGCTCGAGCTTTGCGGGGTTTGTTGTTCCGTATAAGATCTTCATGTCAGTCACCATTTTATTTATACCCATCACGGATACGGCAAGCCGTATCCCTACCAATTATTTATCACTCCTGCAATTCTTTAATCTTGTCTCGCAGGAATGCCGCGTGCTCAAAGTCAAGCAGCTTTGCCGCCTTCTTCATCTCGGTGGTGTACTGTGCGATAAGCTTCTCGCGCTCGGCTCTCGGCAGCCACTTTGCGCCCTTCTTGCCGCGAGCGCCGCCCTCGTCGGATTTCTTGGTTATCTCCAGCACATCGCGGATCTCCTTGATGATAGTCTTGGGAACGATTCCGTGCGCCTCGTTGTATTTCATCTGTATCTCGCGGCGGCGGAGCGTTTCGGTTATCGCAAGCTCCATGCTGCGCGTTACACTATCCGCATACATGATAACTGTACCCTCTGCGTTTCGTGCAGCTCTGCCTATCGTCTGCACGAGCGATGTTTCACTTCTGAGGAAGCCCTCCTTGTCCGCATCGAGAATAGCTACAAGCGATACCTCAGGGATATCAAGACCCTCACGCAGCAGGTTTATGCCGACAAGAACGTCAAAAACTCCGCTTCTGAGGTCGCGGATAAGCTCCATACGCTCAATGGTATCAACGTCATGGTGCATATAACGCACCTTAATATCAGCGCGCTCAAGATATGCTGTGAGATCCTCTGCCATCTTCTTGGTAAGCGTAGTTACAAGCACGCGCTCTTTCTTCTGAACACGCGTATTGATCTCGGAAATAAGATCCTCTATCTGACCCTCGGTAGGCTTTACGATGACCTCAGGATCAAGCAGTCCTGTCGGACGTATCACTTGCTCAACTATCTGCGTAGAGCGCTCCTTCTCAAAATCGCCGGGGGTCGCAGACACGAACACCACCTGCTCTACCTTATCATAGAACTCATCGAAATTGAGCGGTCTGTTGTCGTAAGCGGACGGAAGTCTGAAGCCGTAATCTATCAGGTTCTTCTTTCTTGCATGATCTCCGCCGCACATTCCGCGCACCTGCGGCAGGGTCACATGGCTCTCGTCCACGAACAGCAGCCAGTCCTCGGGGAAATGGTCGATAAGCGTCACAGGGGTAGAGCCTGCGGGTCTGCCCTGAAGCACTCGGGAATAGTTCTCTATGCCCTTGCACATTCCTATCTCGCCCAGCATCTCCATATCATAGCGCGTGCGCTGCTCAATACGCTGAGCCTCGATAAGCTTGTTGTTTTCCGTAAAGAACTGCACCTGCTGCTCCATTTCGGCTGTAATGTCCTCTAAAGCGCGGCGCAGATTGTCCCTGCCGACGATATAATGCGACGCAGGAAAGATCATTGCATGAAGCAGCGTGGACTTCACATTGCCTGTCACCACGTCAAACTCGCTGATGCGGTCTATCTCGTCACCGAAGAACTCTACGCGCACCGCCGTTTCATTGGTAGCGCCTGCGGGGAATATCTCCACAACATCGCCCTTTACGCGGAAGCGGTTACGCTGAAAGGCTATCTCGTTGCGCTCGTACTGCATCTCTACAAGGCGCCTTATCACCTCGTCACGGTCTATTTCCTGACCCTGACGGATAGAAAGCGTATTTGAACGGTAATCCTCAGGTGAACCTAGCGAGTAGATACAGCTCACGCTGGCTACGATAATAACGTCCCTGCGCTCGGCAAGAGCCGCTGTCGCAGAGTGGCGCAGACGGTCTATCTCGTCATTTATCGCGCTGTCCTTTTCGATATAAGCGTCGGTCGAGGGAATGTACGCCTCGGGCTGGTAATAGTCGTAATAGGACACGAAATACTCCACCGCATTATTCGGGAAGAACTCGCGGAACTCACTGCATAGCTGCGCCGCTAGGGTCTTGTTGTGCGCAAGCACCAGCGTGGGCTTGTTGACATTGGCGATGATATTCGCCATCGTGAACGTCTTGCCCGAGCCTGTTACGCCAAGCAAGGTCTGCTCCTTATCGCCGCGCAGTATACCCTCGCTTAAGTCCGCGATAGCCTCAGGCTGATCGCCTGTGGGCGCGTATTTTGAATGAAGCTCGAATTTATCCATAAATTAAACCTCGAAAATGCTACCATCAATTAAACCATATATCAGGCAAAAGCTTTGCCTGACGCATAGAAAACGTTTCATGCTCACAAACGATAATATGATCCAGCAGCTCTATGCCTACACCCTTCAGCGTTATCGCCGCGCGCCTTGTTGAAGCAACGTCCACCGCAGACGCGAGCGCGGCTCCGTTGGGGTGATTATGTACAAGGATAACATTTCTGCACTGGGATTTTATCGCCTTTTCAACTATCGTTTTAAGATCAAACTCCACAGCATGAGTAACGCCTCGCGAAAGCTGAAATTCACGTATAAGCGCATGAGCATCGTCAAGCAGCAGCACGTGCAGCACCTCGATCTTGCAGTCACGAAGCAGCCCCTTGCAGAATTTCATAACAACATCGGTATCGCGAAGCACAAAGCCTGTAAAATCCTCATGGGAGTGACGACGCGCGAAATCCTTGATAAAGCACAGCGTAGATGCAGCATGATGTCCTACGCCCTCAACCTCCATAAGATCCTCATAATCGGCAGCCATTACACCGTCCAGTGATCCGAAGCGGCGTATAAGCTCATGTGCGATATCATTTGTATTGCGTCTTGTATAGCAGGAATACAGCAAGATCTCAAGGATCTCATGATCCTGAAAGGTATCCATTCCGTGGTCAAGATAGCGTTTTATCATGCGCTGGCGGTGACCCTTATGTATGTTGTCCTGTTCAGCCATAATATAAACCTCCTACTATAAAAAATAATATTTATGCCTATAATGATTATATTGCATTTCAGCAAGGTTTGTCAAGGGTGCAGCAGTACAATAACCGCACCGCTTGGCACCGCTAAGTGTGCATATTTCACAAAAATATGAACAAAGCACTTGTTTCTATTATCTTGACAAAACGTGATGATTATGATATGATTGTATCATAAACTGAAAGGAAGGTGAATGATATGAAAAACTATAACTTGCCCAAAGGGAACATCTGTCATTCACATTCTGCGTACTGATGCGGTCAACTGTGCTGTGATAAATCTCAATGCTCCCTTTCGGGGGCATTTTTGTTGACCGCCAAAGGAGCAATTATGAACAAACTAAATTATATCGGCGTTACGGAAGAAAACCGAAGCACCTTTCACGCCCTCATGCAGATGTATGCAAAAGAGCTTGACGAGCACCAGCAACGCACGACCGACCCTGAAATTCTTAAAAGATGGACTGACAGCATTATCGCAAAGCAACACGAGGCAAGTCGCTGTCTGAAGCTGTGCTATGACGGCAAGGAGCTTATCGGCTTTCTTTACGGGGCGATCGACAAGCAGGGTGACAAGGGCTACAATCGCGTAGGCTGGGGCTGTATAATGGAATTTTACGTTATCCCCGAGCAGCGCCGCAAGGGCTATGGCAAAAGAATGTACGGTTATCTTGAAGCGTTTTTCAAGGCACAACGAGTAAACGGAATATATCTCACCGCAGACCCCGTTACGGGAAAGCCGTTCTGGAAGGCGCTCGGCTTTGTCAGCAAAGGTGAATTTTCACCCGACAACGAACAGGAGATTTTTGAAAAAACGCTGTCTGATTAAGACCTCAAAACACAAAACACCCCGCTCATCTGAGCGGGGTGAAGTTGTTTGTTATGCTATCCTACGATTACTTGGAAAGCTTCTTAGCGCTGTAAGTTGTGTGCAGGATCTCGTGAGCCTTGTGGCTGTTGGGCTCGCCGAGGAACTCATCATACAGAGCCTTAACATCGGGGTTCTCGTGAGAGAATCTCAGTGTGTTAGCCTCGTCGATGCTGTACAGAACCTTAGCTCTGTCAGCGCGGATATCTGTGAAGTTGCGAACCTCAGCGGGAACGATGATCTGACCGCCGCCGTTTACGCAGCCGCCGGGACAGCCCATGATCTCGATGAAGTGGTAGTTAGCCTCACCTGCCTTAACCTTCTTCAGCAGAGCCTTAGCGTTAGCAAGACCGGAAGCGATAGCAACCTTAACTTCCATGCCTGCAACATTGTATGTTGCTTCCTTGATACCCTCTACGCCGCGAACGTCTGTGAACTCAATGGGAGTTCCGTCCTTCTTGCCTTCAAGAGTCCAAACTGCTGTTCTGAGAGCAGCCTCCATAACACCGCCTGTTGCGCCGAAGATAACTGCAGCGCCTGTGCCTGTGCCGAGAGGGCTGTCGCACTTCTCGTCGTGGAGGTTGTTGAACATGATACCAGCCTGCTTGATCATGCGAGCAAGCTCTCTTGTTGTGATGGAGATATCAACATCGGGAACGCCTGCTGCTGCCTGATCATCTCTGCCCAGCTCGAACTTCTTAGCTGTACAGGGCATTACAGAAACGCTTACGATGTTCTTGGGATCAATACCGTTCTTCTCTGCGAAGTATGTCTTTGTAACAGCGCCGAACATCTGCTGAGGAGACTTGCAGGAAGAAAGGTTGGGGATAAACTCGGGGAAGTAGTTCTCGCAGTAGCGGATCCAACCGGGAGAGCAGGAAGTGATCATGGGCAGTGCGCCGCCGTTCTTTACTCTGCCGAGGAACTCTGTAGCCTCTTCCATAATGGTGAGGTCTGCGGAGAAGTTGGTATCAAATACCTTATCAAAGCCGAGGTGACGGAGAGCAGCAACCATCTTGCCATCTACGTTTGTGCCTACGGGGTAGCCGAATGCTTCGCCAAGAGATGCACGAACTGCGGGAGCAGCCTGTACAACAACGTACTTCTCGGGATCTGCGATAGCGTCGAGAACCTTCTGAGTATCGTCCTTCTCGGAGAGAGCGCCTACGGGACATGCTGTGATACACTGACCGCAGGATACGCAAGCTGTTTCAGCGAGAGGCATATCGAATGCGCAGGTGATCTCTGTTGCGAAACCACGCTCGTTAGCGCCGATAACGCCGATGCCCTGAACCTTAGCACAGGTAGCTACGCAGCGACGGCAGCTAATGCACTTGCTGTTGTCGCGGTACATATGAGCAGCACTGCCCTCGTACTCAGCGTGAGTCTTGTCACCTGTAAAGTAGTTTTCGTCAACACCGTACTCGTTAGCGAGAGCCTGAAGCTCACAGTTACCGCTTCTTACGCAGGAGAGGCACTCCTTCTTGTGGTTGGAGAGCAGCAGCTCGAGTGTTGTTCTTCTGCTTTCAACTACCTTGGGTGTGTTTGTGAAGATCTCCATACCCTCGTTGATGGGATATACGCAGGCAGCAACAAGGCTTCTTGCGCCCTTAACCTCAACCACGCAGATACGGCAAGCGCCGATAGCGTTGATGTCCTTGAGGTAACACAGGGTAGGAATTCTGATGCCGGCAATTCTGCAAGCCTCAAGGATAGTAGAGCCCTTGGGAGCCTGGCAGTCAATACCGTTTATTTTAATATTAACCATAATTAACCGTTCCTTCCTTTCTTAAGCCTTTACGATCGCCTTGAACTTACATGTATCGATACATACGCCGCACTTGATACACTTGTCCTGATCAATTGTGAAGGGGCTCTTGATCTCGCCGCTGATAGCGCCTACGGGGCACTTTCTGGAGCAGAGCGAGCAGCCCTTACACATATCAGCGATGATAGTAACCTTCATCAGATCCTTACATACGTGTGCGGGACAGGTCTTGTCCTGAACGTGAGCGATGTACTCGTCCTTGAAGTAGCGCAGTGTGGAAAGAACAGGGTTGGGAGCAGTCTGACCAAGACCGCAGAGTGCGTTGTCCTTGATGTAATAGCAGAGCTTCTCGAGCTTGTCGAGGTCTTCCATTGTAGCCTTGCCCTTTGTGATAAGGTCAAGCATCTCGTACATACGCTTTGTACCGATACGGCAAGGTGTGCACTTACCGCAGGACTCGTCTACTGTGAACTCGAGGAAGAACTTAGCGATATCAACCATACAGTTATCCTCGTCCATTACGATCAGACCGCCGGAGCCCATCATAGAGCCGATAGCGATAAGGTTATCGTAATCGATCGGGATATCGAGGTGCTCGGGAGGAATGCAGCCGCCGGAAGGTCCGCCTGTCTGAGCAGCCTTGAACTTCTTGCCGTTGGGAATGCCGCCGCCGATCTCTTCGATAACGGTACGGAGTGTTGTACCCATAGGTACCTCAACCAGACCTGTGTTGTTGATCTTGCCGCCTACTGCGAATACCTTTGTACCCTTGGACTTCTCAGTACCCATAGCAGCGTGCCAATCAGCACCATTAAGAATGATCTGGGGAATATTTGCATAGGTCTCAACGTTGTTGAGAACTGTGGGCTTGTCGAACAGACCCTTTACTGCGGGGAAAGGAGGACGGGGACGAGGCTCACCTCTGTTACCCTCGATAGAGGTCATCAGAGCTGTTTCCTCACCGCATACGAATGCGCCCGCACCGAGTCTGAGACCCAGACGGAAGCTGAAGTTTGTGCCAAAGATGTTGTCGCCGAGCAGACCCTGCTCCTCAGCCTGATCAATAGCCTTCTGAAGACGTCTTACAGCGATGGGGTACTCTGCACGAACATATACATAGCCCTGGTTAGCGCCGATTGTGTAACCTGCAATAGCCATAGCCTCGATAAGAGCATGGGGGTCACCCTCAAGAACGGAACGGTCCATGAACGCACCGGGGTCGCCCTCGTC
>CAYSYF010000076.1:0-10316 GCA_964435155.1 uncultured Ruminococcus sp. | reverse complement strand
ACATCATAGCGTCCATTTCCTCAAAGCTCATAACGCCTGTTACAACGTTGCTTCTGATCATAAAGGGAGGAATGCAGTAGGTAAAACCGCGGTCGATCATGAAATCTCTTGCATAGGAGATAACAGCGGAGTGCAGTCTTGCAATGTCGCCCATCAGATAGTAGAATCCGTTACCTGCAACCTTTCTTGCGCTGTCAAGGTCGATACCGCCAAGCTTCTCCATGATATCGGAGTGATAGGGTACCTCAAAATCAGGCACAACAGGCTCGCCGTAACGCTGAATCTCAACATTCTCGCTGTCGTCCTTGCCGATCGGGACAGAGGGATCAATGATGTTGGGGATAGTCATCATGATGGTCTTGATACGCTCAGCCATCTCGGGAACAGACTTGTCAAGCTCTGCAAGCTCCTCGGAATATTCCTTTACCTTAGCCTTTGCAGCCTCAGCCTCGTCCTTCATACCCTTAGCCATAAAGCCGCCGATCTCCTTGGAAGTCTTGTTCTTGTCAGCCTGAAGCGACTCCTTGCGCTGAAGCGCCTTGCGGTACTCCACGTCAAGCTCGATCACCTCGTCAACGAGAGGAAGCTTTGCGTCCTGAAACTTCTTCTTGATATTTTCCTTTACTGCGTCGGGATTTTCTCTTAAAAATTTAATGTCTATCATTGTTTTTTGCCTTCCTTTATGTGAATTATTTGTTTATAAGTGCTTTCATTATACCCTCAAGCTGCTCCTTGCTGTCGAAGCTTATCTGCAAAGTATTCGTCTTTTTGCCTTCGGCAATCTTTACCTTCGTAGCAAGAAGCTCTGCAAGGCTGAGCTCCACCTCGGTATAATAAGCAAGCTTGGGCTTTGCTTCAGGTTTTTCGTCGTTCTTCTTAGCCTCACGCTTTGCGATAGCCTCAATGCTGCGAACGGAAAGCTCGCCGTCAGCCGCACGAAGCGCGATCTCTGTCATAAGCGCCGTATCCTTTATTGCTTTAAGCGCCTTGCAGTGACCTGCGGAAAGCTCACCCTCAGACAGCAGATCCTTTACTGTCTTGGGAAGCGTCAGAAGTCCAAGGCTGTTCGCAATAGAGGAACGCGCCTTGCCAAGTGACTTTGCAAGCTCGTCCTGAGTCATCTTGTAGTTGTCTATAAGCTCCTTGTAGCCAAGCGCTTCTTCTATAGGATTGAGGTTTTCGCGCTGTAGGTTCTCTATCAGAGCTATCTGCATTACCTGCTCTTCCGAGAGGTCGTCGCGGATAACTACGGGAACCTCAGACAGACCCGCGATCTTTGACGCTCTCCATCTGCGCTCGCCTGCTATTATCTGATAATTACCCGTTGCAAGCGGTCTTACCAGCAGCGGTTGAAGCACACCGTTTTCGCGGATAGAAGTTGCAAGCTGTTCAAGAGCCTCTTTATCAAAATTCTTTCTTGGCTGATTTTTGTTAGGCTCGATCTCAGTCAGCCTGAGTGAGCTTGAATTTTCGGTATCCTCCAGCAGATTATCATCGAAAATGCTGGAAAAATTGCTTTTTATGCGTTTTCTATCGTTAGTTTGTTTTTTTTCATTAGCCATTGTTTCTCTCCATTTCGCGGCATTTTTCCAATATCTCCTTGGCAAGTCGCTTGTAGGCATCGCCGCCCTTGGAGTTCTTGTCATAGTACAGGATTGGCTCGCCGTGGCTCTGCGCCTCGGAAATACGCACGTTTCTCGGTATCTCGGTCCTGAAAATGACATCAGCTTCAAATGTACGCTTTATATCGCGCATTATCTCATTGCTTGCAAGCAATCTCTTATCAAGCATAGTAAATACTATACCCATAAGCTTCAGATCTTTATTTGCCGCGCGCTTTACTTTCTTCACTGTCTGCATCAACTGTGCAAGACCTTCGAGTGCGAAAGGCTCACACACCATAGGAACGATGATGCTGTCAACCGCAACCAAAGCATTTATTGCAAGTATTCCGAGTGAGGGCAGACAGTCAACAACGATAACATCGTATTCGTCCTTGACCTGTAATATCACCTTGCGGAGCTGATGATTACGCTGATCGACATTTGCAAGCTGAAGCTCTGCCTCGCACAGCAGGTTTGTAGCAGGCATTATCTTTACATTTTTATATCTTGTGCTGATAATTGCTTCCTGCGGACGGCGCTCTCCCATGATCACCTCGTATGTAGTTGCATCGAGCGTCTTTTTCTTTATGCCAAAGCCTGTGGTTGCATTGCCCTGAGGGTCGAAGTCAATAATAAGCACCTTTTTACCAAGCGCGCCAAGTCCTGCGGCAACATTGACCGAAGTTGTTGTCTTGCCGACTCCACCCTTCTGATTGACTACTCCGATAACAATACCCATAAAATTCCCCTTTCTCTAGAAATATCACATTACTTATATAGTATAGCATATCTCAGAGGAAAAATAAAGTGCTTTGACAAAAAAATGTTCCACATGGAACAATTTTCGACATAATTGATCGAAATGTTCCATGTGGAACAATATTATTTGCACATATCGACAGTAACAGGTATTTTTATCGTATACTCAAAGTAATTTTCGTTCTGATTTGTACTTGTCACGCAGTTTATGTTAGCGCTTTTCATGCGGCTTACTATCTTATTTATACTGTTGATATACACCTTAGGGATAGTTATATTGAATATCTGCTTTTTCCTCTTAGCTCCCTCTGATCTGCCCGAGAGGATATCCTCAACCATCTGTTCGGTCTGTTCTAAATTCATATCTTTGCGCACAACTTCATGCAAAGCCTTTAAGCGTGCCTCCTGATCCTCTATCCTTATCAGCGCACGCGCCTGACGCTCCGTGATATTGCTGCCCGCAAGTATATTGCGTTCTGCATCTGAAAATCTCAGCAAGCGCAGCTTATTTGCAACTGTGGATTGGGCTTTGCCGAGGCGCTTAGCCGCCTCCTGCTGAGTTAAACCATAGACCGTGATAAGCTCATTTATTGCGATCGCCTCCTCAAAAAAACTGAGATCACTGCGCTGGATATTCTCTATCAGCGCAAGCACCGCTGACTGTTCCTCATCAACGTCCATTATTATACACGGAACCTCGGTAAGACCTGCAAGCTTAGAAGCTCTGCATCTGCGTTCGCCGCTGATTATCTCATATACTACTCCGTTTTTTCTCACGCAGACAGGCTGTATCACTCCGTTTTCTTTTATACTCTGAGATAAGGAATATATCGAACCCTCGTCAAATCTTTTTCTCGGTTGTGATTTGTTTGGAATGATATTTGCGAGCGGTATCATAACTACTCTCTGTATCTGTTTTTCTTTACTTGCGAATAATGTCATATATGTAACTCCCTTCAAGCTGTTTATCTTGTCTTGATTGTAACATAAAAAGGAAATAATATCCACAAGAATAAATCGCATTTCCCGACCTTATTCGATAACAAATAACAAAAAAAGCCGCATTAAAGCGGCTTCTTTGCTATGTTGGCTGAATTTCTGGGGTATTTTGTCGCAGTTTGACTTACTTTTTTAGTTATGACAAGTCTGCGGTCGTCCCCATTAGGAAGCTTATAATCCGTTACGATTGGCATTGATCCTCCGAGCAGCTTTGCTGCATTTTCCGCAGCCTTCATATCTTCATTGACAGATTTTAGAGCAATAAACCTGCCTCCCACTTTGACGAACGGCAGACAATATTCCATAAGAACAGGCATTGCCGCAACAGCTCTCGCGGTAGAAAAATCATATTTATCGCGCCGCTTTCGTCCAAGCTCCTCACTGCGCGCGTGGATCACCTCTGCCCTGATACCAAGCTCGGCACAAGCCTTTTCCAGATAAGTACAGCGCTTTCCCAAGCTGTCACAAAGCGTTCCTTTAAGATCAGGACGATATATCAACAGTGGCAGCGACGGAAATCCTGCGCCCGTGCCGACATCAATAAAGCTTGCACCCTGTTCGATATCTGCCATAGTAAACGGCAGAACACTATCTACAAAGTGCTTCATCACCACGTCCTCAAACTCTGTTATCGCAGTAAGATTTACATTCTTATTATACTCTACCATAAAATCGCAAAGCTTTACATATTTCTCAGCCTGCTGCTCATTGATATCAATTGCTGCCGAGGCAAAGGTATCGATAACATATTTAATCCTGTCCATTATTGCCTCCCTTTCCCGCAAGCCATATAAGCAGCACAGAAACATCAGCAGGATTTACGCCTGAAATTCGTCCTGCCTGCCCAACATTAAGCGGCTTAAATTTGTTGAGCTTCTCCTGCGCTTCAAGCCGCAGACCCTTGATCTCGCGATAATCTACATCAGCAGGCAGCAGCTTAGCCTCAAGCTTACGCATTTTATCGATCTGCTCCTGCTGTATCTTGATGTAACCCGAATATTTCAGCTCGATCTCGATCTTATTTACGATAGAATATTTCAGCTTTGGTCTGTCCTTGTCGAAAGGCGCAAGCTCCTCATACGCAACCTGCGGACGTTTTAGTAACTCGATCATACGAATACCATTCGTGATAGGCGAGGTTCCGCACTCCTCAAGCAGTTTGTTAAGCTCCTCAGACGGGTGGATAGTTGTCATTCTTACTCTTTCAAGCTCGTCCTCCACCTGCTTGTGATCCAACAAAAACTTACCGTAACGCTCGTCAGAAACAAGCCCTATCTCATGACCGAGAGGCATAAGTCTTTCTGCCGCATTATCCTGTCTGAGAATAAGCCTGTATTCGCTTCTGGACGTCATCATACGGTAAGGCTCGGTGCAGCCCTTTGTTACAAGATCATCTATCAGCGTTCCGATATAGCTGGACGCGCGATCAAGGATCACAGGCTCTTTTCCTGATATTTTCCTTGCAGCATTTATTCCTGCGATAATTCCCTGAGCCGCAGCCTCCTCATAGCCGCTGGTACAATTGAACTGACCCGCGCCATACAGACCCGATATTTTTTTAAATTCCAATGTAGGAAGAAGCTCCAGCGGATCGCAGCAGTCATATTCTATTGCATACGCCGGTCGCATTATCTCGACATTTTCAAGACCCTTTATCGTGCGCATAAACTTAAGCTGCACATCTTCGGGAAGCGAGCTGCTCATTCCCTGTACGTAATATTCGTCCGTATCAAGACCCATTGGCTCTAAAAAAAGCTGATGACGCTCCTTTTCCTTAAAGCGCACTATCTTGTCCTCAATACTGGGGCAATAACGAGGACCTATACCCTCTATCCTTCCCGAATACAGCGGAGAACGGTGCAGATTATCAAGTATCACCTTGTGAGTTTCCTCATTTGTATAGGAAACATAGCAGTCAACGATATTTTCAAGCTTGTCCTCGTTATCGAAAGCAAACGGGATTATCTGCTCATCGCCGACCTGCTTTTCCAACACATCAAAATTTATCGAACGCTTATGAACTCTTGCAGGAGTACCGGTCTTAAATCTCCTCATAGTACAGCCAAGATTTCTTAAACAAGTAGTAAGCTCCGTGGACGGCAGCACATTATCAGGTCCTGCCTCATAGTTAAGCTCGCCTATGTGTATCTTTCCATTGAGATATGTTCCTGTCGTAATTATCGCAGCCTTGCACGGGTGAACCGCTCCAAGCTTTGTATGCACAGCAGTGATTCTTCCGTCCTCTACATCGACAGAAGTTACTTCTGCCTGTTTCACAAAGAGGTTTGGGGTATTTTCAAGGCAGTGCTTCATATACAGGTGATATTTTGTGCGATCGCTCTGCACACGCAGACTGTGAACAGCAGGGCCCTTTCCCCTGTTCAGCATACGCGATTGGATAAAGGTAGCGTCTGCTGCCTTGCCCATTTCTCCGCCAAGAGAGTCTATCTCGCATACTATCTGACCCTTTGCCGATCCGCCGATACACGGGTTGCAGGGCATATTTGCTATACAATCAAGTGACAAGGTGAATATCGCGGTCTTCATTCCAAGACGTGCTGCCGCCAATGCCGCCTCGCAGCCTGCGTGACCTGCACCTATTACCGCAACATCATACTCCTCAAGAGTATATCCCATCGTCATCTTCCTTTCGACATTATTTTGTTCCACATGGAACAATTTCAATTCACAAAACACGCCCGAACACAGGGTTTTTCCCTAGCTCGGGCGGTTGAAATTATTCTTCTGTAGGAGCTTCCTGATCCTCGCCATCGTCCTCAGGCTCAACATCAGGCTCTACCACTTCATTAGCCTCCTCGGAGAGCGAAGCTGCGATCTCTTCATCGGAAACCTTTTCAATCTCTGTTGTTTCCTCGTCCTCGTCATGAGCTGTTCTTGTAAAGGAAGCAACAGTGCTGTCCTCACCAAGACGCATTACTCGTACACCCGAAGCAGGACGACCCATCGTTCTGAGGTCATTTGCACGGAAACGAATGATTACACCATCAGTGCTGATAAGGATAACATCGTCATCAGGACCAAGAGTTCTGATTCCGCAAACGTAGCCCTTCTCGTCGCTTACAGGATAATTCTTCAGACCAAGACCGCCTCTGTTCTGCTCACGATAGCTGCTGATAGCACAGCGACGACCCATACCTCTGTCTGTAACAGTAAGGATAGTAGCCTGATCATCGAATATCTTTGTAGCGCCTACTACATAGTCGCCGTCACGCAGCTTGATAGCGCGGACACCTCTTGCAGTACGTCCCAGCGCACGAGCCTTGTTTTCATCAAAGCGGATAGCCATACCGTTTCTGGAAGCAACCAGTACAGTGCAGTCACCCTCTGTAAGGAATGCGGAAACTATCTCATCGTCCTCTGCAACGGTTATCGCACGCAGACCTCTCTTGCGGATATTCTTGTACTCCGACAGCTTTGTACGCTTGACAGTACCATTCTTTGTAACGCAGATGAAATACTTGTTGTCAGCAAAATCCGTTGTTGTCATCATTGCTGCAACTCTTTCACCCTCGTTAAGCTGCAAGAGGTTCACGATATTCATGCCGCGCGACTGTCTGCCGCCCTCAGGTATCTCGTAGCACTTGATACGGTGCATATTACCCTGATTTGTGATGAACAGGATATTTTCATGGCTTGAAGAAATAAACATATTCTCCACAAAATCCTCGTCACGCTGCTTCATACCCGAAACGCCGCGTCCGCCGCGCTTCTGGATATTGTATATCTCCACAGGCTGACGCTTGATGTAACCGATATTTGTATAGGTTACAACACAGTCCTCCTCAGGGATAAGATCCTCAATATCAACCTCACCGCTTACAGGCTCGATAGAAGTTCTTCTTGCGTCATTGTACTTCTTCTTGATAACCTCAAGCTCATCACCGATCTGGTGGAGCATCTTATTGTGATCAGCAAGCAGAGCCATGAACTCCTTTATCATTTCTCTCTTCTCGCCAAGCTCGTCAGCAATCTTGCTTTCCTCCATACCTGTAAGCTGACCGATACGCATCTGAACGATAGCGTCAGCCTGCACCTCGGTAAGAGAATATGTGTTGGACGAGAACAGACCTGTTCTCGATACATCAACATTTTTAAAGCGCTCAACAAGGCGTTCCTTTGCCTCCTGCAAAGTCTTGCTGTGACGAACTATTGCAATGACCTCGTCAATAAAGTCGATAGCAAGCAGGAAGCCCTCTAAGATATGCGCACGCTCCTGAGCCTTTTCAAGATCGTACTTTGTACGGCGTGTTACTACCTCTACCTGGAAGTTGAGGTACTGCTCCAGCATATCGCGCAGCGGCAGTATCTTAGGCTGACCATCGACCAGCGCAAGCATGATAACGCCGACTGTATCCTGAAGCTGAGTATAGGAATACAGCTTGTTAAGTACAACATTTGCGTTTGCGTCGCGCTTAAGCTCGATAACGATACGCATACCGTTTCTGTCTGATTCATCACGAACTACCGAAATACCCTCAATACGCTTGTCACGAACAAGGTCACCGATATTCATAAGCAGACGAGCTTTATTGACCATATAAGGAATTTCGTTGATTATAATTCTTGTATGGTTATTTTCCTCTACTATTTCGGCTCTGCCGCGAAGAATAATCTTACCACGACCTGTATAGTAAGCGGAGCGGATTCCGCTGTAACCCATGATTATGCCGCCTGTCGGGAAATCGGGACCCTGAATAACGCCCATGATCTCCTCAATAGTAGCTTCAGGATTATCAATAAGCAGTTGAATAGCGTCAATAACCTCACCGAGATTATGGGGAGGTATATTTGTGGCCATACCTACCGCGATACCGTTACTGCCGTTTACGAGCAGGTTTGGGAAACGCGAGGGCAGCACAACAGGCTCCTGCAGCTTATCATCGTAGTTTGTTGTGAAATCCACGACCTTTTTATTGATATCGCGGATCATCTCATCGGATATCTTAGCAAGCTTAGCCTCAGTATAACGGTAAGCCGCAGCAGGGTCGCCATCGACCGAACCAAAGTTACCCTGACCCGCAATAAGGGGATAACGCAGAGAAAAATCCTGCGCAAGTCTTACAAGCGCGTCATAAACAGATGCGTCACCGTGGGGGTGATATTTACCGAGCACTTCACCTACAGTATAAGCGCACTTACGTGTAGGCTTGTCCGAGGTATTGCCCGCCTCGTTCATTGTATAGATGATACGTCTGTGAACAGGCTTCAGACCATCACGCACATCAGGCAGCGCACGTGACGTAATAACCGACATTGCATACTGAATGAAGGAGTCCTTCATCGTTTCCTCAAGGTCGATATTTATAAGCTTTTCTGAACTGAAATCAATATCCATTTTTCCTCCGTTGGATCAGTTTACTAACCTGATCCCTATCAAAATGACTTCTCGGTCATTATATAATCTCAAGCTTTGTTTCAAGGATATCTCTCAGGGTATCTTCCTGATCCTTTGTTATACAACGCTTTGGGAAACAGTATATCTGACGTCTTGCAGCTATCAGTAACAATGCTTCGTCATTTTCTTCAAAATCAAGCATATCCTGACCAAATAAAAATGTACTTTTTATAGGAGCGATATTTTCATTATCTGCGTCCTCGTCGATCTTAACCTCAACCTCATTCACCTTAGGACGAATAATAGTTTCGATCTCGATCTTATCGGAATATACAGTCGCTTTATAGTCCTCAGGATTCATATCCTTGAGAGCATCGATCGTCTTTGTTCTCATTCTCTTTTTATCTGTTGCTGTATAAACAAGACCGTAGCCGCAGATAACAAGCGCCACCCAAGAAACAGGATTTGACACATTGAAGATAACGAATGCAAGTGCAGCGATGGTCAGAAGCGAATAAGCAACTATCATTACTTTCCAGCGCTTACCTGTATATTTCATCTGAAATACTTTCATTGCATTTTCTATCTCATCAAGCGAATTATCGTAATTAAACTGAACAAGTACCTCGGGCTTTCTTTCCTCAACTATATTTCCGAGATCCGGAATAAGTCCTGAAATAATAATCACTCCTTAAATCAAAAACACATCAGATATCAAGATTTACTGCAAGCTTTGCATTTCTCTCGATAAATTCACGTCTGGGCTCAACCTTATCGCCCATCAGTATAGTCATTATCTCATCAGCCTTTGCAGCGTCCTCAACACTTACACGCAGCATAGTTCTTGTTTCGGGATTCATAGTTGTTTCCCAAAGCTGATCGGGGTCCATCTCACCAAGACCCTTATAGCGCTGAACATCTACCTTCGCGTTGGGATTATCGCCCATAAGCTCGGCAATATACTGATCTCTTTCCTCATCAGAGAATGCATATCTCACCTGCTTACCGCGCCATACCTTGAAAAGCGGCGGCTGAGCGCAGTATACATGACCCTGCTCCAGCAGCGGACGCATAAATCTGAAGAAGAATGTCAGCAGCAGAGTTCTGATATGCATACCGTCTACATCGGCATCGGCCATGATAACAACTCTGCCATAACGCAGCTTTGAGATATCGAAATCCTCTGCGATACCTGTACCGAGAGCCTTAACAACAGGCGAAAGCTTGTCGTTATTATAGACCTTATCGGCACGAGCCTTTTCAACGTTGAGCATCTTACCCCAAAGGGAAAGAATAGCCTGAAAACGTCTGTCACGTCCGCTCTTAGCCGAACCACCCGCAGAGTCACCCTCTACGATATATATTTCGGTCTTTGTGGGATCGGACTCGGAGCAGTCAGCAAGCTTACCGGGCAGACCGTTGCTGTCCATAACAGACTTACGCTTAGCTTCCATCGCACGCTTAGCAGCGTCACGCGCAGCCTGAGAATTTATAGCCTTGTTCATTACTATCTGAGCGGTTTCGGGGTGCTCTTCAAAGTAATATGTCAACTGCTCGGTAGCGATCTTATATACAACAGGCTGTACCTCGGGATTACC
>CAYSYF010000075.1:0-10710 GCA_964435155.1 uncultured Ruminococcus sp. | reverse complement strand
GTCATCATCTCCGGCGGTGAAAACCTCTATCCCGTACAGATCGAGGACTTCCTCAGGGCGCACCCAGCTATCAAGGACGTTGCAGTTATCGGACTTCCCGACAAGCGACTTGGTGAGATCGCAGCAGCTATCATTTCCATCAAGGAAGGCATGACCTGCACAGAGGACGACATCAACGAGTTCTGCACAAAGCTTCCTCGTTACAAGCGTCCTCATAGGATCATATTTGCGGACGTTCCGAGAAATCCCACAGGCAAGATCGAGAAGCCAAAGCTTCGTGAGATCTACTGCGGCGAGAGCCTTGTAGCTTCGCAGAACAGAGGATAATCAAATATTGCAGGGGCGGAATATATTTCCGCGCGGATATCGAATCCGCCCCTACAAAACATCAAATCACATAAGCTTGCGTATTGCGGCTGCCCTCAGTCCGCCGCTTTGTTAAATTGCACAAACCTGCTCGTATATATATATATATATATATATATATCGCCAATGGAATTGTCGGTGAAATCATGATATAATTATAACTGTATGCGAAATGGAAACGTTTCAGCGATAGCTTAGAATATGGAGGACAAGTTTATGGAAAAGAAGAAGCAGAATAAGTTATTCAGCATTATTTTTGGCGTATTAGTTGTAGCGATAGCGGCGTTTGCTGTTATTAACATGATAAATCAGGTAAAGCCTGAGGTGACGATCAACGGTACGACTCTTAGGACCGGCATGACGGTACAGGAATTGACAGAGGCGGGATTTTCGGTAGGTCTTTCAATGACAGGCGGCGGCGGGCTGAATCTGGACGTACAGCCGCAGGTTCCCGGAGAGAAGTATAGTTCGACATCTTACTATATTTTTAAAGACGGTGAATACACGAATGTTGATTTCAGTGTTTATAACAGAAGCGTGAATTCCTGTGATTTTAAGGATAGTAAGATTTATGCCTTTTCTTTTAGTTCCCGCTATAGTTTCTCTGATACTGAGGTGTTGGTAAACGGAATCGATGTGGGTGGAATGGAAAAGGAAGAAGCTCTGCTTGCGTTTGAAAAGCTGGGAGTTAAGTTTGATAATGATGATAAGGAAGAATTTTTAAGTGGCGAGTACGGCTTTATTATCGGAAAATCGGGCGAGTATTCCTATGAATTTGATACAGATGATGCTAAACAGGTAATCGCGAGCGTCAGAGTAAAGCTGAGAGTGTAAGATAAAATACCATAGGAAAACGCAGATATCTTTCAAAAAAGTCATAAAGACAACTTAATAGCAAAAAATCTCCTCTCAACCGAGAGGAGATTTCCTTTATATTCAATTCGTCAAGCCGCGTCAGCTTTAGGCGCAACATCATCAACGATAACGTCTGCCTCTGCTGTGGAGCTTGCTTCAACTGTTGCGGAAGCCTCTGCTGTATCGGGCTTTTCGTCCTGTGCAGGCTCTTCCTCAGCCTCGCCTGTGCCGAGATCAACATACTTTGTAACCGTTACGGACGAGATGACGATCTGTTCAACAGGCTTGGATTTCTCGCTGTAAGCGTTGCTTTCTACTTCGCACGATGCGATAGCTTCAAGCACGTCAAAGCCCTCGTATACCTGTCCGAAAACAGTATAGCCGCCGTCAAGCATCGGCATACCGCCATCATCTTTGTACTTCTGTGTTACAAATTCAGTCGCTTCCGAAACCATGCTTGCAAGGTTTGTGTAATACTTCTCCTTGTACGCATAGGTATTGTATTCCGTATTGCCCTCTGTTGCAGTTGCCTTAAGCTCGGTGTTAGCTGCTGCGGCAGCCTTTATCTGCTCGGTATCAATAGTTGCGAGATCCTGCGGCTGGTCATTTGTTACGATAAAGAACTGTGCTGTGTTGTCGCCTGCAACATTCGCATAGCTCAGAGCGCCGTAGAAGTGGCGGGCCTGCTGGCTGATCTCAAGGTCAAATGTACCCTCATCGTTGATGAGCGCCTTGCCGCCTGTGCCGTCGCCGTTGAGCGAGCCGCCCTGTATAAAGCTGTCCTCAAGTACGCGGTGTATCTTAAGACCGTCGTAGTAGCCCTGCTCTGCAAGCATTGTGAAATTCTCAACCGCCTTAGGGGCAAGGTCAGGGAAGAGCTTAGCCTTTATCGTGCCGTAGCCGTCTATTGTGATCTCTGCAATAGTATCGCCATCAACGAGGTTGAGTATCTCGGTGTTGCCTACGGAAGACTTTACCGTGCTGTCACAGCCGACAGCACTGAAGATACAGCTTGCAGCAAGTATCGCGCTGAGAATTATACGTCCTATTTTCATATTACGCACGTCCTTTCACAGTCTTTATTATTCAGTGTATTCGGTTACCTTTACCGATGTGATGGTGATAGTTTCAACGGGCTTGGAAAGCTCTCCGCTTGCGTTCTCCTCAACCTCGCACGCGGAGATGGCGTCGATAACGTCAAAGCCCTCATATACCTGTCCGAAAACGGTATAGCCGCCGTCAAGAGAAGGTGTGCCGCCTGCTTCAAGGTACTTAGCTTTTACGTCCTCAGAGGCATTTTTTATCATGTCAGCTAAGTTGGTGTAATACGTTTCCATTACCTCGTAGTAAGCGTAAGCGTCAGTACCTTCTTCGCACATACTCTTATATGTTCCGAAGATATCAGCGGTATCCTTGATGGCGTCAGTGTCAAATGTTGAAAGATCCTGCGGAGTGTTGTTGTTTACTATATAGAACTGGCAGGTGTTCTGTCCTGCTGCGTTTGCGTAGCAGAGCGCACCGTAGAAATGACGTGCGTCTTCGCTTGTTTCAACACCGAACGAGCCGCCGTCAGCAGCCTCGCCGCCTGTACCGTCACCGTTGAGCGAGCCGCCCTGAAGCATAAACTCTGAGATCACACGATGAATCGTAAGTCCATCATAAAAGCCGCTGTCCGCGAGCTTTATAAAGTTCTCCACACCCTCGGGAGCAACATCGGGCAGTAACTTAGCCTTGATAGTGCCGTAGCCCTCAATGTTAAATTCAGCGATCTTATCACCGCTCTGAAGAACGATGTCATTCACGTTTCCCTCAGCGCTCTTTTCAGCCGCGCAGCCTGCGGTAAAAGCCATACACGCAGCAGCAAGCACGCACATTATTATTTTTTTAATCTTCATTTTTTGTCCTTTCAAATAGCTTATTCAGCGTCAGCCGAAGCCTCGGCAGAAGAATACTCGGAAATTGTGACGGAGTTTACGATAATATCCTGAAGAGGTATTCCGTCCTCGTCGGTGGGGATAGCGCAGATGTCTTCGATGACCTCATAGCCCTCATAGGTCTGACCGAAAACGGTGTAGGTGCCGCCTGCACCGAAAACACCGCCGATCTCGTAGAACTTATCAAACAGATACAGCAGATTTTCGCGTGCGTCTTCGTCCTCGTATTCCATAGCGGAGGTCTTGAGCTCCTCGATAGCCTCCTTTGTCAGCGTTTCCTCATCGGTGTTGCAGATAAACCAGCGAGCGTCGCTGTAGCCGGGCTGCTCCGAGAAGGTGAGAAGTGCGCCCTTGAACGGCCAGAGATTTACATTACACTCGTTGTCGATCAGCTCATCATCGTTTTCACGAGCCTTGTAGTTGCCCTCTTCATCTTTTGTATAGCCTGACAGGAAGTACATATTGCTCATGATTCCTGCAACGTCAAGTCCGTCGTAATAACCTGCTTCGACTCTTTCAGTGAATTTTTCTACTGTATTGGGAGCATATTCGGGGTAGAGAACTACGCGGATCTCGCCCATAGAGGTGTCGAATATAGCGATAGGATCTCCGTCCTTGGGTGCTTCAAGCTGTACAAGCTCCATAGCTGTGAAATCATAATCGCCCAGTACATTATAGGTGGTCTGTTCGGTCTGGATACAGCCGGACATAGTGAGTGTCGTTAATGCCGCACATACAGCGGCGAGTATTTTTTTCAAGATAGTGTCCTTTCTTTTGCGCTGTTTTTCACAGCAAATATGCCTTGGTAATAAATTTATGCCTTCTTTACGATGGTGCCCTGACGGGTCTCCTCTACGATATATCCCATAGCGGTGATCTTATCGCGGATAGAGTCTGCCAGTGCGAAATCCTTAGCCTTGCGGGCTTCCTTGCGCTGCTCGATAAGCTCGGTGATCTCGGCGGGAATTTCCTCATCTTTATTATTATACAGCAGACCGAGTACATTTGTCAATGCTGTAAATTCATCTCTGTATGCAATAAGGTCGCCCTTTGTGGAATTTCCCGAAGCAACAGCGGTATTTATTTTTCTTACAAGCTCGAAAATAGCCGCAATTCCGTCTGCTGTGTTGAAGTCATCGTCCATGACCTTGATGAACTGCTCGCGCGCTGCCTTTACATCAGCAAGAACGGTTTCGCTCGCAGCACCCTCGGCAGCGGCTTCGACAGCTCTGTTCAGGCTGTCGCGGCAGGTGTACATACGCTGTAAAGCAGCCTTGCAGCTTTCGATTACCTCAAGAGTGTAGTTAAGCTGGCTTCTGTAGTGAACAGACAGCAGCATGAAGCGGATAGGCTCATAGCCGTATTCCTTGGAGAGATCGCGAACCATGAAGAAGTTGCCCTTGGATTTAGACATCTTGCTGCCGTCAACATTAAGCATACCGTTGTGCATCCATACGTTTGCGAGGGGGCAGCCTGTTGCGCATTCGCTCTGTGCGATCTCGTTCTCGTGATGAGGGAAGATAAGGTCAGCACCGCCGCCGTGGATATCAATGGTGTCACCGATGTAGTGGCGGCTCATAGCGGAGCACTCGATATGCCAGCCTGGACGACCCTTGCCGAAGGGCGAATCCCAGTAAGGCTCGCCTTCCTTTGCAGCCTTCCATACTGCGAAGTCCATAGGATCGCGCTTTAAGCTGCCAACCTCGATACGCGCGCCTGCCTGAAGATCCTCAAGCGGCATATGGGAGAGCTTACCGTACTCGGGGAACTTTGTGGTGTCGAAGTAAACGTCGCCGCCTGCCTCATAAGCAAAGCCCTTGTCAACAAGAGTTTTAACGATATCAATGATGATATCCATATTTTCCGTAACCTTGGGGTGTACATCGGCTCTGCGGACATTCAGACCGTCAGCGTCGGTGAAATACTCCTTGATGGCATTCTCGGATACCTCGTGAGCGGTAATTCCAAGCTCGTTTGCCTTTTTGATGATCTTGTCATCAACATCGGTGAAGTTCTGAACATAAAATACCTTGTTGCCGCGGAATTCAAGATAACGGCGCAGTGTATCGAATACGCACAGTGCTCTCGCATTGCCGATGTGGATAAGGTTGTAAACGGTAGGACCGCACGCGTAGATCTTTACGGTGCCGTCGGTGATCGGCTTAAGCTCCTCTTTCTGTCTTGTCATGGTATTGTAGATCTGCATTTATTTATCCTCCTTGGTTATATATGTATTATGTAGGGGCGGAATCCATTTCCGCCCGTTTTTGATGTAGGCGTATAGGGCGGATATTGAACCGCCCCTGCGAAATGCAATAGACGTTATTATTCGTTGCTGTTCAGTTTCTTTTCCAGCTCCTCGACCTGCTTTTCAAGCCGCTCGATATGAACGAGCTGCTCGCACAGGCGCTGGGAAACAGGGTCGGGAATGTGGATCTGGTCGAGATCGCTGTTCGGCGAAATTCCGACCTTTACGCCGTCGCGCTTTACTACCTTTGCGGGAACTCCGACAGCGGTACAGTTCGGCGGGACTTCCTCAAGCACCACCGCATTAGCCGCGATCTTTGAGTTGTCGCCTATCTTGAACGGACCAAGCACTCTCGCGCCTGCACCTACAAGAACATTGTTTCCGAGAGTAGGGTGACGCTTGCCTACGTCCTTACCCGTACCGCCTAGGGTAACGTTCTGATACAGTGTGCAGTTGTCGCCGATTATGGTGGTCTCACCGATAACAACGCCTGCGCCATGATCTATGAACAGCCCCTTGCCGATCTGAGCGCCGGGGTGTATTTCAATGCCTGTTTTGTTACGGGAGCGCTGGGATATCCATCTTGCAATGAAATAGTGACCGCGCTCATGCCACCAGTGTGCGCGTCGATAGGCTCTTATCGCCTTGAATGACGGGTAGAGGAAGTATACCTCCCACGCCGAGCGCACCGCAGGGTCACGCTCCTTTATTGAGTTTATCTCTTCTCTTATCTTCTTGAACATAGCTGCCTCCTTTCGGGGGAATAAAAAAGCCTTCGCACCAAACGGTGCGAAGGCGTGGCTGTAGTTACGCGGTTCCACTTCGCTTTGAATACAGCATCGCAATGCGGTACTCCTCAAACTCCTTAACGCGGAAAACGGACAAGGATACTGCTTTCCCCCTGTCGGCTGTCGGACGCACTTCAACGGTACCGCACGCTGCGCTCACACCTTATCGCAGCTCTCTGTGGAACGGCTTATCCGCCTACTCTGACCGAGTTATAGCCTTTGAACTCTATACATTTTGTATCTAAATCAGGAGAGCAAAACCGCTCTTGATTTTGTGTACAGCGTTTTTTCGGTTTCGCATAGCGAAATCAACGGCGCTCCGCCGTTGAAGAAAAAATCGCAAGGTGGTTCAAGCGGCGAAAGCCGATTGAAACACACAGCCATTCAATAAAAACAGCGCAATTGCCAACGGCAATTGAAATAAGCTGTTTTTATTATAACCTAAAATTTCGTATTTTGCAAGTGGTTATCACGATTTCAGCTAAATATCACAAAAGCAAGCGCAAGAATGAGCTTTGTATCGGCTTTTTCGTGCATAAGCACCAGCAGTACAGCAAGCAACAGCAGCATATCCCTATCCTGAGTAAGCTGCGACAGGGGAGAATATGATGCAGTCCTATGCGCTTTTTCGGCGCATTTGTGCGGCTTTGGCGGCAGCTCGCACTGCTGCGTCGTCCTTGCGCTTGTGTTGTGTTGCTCTACCGCCTTGTAAAGCGTCGAGCCTGCGGTGTTCCATACCATCATATCACCCCTTAAAACAGCTTTCCGAGCATTCCGCTCTCTTTAAGTGCGGGCAGCAGCGAAAAAAGCTTCATAAATCTTACCGCCGAATCTATTTTGGCGCGGTTTTCCTCGCGAAGCAGCGGCTTCAGCGCGAGCAGCAGACGTTCGTTGTCGTCGGTCTTTTTCATGCTCTCAAAAAGACCCATAAGCGTTATCAGCATATTGGGGTCAAGCTCTCCGAACAGACCGCCGCTCTGCTCGTTCTTCACCTCGTCTTCAGATGTGTCGTCATCGTCCGCAGCAAGTGCACGGAGGATATCCTCAATATCGTTCATATATCCTCCTTTGGCTGATAATTACTTCTGGCTGAGTATCTTCATTACCTCCTGCGGAGAGGACGCGCCCTTAAGCTTCGTCATAAGCTCCTTGTTTGCGAGTATCTCCCGAAGCTTAGCCTTGTCGCTTTTTGAAAGCCCCGAGGAAAGCGCTGCCATATCGCCCTTTTCGAGGGTCTTTCTAAGCTTGTCGGGCGATGAGCCGAGCTTTTGGCTGGCTGTATTCAGCAGTGCATCATAATCCTTGTCTGTCATAATCTACCTCCTATGGCGATAAAATTTTGCTAAAACGGCAGAAAAATTGCAAAACCCCTTTTATTCTTCAATAATTTATGCTATAATAGAGAAAATTATACTTGGGTAAATATGTGCCGCGACAGAAATAAAGATGCGGCGAACTTCAATTATTACTTGAACAAATGATAGCAGATGAAAGGATCAAAACTATGAAGATCATCGTAGTATCTGATACTCACAGGAATTTTGCGGTTCTTAATGAAATAGTGAACAGAAATCTCGACGCAGATGTGTTTATACATCTTGGGGACGGCGAGAATGAAGCACGCGATGTTTCAAATCTCCACCCTGAAAAGGCTATGGTGTACGTAGGCGGAAACTGTGATTTCGGTATGCACAAGTCGCAGCATATCGTTACCGTCAGCGGTTATAAGATATTCTGCTGTCACGGACATTATCAGAATGTTCACGCAGGTCTTGAGCGCCTTGTGTATGACGCAAAGCAGAATGACTGCAAGATCGCGCTCTACGGTCACACTCATCTCTATCGTACCGAGATAGTTGACGGTGTTTTTGTGATGAATCCCGGAAGCCCCGATTCTCCGAGAAACCACAACAAGCCCACTTATGGTGTTATTGATATCTCCAGCAGCGGAGAGATAAAGATGAACATTATCGCGCTCAATGTTGTAAAATGAGCCTGATACAGCTTTCCGAAACAGCCTCCACGAACAACTGGCTGAAAGAACACAAAGGCGAGCTTACCCACGGTGACGCTGTGACAGCGCTTCGTCAGACGCAGGGCAGGGGAAGACTCGGTCACATATGGCTAGACGCAGAGGGAATGCTGCCGATATCGGTGCTCCTGAGGAATATTCCTCACCCCGAAACGGTTACTCTCGCGGCAGGTGCAGCGGTATGCGCGGCTCTTGGAGAACTGGTACGCGAGCCTGTCATGATAAAATGGCCGAATGACATAATACTTCGCGGTCATAAGCTCTGTGGTATTTTATGCGAAAGCGTCTGCAATTGTGACAATCTTGATATAATATGCGGCATAGGAGTGAATATAAGTCAGCCTGCCGAGTATTTTGAGGCCGCGGGCATACCGCACGGCGGTTCAATAATGTCACTTCTTGGCGTCATGATCGACAGAAACTCACTTGCTGAGGCTCTGACCGAGCGTATAACTCAGTACAGCGCAAAGCCTTTCGGTGATATATACAGTGAATACAAGTCGCACTGCTTAACTCTTGGAAAGCAGGTGCGCATAATTAAAAACGGCGCTGAACAGATCGCTTTTGCCGATGACATTGCGGCAAACGGACATCTCATCTGCCATGATGAAAGCGGCAGCTTTGAGGTTAGCTCCGGCGAGGTCAGTGTACGCGGTCTGTTAGACTATATTTAGGAGCTTTTTATGGTAGAGAACGAATTTAAGCTGATGCTTACCGAGCAGCAGTACACAAAGCTTTATTCCATGTACGGCTGGGATAAGGAGTACACGCAGATAAATCATTATTTTGACACTCCATCATTGGAGCTTATAAATGCGCATATCACCTGCCGCGTGCGTTATGTCGAAGGTGCGTATTATTTTCAGATGAAGTTCCCCAACGGAGAGGACTATTCCCGTATAGAGCTTGAGCATAAGCTGGGCGATGCGCTTCCGTATAAGCTGTCGGCAGGGGAGCTGAGCGAGCTTAGCGGAAGAGCTGATATGCCCGATGTAGGGCTTATCGGTGAGCTTCGCACGCTGCGCAGCATAAAGCGGTTCAAGGGTGCTGAGATAGACCTTGATAAAAGCAGCTATTTCGGAACGACCGACTATGAGCTTGAGATAGAATTTACCGACGAACAGGCTGCACGCGAGCTGCTTCGGGAGCTTAAAGAGGCGGCAGGTATCGAAAATGTCAGTGATGTCTGCCTTGGAAAGGTGCATAGGTTCATTGCTGAATATAGAAAAGGCGAGCATTAAGCTCGCCTTTTTTATATTTTCTAATTATTCGTAATCTACGACATTCACCCAACTGTGCAGGAATTCGCGCTCCTCGTCCTTGCCCTTGACGGTCTGGGACGCTGCAACTATAGGCATCCATTTCTGGATATACTGCATTGCGGTATCGCTCTTCTTGCTGAAAAGATTGATGTACTTTTCTGCTACCTCAGTTTCACCTGCGAGCATAAACAGCAGGTAAGTGCGTGCAACATCGGCAGAGGCATTGCCCTGTGTAACGTGCGACCAGTCGAGGATATAAGGAGTGCCGTCCGCTGTCACGATAATGTTTGAGGGGTTGAAATCGCCGTGGCAAACCTTGGTGTGCTTGGGCATACCCTCAAGTCTGGTGTGCAGCTCGTAGCGTGTAGTCGCGTCGAAGTCAGTCGCGGAGATCTTGCGGTTCATCTTGTCCTTGAGCTTGTTGAGCATGGGGCATTTTGCTGCGTGTATCTGCATTTGCAGGTCAACGAACATATCAAGATAATAGTCAAATCTGCTGGGGTTCTCCTGCATAAGCTGCTGGAGAGTCTTGCCCTCGATAAATTCCGAAACGATAGCCCACTTGCCGTCGATGGTCTTTACTTCGATTATCTTGGGAACGTTTATGCCGATATCCTCAACACGAGCCTGATTGAGTGCTTCATTCAGAACATCGGGCTTTGCGTAGCCCTCGTCAAACACCTTGATCGCATAGTCGCCCTCGCGGTAAACGGTCTTGCCTTTTCTTACTGCAATGATATTGTCTGCCATTTTAAAGCTCCTCCTTATACGTTCTCATGTGTGCCGTAGTAGGCGTTGAGGTACATCTGCTTTATCTCCTTCATAAGGGGATATCTGGGGTTAGCGCCGGTGCACTGGTCATCGAACGCCTGCTCTACCATATCGTCAAGTCTGTCGAGGAAGTCCTTCTCATCAATGCCGTAGTCCTTGATAGAAGCCTTGATACCGATCTTCTCCTTCAGCTCGTCGATCTTCTTGATAAGACCCTCTACCTTGTCGGCGTCGGTCTTGCCCTTGATACCGAGATATTCAGCAACCTCTGCGTATTTCGCAAGTGTCTTGGGGTGATCGTACTGGGAGAATGTTCCCATCTTAGCGGGAGCCTCGACCATATTGAAGCGGATAACCTCGTTTATCAGCAGTGCGTTTGCAACGCCGTGGGGCAGGTGGTGGAAAGCACCCAGCTTGTGTGCCATGGAGTGGCATACACCGAGGAAAGCATTAG
>CAYSYF010000074.1:0-11098 GCA_964435155.1 uncultured Ruminococcus sp. | reverse complement strand
CGCAACAGAGTTTCGCACAGGAAAAGTCCCAACGGGACTTTTTCGACGGTCTGAGAGCCTCCTTATTAGGAGGCTCTGTTTCTATAATCTCGCCTTGCGTCTTTCCAGCTTTTCGGCATACATCAGCCTGTCAGCGGATTTTGTTATCTCGTCAAGCGACACCAGCTCATCGGGAGCCACGGTAACTATACCGATGCTCGCCGTGATCTCATAAGGCTTTCCCTCACGCTGTGCCAGCCGCTCAAGATAATCCGCAATGCTGCGGCGTATGGTCTGCTTATCGCACTCGCCTGTGAAGATCGCAACCATCTCATCTCCGCCCCAGCGAGCGACTAACGCTTCATCAGGGACTGATGACTTAAGTGCATCGGCAACAGCACGAATGGCGAAATCGCCTTCAAGATGTCCGAAGGTATCGTTGATATACTTCAGTCTGTCGAGATCGCAGATCATGAATGTGACATCTCTGTGACCGCAGCGCAGCTCGTCCTGAAGCTCCTCATAAGTCTTTACAAGCGCATTTCTGTTATAAAGACCCGTCAGGCGGTCACACCGATACAGCTCTTCCATCTTATTCATCAGATAGTGCTGATAGCGCATATTTCTGTACCCGCCGACTGCGCTGTTGATGATATTTATCGTCTGCGGTATCTTGTAATAATTATCAACATCGTAATTATGATAATGGAAGCAGACATAGCCAAGCGGAATATTCAGGAAATTCAGCGCAACGAATATCAGCGGATCTCCCTTTTCAAGCTGGCTCTTAAGATTCGGGAAAATGTCGCTCCTCTTAAATTCATAGGGAACGAAGTTTTCGGTACGATCAGTGTCATACAGCACAAAGAGATTCTCGTCATCACTGTTTTCGGGCAGCGTCAGAGGGTTTACTGTTTCGTCTGTACATTCCTTGCGCAGTACACAGACAAGCTCGTAAAAGCCGACCTCCGACATATACTTTGCCATCTGGCTAATGTTATCGCAGGTGAATATCTTCTCCGTCATCTGGAAGAGCGTCATCTCCTCAGACTGGTAGCGGTTGAAGCGATCGTTCAGCTTGGTGAGATGAGCGCCTACGTTTAAGTTGCTGCCCTTTACACAGCCACAGGACTGCGCCGGATCAAGGCGCGGCATAACATAATACTTCTCCGAGTCAGGCTTAAGCATTTCCTCATCAGTCAGTAATTGCGATATGATATCAGCGATCTCTGCATTACTGCACACAGATGTGCTGATCGTGGGACTGGATATCTTGACATCGTTTATTCCGTCAAAGCCGGTGACGATAACATCACCAGGCACAGCGATCCCGTTTGCCTGAAGCACAGAGCACGCCGCCACTGCCATAGTATCGTTGGCGCAGATGATCGCCTCGGGAAGGCTGCCTGAATCTATCAGCGCCTGAGTTGCGACCCTTGTAGGCTCCGACCAGAAATCGCCATAGCTTACCATGCTGTCGTCAAACGGTATGCCGAACTCAGCCAGTATCTCCTTGAAAGCGTCGATGCGCTCCTCGGAGAAAGAGTTGCCCTTATAGCCTGCGATAAAATGCGGTCTGCGGACATTGTGATGTGCCAGCACATGGCGGACGATCTCGCGCATACCCTCTTTATAGTCAAAAGTAAGGTTTATACAACCCTCAACATAGCCGCCGACAACAAACACAGGCTTTCCGCACTGCTTTGCACGAGCTATCAGATCGTTGGCGAGCTTTCTGTCCTTTATCTTTTCATACGTAACAACGATAGCGTCAAGGATATTGAAATCCATCAGCTCATAAACGCTCTTTTCACCGACCTCGGCAGGGGTATTTCCGCCAAGCTCCGAACAGGAGGAGTATACAAAGATGCGGTAATTATGCTTTGCAAGCCTTTCATCGAGGTGTGTGATAAGAAGATTTGCAGACGGTGTGTTTACTCTTGTTGTAATTATGCCAAGTATCTTTTTACCGAAGATCATATACTCACCCCCTTATATTTATTGCTTGTTATTAGTATAACATATTTTCTGTCGCTTTGCAAGAGCAATTGAGAAATAAAAGCAAAAATCCCACCTATCGTCTAGGTGGGATCTCTTTTCATTTTGCGATCACTTGCCGCCGAGTCCGCCGAACAGACCGCCGATCTTATCAGCGATACCGTCAAAGCTGATCTTGGACTTTACTCCGTCGATAACGTTATTGATAACATCATCGGGAAGATCCACGCCGATAATGCCCTCAACCGCCTTGATAGGCTCGCTCTGGAATTTGTTTGCGAATTCCTTATCGTTCTTTACCTTTTCAACGATCTCGTCAACTTTTGCCTTGATATCCATGTAGAACACCTCTTTCATAAGATTTACAATTATATTTTACCACAGTCTATTAACTTTTTCAAGTACCTGAGTGATATTTAATTAAAATATTATTCGTTATCATGGTCATGAAGCTCTGTTGCGCTGTCGCTTTGCAGGAAATCCCTCTGCTGTTCTTCGGACAGCACCTTAGCGAGGTCTATCTGTATAGCACGGTAGCTGTCGCCGTCAAGGAACGTAATGCGAAGCACTCCGTCAAGCACCCAGTCCAGATAATAATCCTCCGAGCTTTCAGAGCGGCTATGGATATCCGTTGCCGCAAGAAGCGCTATCTCATCATGAGCATCGTTTATCACAAATACCGTAAGCGTTCCGAACTCATCGGGATACCGTTCTTCCATGAGGATAAGACTTACATCGCTGTCCGTATAATCATACGTGACAGTGCTTTCAGGCTTGGAGCCTCTTACCCAGAGGTACGAAAACATGACTATCGCAAGAGAAGCCACAAAAAGCACCGAAAAGCCTATGATCCTTCCCCTGCGCTTTTTTTCCTCGGAATTGATGATATTGACTATTGCCAGCGAGAACATAACCGCCACCAGCGCAAGCGCTACCGCAACAACTGTTCCGAAGCGGTCGAGCGGGTGCGATGTTATGATATCACCGCTGTCCGTCAGCGTGTACTCGGTAGAAAGGCTCTCCCTGAGCGAATCCAGTATCGCGGCGAGCATGAGCATTATCGCATCGACCGCGACCATAACTATTATCGCGATCTTTTGTCTGCGTGAAGTCTTACGCTGCATTTTTGCTCCTTTCCATCACGGCTCCTCTCCGAAGATCGGAGAGCCGTTCTTGTTTATTACGATATGACCTGCATTGCCTGCCGAATAGTCGTTTCCGAGGTTGAAATCAGTCCAGTCGGAGCGCGTGATACGCACCTGTACAGTCATAGAGTCGCCTGCGTCGAATGTACCGCCGCTGAATTTAACGGTGCATTTTGTATCTGCATTATCTCCGCTGACGCTGCTGAAAGCACCGCTTATATTGCTTGTAAGCGCAACGTAATTGCTGCCGTTTGTAGCTGCGTGGTCACACCAGAAGCAAAGATCGGAATTGCCGTCGTCAGTGAAGAAATAGTCTATCGTAAGCTTTGACAGGTCGATCGCAGCGCCTGTGTTGTTTGTAATATCAAGCGAGAACTGTATAGTATTGCCCATGCCGCTGACAGCGCTCTGATCAAGGCTTACCGCAACACCGTTGTCCTCGGCGGTAGGATTCTGCGGCAGAGGCTTTGCCGCAGCGGTCGTTACAGCAGCGCCCCCTGTGCTGCCGCTGTTCGTTGAGGGTGTAACGGCTGTGCCTGCGCTCTTTCCGTCGGGAACTGTACCGAAAACAAGCTCGCCGCCCTCAAAAAGCGCCATGTGGACTGCTCTGACCTCGGAAGAGCCGTTTGTGCCGAGAAGCTCCTGATAGGACGGATCGTTGGCAGCGTCCCATACGCCGCTGTTCGATGTAATGCGGAACTGGACTTCCTTTTTGTAAGCGCTCTGTCCGCCCGGGTATATCTTTGTTCCCGAGAAATCTATCTCAGCGTAATAAATATGCTTTGCCTCGTCGTGGCAGAATATGCCTGCGCCCTTGCCGCCCTCGGAATAGTTGGTGGAAAGCGTAAGGTCGGCAGCGCTGCCGCCTGCCGCGTAAAGCTCGGACAGATCCATGTAATAGCGCAGCGTGAGATCGTCAGTCACTCTTGCAGGCCATGCAGTCTTGTTGTAGATGAGCGCTTTTATCTCGGTGAAGCCGTTGCCCTGTGCGTTGGTGCGGTACTCAACATAAAGCTCCTCGCCTACCTCCTCGACAGCGCCGAAATCAACAAGCGTTTCGCCGCCGTACTTGTCGTACATCTTAGCGAGAAGTCCTGTATAACCTGCGTTATAGTCGCAGGCTACCTCGTTGCAATTATAGTCGGAAACGGTATCTGTGTAGCCGTCAGAGGCATTCGGTCCGCCGACAAGCGCTCCGTAAAGCGTGTGACGATGGTAGCCGGGCTCATTCATGTTATCAGCCCAACTGCCCTGTGCTGTGCGGTGGTGAGGGTGCTCGGGAGAGTTCTCGCCGTAGCCCACAACATAGCTTCGTCCCGAACTTCCGAGAGCGTAATTTATCTGACTTTCATAGAAATTAACATAAGTATCGCGCTTTGCGGACGGGCAGCCCTCCCAGTCGGAGTAGACCGCCGCGATATAGCCTGAGGTAGTTGCATAGCGCAGACTTCCCCAACTGTCTATCCAAGCAAGTCCCTTAGGAGTATAGGTAACGCGCTCGCCGCCTGTGCCTGTAGTCCACCAGTCGAGATTTTTCTCCACCTTGTCCTTGTAGGTCTGCTTTCCTGTTATCTTCGCGAGCATAGTAGCTGCGCCTATCGAAACATCGTCCCAGCACATAGTCCACTTATAGTCGCAGGACGCGTTCTGTATATACTGCTCCGCCTTATTCAGGTAGCTGCTGTCGTTAGTCGCAAGGTACAGCCATGTACCTGCCCATGCCAGCTCGTCATAAAAGCCGCTCCACGAGTTATAAAATCCGTTTGCCGCGGTATAGCCGCTGTCACTCTTGGTGCGCTCAGCAAAATCATAGAGCTGCTTTGCATGAGCGAGGCACTCCTTGGAGTAAGCAGGGTCAACGTCCTTGAACACCAGCGCGCAGGACGCAAGGGACGCTGCCGCCTCCGCAACAACGCATGATCCCGGGCTGCTTACTGTGACCTTGTAGCTCGGACGCTCCATCTGCATTACCTCTGCCGCGCCCCACCAGGCATGGTCGCGGTTGCCGTCGCCTACCTGATAATAGTAAACATCGTCCTCAGGGTGGCATTTGATGAGGTAGTCGTTCACCCATTTGATCGTATCAAGCATATACTCGTACTGACCGCTTTCGGTGTAAGCGCTCTTGTACTCATACACAGACCAAGCCAGCACCGACGAAGTATAAGCCATCGGCAGGTTGAATTTCACATTATCGCCTGCGTCATAAAGTCCGCCTGTCAGGTCAAGACCTGCGTCCGCGCCGTCGGTCATTCCCGAGTCGCCGCGCCAGTTGGTACGGTCGTTATTTTCGTCGATATCGCCCGAGCGCTGTAACTCGTAAAAGATTATAGACTTTTGCAGAGCCTCGCCGTAGTTATATGTACCTGTAGAGGCTGTACCCTCATAACCGCTACCGCTCTCGGTAAGCTGAGAGTCGTTCACTGTGGGCTTTTGCGTTGAGCCTGTAGTCACTGCCGCGGTGACAGCCTCAGACCAAAAGGGCTGCTCCTGCGTTGTCTGCGATGTGGTGGTTTCAGCTTCGGCGGGTGATGCAGAGCTCTGCGAAGTCGCTGTTGCTGTCGTTGCAGCAGTGGTCGAGCCTGCGGTATCAGTACCGCCGACTGCCGAAGTCTGCTCAGTTACAGCGGAAGTTTCGCTTGGGGCAGATGTTTCGGCTGATGAGGAAGCTCTCTCGCCGCCGCTACAGCCCGTAAGAAGAACGCAAGCCGCAAGAAAAGCAGCCGCTGCGCGATTTTTTATACTCATATAAGTCCTCCGTTTGAAGATATCATTCCAATTTATATAATACTCCTTTGCCGCGCCGTTGTCAAGATTTGGGCGCAAAAAAGCAGACTGACAATGTCAGTCTGCTTTATCTTATTTAGGAAAATAAGTCCTTTATCTTATCAAAGAAAGAGCTGCGCTTTTCGTAGTTCTTTTCGTTGAGCGTATTCTCAAATGCCTTCAGCGCTTCCTTCTGTGCCTTGCTGAGGTTTCTGGGAACTTCCACAAACACCTTGACATACTGGTCGCCTCTGCCCTCACGCTGTATCTTCTGAACGCCCTTACCCTTTAATCTGAACGTTGTTCCCGGCTGAGTTCCTGCGGGAACATTGTAAGTAACATTGCCGTCGATGGTGGGGACTTCTATCTCTGCGCCGAGAGCCGCCTGCATATATGTGATCGGCACTTCGATCCAAATATCGTAATCCTTGCGCTCGAAAACGGGGTCCTTACGCACCGAGATACGCACATTCAGGTCGCCGCGAGCGCCGCCGTTCGTGCCGAGGTTACCCTGTCCGCGCACTGCCATGGTCATGCCATCATTGATACCTGCGGGAATATTGATCGAAATGACCTTTTTCTTCTGCATACGTCCGCTGCCCGAACACTTTGAGCAGGGGTTTTCGATTATCTTGCCCTTGCCCGAGCACTTGGAGCAGGCTCTTGTGCTTGCCATAGTGCCGAACATAGTGCGCTGCTGAACATTTATCTTACCTGTACCGCGGCAATCGGGACAAGTCTTTGTATTTGTGCCCTTCTTTGCGCCTGTACCGCCGCACTCGTCGCACTCCTCTACTCTGCTTATCTCGATGTCATGCGTAATTCCCTTGCAAGCCTCCATAAAGCTTATGCTGAGCGACGCCGCGATATCCGAGCCCCTTCTGGGAGCGTTGGGGTTGCTGCGCGTGCCGCCTCCGCCAAAGCCTCCGCCGAAGATGTTGTCAAAGATATCACCGAGGTCTATTCCGCCGTCAAAGCCTCCGAAGCCGCCAAAGCCTCCGCCCTGTCCGGCACCGTAGCTTGGATCAACGCCTGCAAAGCCGAACTGATCGTACTTTGCGCGCTTATCGGGATCGGACAGCACCTCGTTTGCTTCGTTCACTTCCTTGAACTTCTCAGCCGCCTCGGGGTTATCGGGATTAAGGTCGGGGTGGTACTGCTTGGCAAGCTTTCTGTACGCCTTTTTGATATCAGCGTCGGAAGCGCCCTTCTGCAGCCCCAGCACCTCATAATAATCTCTTTTATCTGCCATATAAATCAGTCCTTTGCAACAAAGCAACGCCCCAAGGCATTATGCCCCAAGGCGTTGTTGCCTAAGCTATTAGTTCTCTGTATAATCTGCGTCTATAACGTCGCCGTCTACGGGACCGTTATCCTCGGGAGCAGCCTGTGCTGCGCCTGCAGCGGCAGCGTCGCCGCCCTGTGCCTGATATACCTTGCCTGCGATCTCATAGAATGCGTTCTGGAGCTCTTCCTTAGCTGTCTTTACAGCCTCGATGTTATCGCCCTTGAGAGCTTCCTTGAGCGCGTCAAGCTTGGGCTGTACCTTTGCCTTGTCGTCCTCAGTCACCTTATCGCCGAAATCGTTCATGGACTTCTCAATCTGGTATACCATCTGGTCAGCCTCGTTTCTGAGGTCAACCTCTTCCTTGCGCTTCTTATCCTCAGCCGCGAAAGCCTCTGCTTCCTTTACAGCCTTGTCGATGTCTTCCTTGCTCATATTTGTGGAAGCTGTGATAGAGATGTGCTGCTCCTTGCCTGTGCCGAGATCCTTTGCGGATACGTTTACGATACCGTTTTGATCGATATCAAAGGTTACCTCGATCTGGGGGATTCCTCTGGGAGCGGGAGCGATACCGTCAAGCTGGAAAGTACCGATAGACTTGTTGTCCTTTGCGAACTCACGCTCGCCCTGAAGTACGTTTACCTCAACGCTGGGCTGGTTGTCAGCGTATGTGGAGAATACCTGTGACTTCTTGGTGGGGATAGTTGTATTGCGCTCGATCATTCTTGTGCAGATACCGCCTGCTGTTTCGATACCGAGGGACAGAGGTGTAACATCGAGCAGCAGCAGACCTGTTACTTCCTTATTCAGAACGCCGCCCTGAATGCACGCACCGATAGATACGCACTCGTCGGGGTTGATTCCCTTGAAGGGATCCTTGCCGAGGAAGCTCTTAACAGCCTCCTGAACTGCGGGGATTCTTGTGGAGCCGCCTACCAGCAGGATCTTGTCGATCTCGCTAGTGGACAGACCGGAATCGGAGATAGCCTGCTTCAGCGGACCCATTGTAGCCTCTACGAGGTCGGCTGTAAGCTCGTTGAACTTAGCTCTGGAGAGAGTTACGTTCAGGTGCTTGGGACCTGTTGCGTCTGCTGTGATATAGGGGATATTTACGTTTACTGTTGTTGTGTTGGAAAGCGCGATCTTAGCCTTCTCAGCCTCGTCCTTAAGACGCTGCATAGCGAACTTGTCGTTTGCAAGGTCGATTCCGTCGGACTTCTTGAACTCATCTCTCAGGAAGTCGATGATCCTCTGGTCGAAGTCGTCGCCGCCCAGCTTGTTGTTACCTGCGGTAGCAAGTACCTCCTGAACGCCGTCGCCTATCTCGATAACGGATACGTCGAAAGTACCGCCGCCGAGGTCGTAAACAACGATCTTCTGATCGTCTTCCTTGTCGATACCGTATGCGAGAGCAGCGGCTGTAGGCTCGTTGATGATTCTCTTAACGGTAAGTCCTGCGATCTGACCTGCGTCCTTTGTAGCCTGACGCTGGGAGTCTGTGAAGTATGCGGGAACTGTGATTACTGCCTCTGTTACTGTTTCACCGAGGTAAGCCTCTGCGTCAGCCTTCAGCTTCTGAAGGATCATCGCGGAGATCTCCTGAGGAGTGTACTTCTTGCCGTCGATGTCTACCTTGTAATCAGAGCCCATGTGACGCTTGATGGAGATAACTGTCTTGTCGGGGTTTGTTACAGCCTGGTTCTTTGCAAGCTGACCCACAAGACGCTCGCCGTCCTTTGTGAACGCTACTACAGAGGGAGTTGTTCTGTTGCCCTCGGGGTTTGTGATAACTACGGGCTCGCCGCCCTCGATAACGGATACGCACGAGTTTGTAGTACCTAAGTCAATACCTATGATCTTTGCCATAATATATTCCTCCATTCTTTTGTGTGCGGCTTACACCGCGGTTGTTGTGAATGTTTTTTGCTGTTTATCAGTTAACGACTGCTACCATAGCAAATCGGATAACTCGGTCGCCGATCTTGTAGCCCTTTGCAAATGTTGTGGCTACCATGCCGCTTTCAAGCTCATCGCTCTCCACTCTCTGCACTGCCTGATGCATGGACGGATCGAACATCACGCCGTCGCTTTCGATCTCCTCAACGCCGAGCTTTTTAAATATCTCAAGAAAGCTGTCGTCGATCATCTGCACGCCCTGCTTATATGCAGCGTCTGTGCATTCCGCCTCAAGCGCTCTTGTGAGATTGTCCATGACGGGAAGAAATTCCTTCACAACATCAGTGATGATGATGGGACGAAGCTCCTGCTTCTCCTTTGCAACACGCTTGCGGAAGTTGTCATACTCCGCCATCGTGCGCATGAGCTGATCCTTTACCGCAATCAGCTCGTCTGCCTGCTGCTGTTCGGGGCTCTTTTCCTCGGTGCTCTCGACCTCGGCTGACGCTTCTGCGTTCTCTGCCTCGGCGATCTCATCAAGGTCTATCTTTTCTTTCTCCTGTTCATTCTGCGCCATTTTTTTCTGCCTCGCTTTCTATCTGTTTAAGCTGCTCGCTCTCCTCCTGCTCGGACAAAAGCTGAGTAACCTTGTTTGTGAAATATTCTATATATGGGATTATCCTGCGGTAATCAAGCCTCATCGGTCCGATGACGCCCAGCGTTCCCGCGGGTCTTCCGTCCTTGTAATAGCTTGCGCTGACAAAGGTGGAGTTCGATATTGCGAACGTACCCTCCTCTGCGCCGAACTTTATGTTTATTCCCGAAAACGCGCTGTCAAGGATCATCGAAAGCTCGTTCTTCTTCTCGAGGAACTTCATAACGTCCACCATCGGAAATTCCTGACAGGTAAGCAGATTTTGCTCACCCTTGACCTCTATGCTGTCGCGCATTGCCTCGTTTGACAGCTCACACACCGCGTTGAGCAGCGGCGAAAGAGTCATCATGTAGCTGCCGAGCGCCTCGGAAAGCTCCTGTATATACTCGTCGGTCATGTTTGCGAGGTTCACGCCCTGCAAATGAGTGTTTACAAACCTTGTGAAGAACTCCATCTGCTCGTGCGAGAGATCAAACTCCATGCGGCAAACACGGTTCTTTACCTCGCCGTTTGAGGTTATCAGCAGGAGAACGTACATTCTCTTTCCCGTTGGGATAACGTCTACCTTTGTTATAACCGAGAACTGCGACACATGATTTGTCGAGAATGTCGCGCATTTGGTTATCTCTGCAAGCGCCGCCGAAGCATTTTTGATGATATCCTCGTCCGTTACCGCGTCATCGAATATCCTGTCATCGAAATCTGCCAGTGCAGCTTTGTTCACAGGCTCGGGGCTCATAAGATTGTCGATATAGAAGCGGTAGCCCTTGAACGTAGGCACGCGACCTGCCGATGTATGCGGGTGGTCAAGGTAGCCCTCTGCCTCCAGCGCTGCCATCGTGTTGCGGATAGTCGCGGAAGACACGTTGATATCGGGCTTCTGCGCAAGCAGCTTTGAGCCTACGGGCTCGCCCGTTTTTATATACTCGTCAACTATTGCCGCGAGTATCTTCATCGCTCTGCTATCCACAGCGCACCTGCCTTTCCATACCTACCGAAGCGGCTTTAGCACTCACCGCCCAAGAGTGTTAGCACTCCATCTCTTTGAGTGCTAAATATAATTTATCATGTTTTTAATAAAATGTCAAGGGGTTTTTGAAAAAAATACGCAAATTCGTAAACTTTTTTATTAAGATAACCAAACGAGTTTCAAAATCGTGCAATATTACCCCTTTTATACAGTATTTGCAGCAGGCTTTAAATTAAACAGATATCCCCTGACCGTTTCAGTCCATTAGTCATATAGAAGTTTTGAAAAAACAAGGCTAAGACTAATTACAGCGTATATGACAAAGCCATCGTATCGAATGATACGATGGCTCAGCTTGTCGAAAAACTATGTTTTTGCTCGCGAAGCGAGCTTTTTAGATAACT
>CAYSYF010000073.1:8715-11390 GCA_964435155.1 uncultured Ruminococcus sp. | reverse complement strand
CAGCAGCGTCGCCGCGGCGAGGACCGACCTTGTAAATTCTTGTGTAACCGCCGTTCTTGTCTGCGTACTTGGGAGCGATCTCGTCGAATACCTTCTTCGCAACATCTTCCTTAGTAACGTAGGAAAGAACCTGACGCTTTGTGTGCAGTGTGTTAGCCTTGCCGAGAGTGATCATCTTCTCAGCCTCTGCGCGAACTTCCTTTGCACGTGTAACGGTGGTCTCAATCTTGCCGTTCTCCAGCAGATATGTTACCATGCCTCTGAGCATTGCTTTTCTGTGGTCGCTGGGTCTGCCCAGCTTTCTTGTACCTGGCATTTTTATTCTCCTTTCAATAGGAATTCGGTTTTATTTGCCAACCGTATATCAGTTGCTATCTTCAGATGGTGTTAAGTCAAATCCAAGGGAATTGAGCTTAGCCTTGACCTCGTCGAAGGACTTCTTACCGAGGTTTCTAACCTTCATCATGTCCTCGGGGGACTTGTTGATGAGGTCGTCAACGGTGTTGATTCCTGCTCTCTTCAAGCAGTTGAAGGAACGAACAGAAAGCTCAAGCTCTTCGATAGTCATCTCAAGCAGCTTGTCCTTGCGATTCTCTTCCTTCTCAACCATCAGCTCGGGCTGCTCCGAATCATCGGACAGCTCTGCAAAGAGCTTCAGTCTTTCAATGAGTATCTTTGCTGCGTAGGAAACAGCCTCCTTAGCGGAGATAGTGCCGTCTGTCCAGATCTCGATTATGAGCTTCTCATAGTCAGTTCTCTGACCAACACGGGTGTTTTCTACTGTGTAATTGCACTTGAGTACGGGAGTGTAGATGCTGTCGATCGGGATAACGCCGATAACAGGCTGAAGCTGCTCCTTATTCTGCTCAGCAGAAACGTAGCCTCTTCCTCTGTCAAGTGAAATGTCCATGTACAGCTTTGCACCTGCGCTGAGTGTTGCGATGTGCATACCGGGATCGAGTATCTCGACCTCGCTGTCGGTCTTGATATCACCGGCAGTAACTTCGCCTTCGCCCTCAGCCTCGATGTAGATGGTCTTGGGAGCCTCGCCGTACATCTTTGCTCTGAGTCCCTTGATGTTGAGGATTATTTCTGTAACATCTTCTTTAACTCCGGGAATAGTCGAAAATTCGTGCTGAACACCGTCGATCTTGACAGATGTAGCAGCAACACCCGGTAAAGAGGAGAGTAAAACCCTTCTCAGGCTGTTGCCCAAGGTGTTTCCGTATCCGCTCTGGAGCGGCTCCAGAACGAACATTCCATAAGTTCCGTCAGACCTTAATTTAGAGGTCTCAATATTGAGCTTTTCGATTTTTTCAAGCATGGTAACCCTCCACAAGTTCTCGTCTGTTAATTATCCTGTGCTTATTGTCGTATTCGCTGTTAATTTTAAATCACACTCTGCCTGTGCCTTTACTATCAAGTATTGGCACAGTCCGCGGAATTTAAACAGCGGGAGCAGATCATGAATTAAAAATAACTGCACTAAATATCTGTATGCGCTGAGGCTATTATTTAGAATACAACTCGATAATTAAGTGCTCAGCGATCTCGAAATCGAGTTCCTCACGCTGGAAAGCACGGAGTACCTTTGCGGTGCTTGCTTCCTTGTTAACTTCGAGCCACAGGGGAGTGATTCTGCCGCCTGCAACCTCAGCAACCTGCTCAAACTTCTTGCTCTTCTTGCTGTTTTCTCTCAGAGAGATAACATCGCCAACCTTAACTCTGTAGGAGGGGATATCGATTCTCTTACCGTTCACACAGAAATGACCGTGGGAAACCAACTGTCTAGCCTCGCGGCGTGTGCAAGCAAGACCCATTCTGAAAGCAACATTGTCAAGACGGGACTCGAGGAGCTTGATGAGGTTCTCACCGGCGATGCCTTCCATCTTTGTAGCAAGCTCATAGTAGTGGTAGAACTGCTTCTCGGAAACGCCGTAAACGAACTTCAGCTTCTGCTTCTCCTTGAGCTGCATTCCGTACTCGGACTCCTTCTTTCTTCTGTTGCCGTTGGGGTTTCTGTTAGACTTCTTATCATAACCGAGAACTGCGGGGCTCAGATCGAGCGCGCGGCATCTCTTTAAGATAGGATCGCGATTAACTGCCATTGTAAAATTCCTCCGTTATTCAATAATTAGTATCGGCACTGTAGCTGCCGACGCCGAGCAAACGAAAGCTCGGTTTGTCATCTGTTATACACGTCTTCTCTTGGGGGGACGGCATCCGTTGTGGGGAATGGGTGTAACGTCCTTGATGAGCTTAACCTCAAGACCTGCTGCCTGCAGAGCTCTGATAGCTGCCTCACGACCTGCACCGGGACCCTTTACGAATACTTCAACTGTCTTAAGACCGTGTTCCATAGCTGCCTTAGCAGCAACGTCAGCTGCTGTCTGAGCTGCGAAGGGAGTGGACTTTCTGGAGCCTCTGAAGCCGAGTCCGCCTGCGCTTGCCCAAGAGAGAGCGTTGCCCTGAAGGTCGGTGATGGTAACGATTGTATTGTTAAATGTGGACTGGATATGAGCAGCGCCGTTTTCAATGTTCTTGCGCTCGCGGCGTCTGCGAACTACCTGCTTGCCCTTAGTTGCCATTAAAATACCACCTTTCTCGTGTGATTACTTCTTCTTGTTTGCAATAGTCTTCTTGGGACCCTTGCGAGTTCTTGCGTTAGTCTTTGT
>CAYSYF010000073.1:0-8705 GCA_964435155.1 uncultured Ruminococcus sp. | reverse complement strand
TACGCTGACCACGGCAGGGAAGACCCTTACGATGACGTGTACCGCGGTAGCAGTTGATTTCAACCAGACGCTTGATGTTGAGTGCAACAGTTCTTCTGAGGTCACCCTCTACAACATAGCCCTGATCGATTACTTCACGAATTCTGTTCTCTTCGTCATCAGTGAGATCCTTAACACGTGTGTCAGGATTTACACCGGCCTTAGCCAGAATATCATTTGCAGACTTTCTGCCGATGCCGTAAACATAGGTCAGACCGATCTCTACGCGCTTTTCCTTGGGCAGGTCTACACCAGCAATTCTTGCCATATCTTTTCCTCCTCTTAATTGGGATTAAGGCTTATTAGCCCTGTCTCTGCTTGTGTTTAGGTTCAACACAAATAACCATAACTCTGCCCTTGCGCTTGATAACCTTGCACTTGTCGCAAATGGGCTTAACTGAAGGTCTTACTTTCATTTAAATAACCCTCCTTATAGGTTTGTTTACTTTGCCGCAATCACTTGGCACGCCATGTGATTCTGCCTTTTGTCAGATCATAAGGCGACATTTCAACGGTCACTTTGTCACCGGGCAGGATTCGAATGAAGTTCATTCTCAGCTTGCCGCTGATGTGAGCCAGTATCTTATGACCGTTAGAAAGCTCTACTTTAAACTGTGCGTTGGGAAGAGCCTCAAGGATTACGCCTTCGACTTCCAATACATCTTCTTTAGACAAGCTTTTCACTCTCCTCGGCGATGCTTTGCTTTCTCAGCGCACCCAGTGCGCGTCGAAGCCCTTTATCCGTCATGGCGGTGATATCCACCGTCAATCCGGTCTTACGGATATGTTTTTTGTTTTTGCGTTTGGGCTTGTTGAGCTTTCGCTCCTTGCCGTCTGCGATATATACATACCGCTCGTCAGCTCCTGTGACCGCGAACCAACTGCCGCTGTCATGCCCTGCGGAGCTTATAACAACCATACCTGAAGCAAATTCCATCATCAATGCTCCGGTAATGTCAGTATGAGCGCCTTGTCATTTGTGATGGCAACGGTGTGCTCAAAGTGACAGCTCAGACTTCCGTCTGTGGTAACCACTGTCCACTTGTCACCGAGGATATTGACCTCAGGAACATTAGTGTTTACCATCGGCTCGATAGCGATCGTCATGCCCTCGACGAGTCTTGGACCGCGACCTGGTCTGCCGAAATTCGGAACCTCGGGATCCTCATGCATATCCCTGCCGACGCCGTGTCCGATAAACTTGCGTACCACCGCATAGCCATAGGACTCAACGTGCTGCTGGACAGCGTTTGAGATATCGCCCACTCTGTTGCCTGCGACAGCCTGCTCGATGCCCTTGTACAGAGCCTCTTCGGTAGCCTTCATGAGCCTTTCGGCTTCATCGGATACCTTGCCGACCTTAAAGGTCTTTGTGTTATCGCCCATAAAGCCGTTCAGCTCAGCGACGATATCGCAGGAGATGATGTCGCCCTCCTTCAGTATCCTCTTCTTGGAAGCGATACCGTGGATAAGCTCTTCATTTATCGAGAAGCAATTGTGAGCAGGGAATCCGCCGTAGCCCTTACAGGGGCAGCTTCCGCCCTTTGACTTGATATAATCTGCAACGATTCTATCAAGCTCCCATGTTGAAATGCCGGGGGCGATGTTCTTGCCTGCAAGCTCGAGAGCCTGCGCGGCAAGTTCGCCGGCCTTAAGCATAAGCTTCAGTTCGGTTGGATTTTTAATCTGGATCATGCTATCACGCCTCTTATCAGCCCTTAACAGCAGCAAGAGTCAGCTTAGAGGTGTCAGCGATCTCTTCCTGACCCTCAACTGTTACCAGCTTGCCCTTCGCAGCATAGAAATCCTTGAGGGGAGCTGTCTTTTCGTGATAGGTAGCAAGGCGGCTGAGTACAGTTTCAGGCTTATCGTCCACTCTCTGAACTACCTTTGCGCCGCAAGCGTCGCAAACGCCTTCAACCTTAGTGGGCTTGTACTCGATGTGGTAGGAGTTACCGCAGCCCTCGCAAACACGTCTGCCGGACATTCTGGAAGTGATCTTCTCGTCGGCAACGTGGATCTCAACGACCTTGTCGATCTGAACGCCCATCTTCTCAAGCGCCTCAGCCTGCGAAACAGTTCTGGGGAAGCCATCGAGGATAAAGCCGTTCTTAGCGTCGTCCTGAGCAATTCTGTCCTTGAGGATACCGATCACGATCTCATCGGGAACAAGGTCGCCCTTGTCCATGCACTCCTTAGCTGCAAGACCGGCGGGTGTGCCGTTCTTAACTGCCTCGCGGAGCATATTGCCTGTGGAAATTGCGGGAATGTTCAGCTCATTGCAGACAACCTCTGCCTGTGTGCCTTTACCCGCGCCCGGAGCCCCTAAAAAAATCAGATTCATAATGATCTCCTATTCGCAAAAATTGTTATCAGGATTATTCAAGGAATCCCTTGTGATGACGCATCATCATCTGGCTTTCGAGCGAACGTACAGTCTCAAGCGAAACGCTTACAACGATCAGCAGTGTAGTACCGCCAAGGCTCACGTTGCTGAGAGTAGGAACGAACATCGAAATGATGATGGGGAATACAGCGATGATTCCGAGGAATATCGCACCGATCAGCGTGATCTTGTTGAGAGAGTTGTGAATAAAATCGGAAGTGGGCTTGCCGGGTCTGTAGCCGGGGATAGCACCGTTGTTCTTCTTGAGGTTATTCGCGATCTCAACGGGATTGTACTGAATGGAAACATAGAAATAGTTGAATGCGATGATGAGCAGGAAGTAGATTATTGCATACAGAACACTTGTCTGGCTGAATAATTTTACGAAATTGTCCCAGAAGGAATCGCCCTGTCCGGTGATACCGAAGAAGTAGCAGATCGTCTGGGGAAGGCTCATCAGGGACATTGCGAAGATGATGGGCATAACGCCTGCCATCGCAACCTTGATCGGAATGTGAGTGGACTGACCGCCATACATCTTTCTGCCCACAACACGCTTAGCGTACTGTACAGGAATACGACGCTCTGCGTTTGTCATGAGGATTACGAACCACACCAGCGCGAGGAATATAATGATCGTAACAAGCACCCAAATGATATTCTTCATATCACTTGCGCACAGCTTAACGAAGTAATCAACCACGCCGGGGAGGTTTGAAATGATACCGGAAAAGAGTATCATGGAGATACCGTTACCGAGACCCTTTTCATTGATACGATCGCCGAGCCAGATGATGAGCGACGCGCCTGCTACGAAACAAGCTACGATAACTATCGCAGACAGCAGGATCGAAAAATCGTCCGAGCCGTTGTATGCGCAGTACTTCAGAACAGGGTTGCCTGCCTCATCGGTAGAGCCCGCGAGTGTAAAATAGAACGCGATAGCCTGGAACAACGCGATACCCAAAGAAGTTACCTTGGTTATCATGTTGATCTTCTTACGTCCCACATCACCTTCCTTGGAGAGTCTTTCCAGCGGAGGGATCGCAACAGTCAGCAACTGAATGATGATCGACGCATTGATATAAGGCGTGATCGACATCGCAAGCAGTGTACCCTTGGAAAGCGAACCACCCGTCATAACGTCAAGGTAGTTCAGCAGGGACACGCCGCCGACCATGGTCTGAACGGCGCTGCTGTCAACGAAAGGAACGATAATGTTAGAGCCTAAACGGAAGATGATGATGATAAAAAGTGTGTACAAAATCTTTTTACGAAGCTGGGTATCTACCCACGCGTTGCGTAAGACTTGAAACATTAGATCACCTCAGCCTTTCCGCCTGCCTTTTCAATTTTTTCCTGAGCACTTGCTGTGAACTTAGCAGCCTTTACTGTAAGGCTCTTTGTCAGCTCACCGTTGCCGAGGATCTTGATGCCGTCCTTAGCGTCCTTAACAAGACCGCAAGCCTTGAGAGCTTCAGCATCAACGGTAGCGCCTGCCTCGAAGCGCTCCTCAAGTGCAGATACATTAACGGTAGCATACTCTGTAGCGAAGATGTTGTTAAAGCCTCTCTTGGGCATTCTTCTCTGCAGAGGCATCTGACCGCCTTCAAAACCGGGTCTGATGGAGCCGCCGGAGCGAGCCTTCTGACCCTTGTGACCCTTGCCGGCAGTCTTACCGGAGCCGGAACCGTGGCCACGACCGATACGCTTAACGTCCTTTACAGAACCTGCTGCGGGCTGTAATTCGTAAAGCTTCATTACTTTGCACCCCCTAGTAATTTGGTATTAGAATTTAATGTGTTAATAATCAAACCTCTTCAACCTTTACAAGGTGAGCGATAGTCTTGATTTTACCCTTTGTAGCCTCGTTGTCGGGCTGTGTTGTTACAGAATTTACCTTGCGCAGACCAAGGGAATACGCAGTGGCAATCTGATTCTTCTTGCAGCTATTGAGCGAGCGTACAAGTGTGATTTTAAGAGCCATTGTAATACTTCCTTTCCGTCTGCTTATAAGATTTCCTTAACAGTCTTGCCTCTGAGAGCAGCAACTTCCTCGGCTGTTCTGAGAGATGTAAGACCTGCCATTGTTGCACGAACAACGTTGCAGGGGTTGTTGGAACGCAGGGACTTTGTACGAATGTTCTTGATACCAGCCATCTCGATGACTGCACGTACGGGGCCGCCTGCGATAACGCCTGTACCCTCGGGAGCGGGACGCATCAGAACTGCGCCTGCGCCGAATTTACCTGTAACCTCGTGAGGAATTGTTGTTCCCTTAAGAGCGATCTTGTGAAGATTCTTCTTAGCATCTTCGATGCCCTTGCGGATAGCGTCGGGAACTTCGTTAGATTTACCCATGCCGAAACCAACTACACCGTTGCCGTCGCCAACAACTACCAGTGCGGAGAACTTCATGATACGTCCGCCCTTTACAGTCTTGGAAACGCGGTTTATAGCAACTACCTTTTCGGCAAGCTCATAATCGTTTGCATTTAAAAGTGCCAAAGTGTTAGTCCCTCCTTCTTAGAAATTAAGTCCGCCTTCTCTAGCGCCCTCGGCGAGAGCAGCAACTCTGCCGTGGTATACATAGCCGCCTCTGTCGAATACGACATCGGTGATGCCTGCTGCCTTTGCCTTCTCAGCAATCATCAGGCCAACCTTCTTAGCAGCCTCACAGTTTCCGCCGAAGCCCTCAAAACCCTTCTCGGTAGAGGAAGCAGCGGCGAGTGTAACACCCTTTACGTCGTCAATGATCTGAGCGTAAATGTGCTGTGAAGAACGGAAAACATTAAGACGCGGGCACTCTGCAGTACCATTGATCTTAGCGCGGACACGCTTGTGACGGCGAAGTCTGCTCTTATTCTTGTCGATAACTTTAACCATTTATTTTCAGTCCTTTCATTCTGGGAATTACTTCTTACCCTTGCCGGCTTTACCTTCCTTGCGGCGGATAACTTCGTTGGCGTACTTAATGCCCTTGCCCTTGTAAGGCTCAGGGGGACGCTTGCCTCTGATCTCAGAAGCCATCTGACCAACCTTCTGCTTGTCGATACCCTTAACGATGATCTTGTTGGGAGCGGGAACTTCCAGTGTGATATCGTCTGTATCGGATACAACAACATCGTGGGAGAAGCCGAGGTTCATTACGACCTGCTTGCCGTTCTTTGCCACTCTGTAACCAACGCCGTTGATCTCAAGCTCCTTCTCGTAGCCCTGAGTAACGCCTGTTACCATGTTGTTGATAAGTGTTCTTGTAAGTCCGTGGAGAGACTTGTTTACGTTCTCGTCATTGGGGCGCTTAACGATGATCTCTGCGCCTTCCTGAGAGATTGCCATACGGCTGTTGAACTCTCTTGTGAGTGTGCCCTTGGGGCCCTTTACTGTTACTACAGAACCGTCGATTGTTACATCTACACCTGCGGGGATAGCAACAGGCTTATTACCAATTCTAGACATGTTACTTTCCTCCTTACCAGATGAATGCAAGAACTTCGCCGCCGACATTCAGCTCACGAGCCTTCTTGTCGGTCATGATGCCCTTGGAAGTGGAAATGATAGCGATACCAAGACCCTTCATTACCTTGGGCATATCCTTGCAGTTAGAATAGATTCTCAGACCGGGCTTGGATACACGGCGAAGACCTGTGATAACCTGAGCCTTTGTGTCTGTGTACTTGAGTGTTACTCTGATGATACCCTGCTTGTTGTCATCAATTACCTTGAAGTTCTTGATGTAACCCTCATCAAGAAGGATCTGAGCGATCTGCTTCTTCATGTTGGAAGCGGGAATGTCAACAGAAGCGTGCTTCGCAGAGTTAGCGTTACGGATTCGTGTCAGCATATCTGCGATAGTATCAGTGATCTGCATTCGTTTACCTCCTATTTGATAGCCGTTACGGATTCAAATTGTCCGTCGTACTGTCATGATTTACCCTTTCGGGCAGTATATGTGGAGCCGGTTTGCATCTGTAGCATCTCAGACACATCTCAAACTCCAAAGCCGAGCTTTATTCGTAGCCAAAAACCCGCCCGGCGAGGGAACAAATTTGTTGAACCTGATATAAATCGGTCCTGCGCAGCTTACCAGCTAGCCTTCTTCACACCGGGAATCTGACCCTTATAAGCAAGCTCTCTGAAGCAGATTCTGCAGATACCAAACTTGCGAAGGTATGCGTGGGGTCTGCCGCAAATCTTGCATCTGTTGTAGGCACGGGTGGAAAATTTGGGAGCTCTCTGCTGCTTAGCAATCATTGACTTCTTTGCCATAAGTTTTCCTTCGTCCTTTCTTACTTCTCAAACGGAGCGCCCATCAGCGAGAGCAGCTCTCTTGCCTCTTCATCAGTCTTTGCAGTTGTGATGAAGTTGATGTCCATACCTCTTACGGTGTCGATCTTATCGTACTCGATCTCGGGGAAGATAAGCTGTTCCTTGAGACCCATAGAGTAGTTGCCTCTTCCGTCGAAGGAATTGGGGTTGATACCTCTGAAGTCACGAACACGGGGAAGAGCAACGTTGAACAGTCTGTCGAGGAACTCGTACATAACCTCGCCGCGAAGTGTTACCTTAACGCCGATGATCTGACCCTCTCTGAGCTTGAAGTTAGCTACAGACTTCTTAGCGCGGCAAGCAACAGGCTTCTGACCTGTGATCATGCCAAGCTCGTTCATTACGTTCTCAATAATCTTCTGGTTTTCCTTTGCCTCGCCGCAGCCAACGTTTACAACGATCTTGTCCAGCTTGGGAGTCTGCATAACAGACTTGTAACCAAACTTCTTGAACAGCGCGGGAGCAACGGTCTCCTTGTAGAATGTCTTCATTCTTGCCATTGTTATTACTCCTATCTGACAGCCGGATTTTAATGCCGCAGGCGGCTGTATACAGACGCTTTGGCATTTCTTATATCCGACCTATCTCCGGGCAATATCAGTATTTCAGCTCTGCGCCGCAGTGCTTGCAAACTCTGATCTTCTTGCCGTCTTCAATCTTGTGAGCTACTCTTGTAGTCTTATCGCACTTGGGGCAAACAAGCATAACCTTGGAAGCATACATAGCACCCTCAGCCTGTACTCTGCCGCCGAGCTGTCCGGCCTGCTTGGGCTTAACATGCTTTGTAACCATGTTTACGCCTTCAACGATAACCTTGCCTTCCTTTGCGGAAACGCCGACAATCTTACCGGACTCGCCCTTGTGGTGACCGCTGATAACCTTTACCTTATCGCCGGTCTTAACATTTAAGTTATTCATACGGGGCTCCTCCTATTAAAGTACTTCGGGAGCGAGGGACAGGATCTTTGTGAAGTCCTTGTCACGAAGCTCTCTAGCTACTGGTCCAAAAATACGAGTTCCCTTCGGATTTTTGTCCTCCTTGATAATAACCGCTGCGTTCTCATCGAAGCGGATATATGTTCCGTCGTCACGTCTGAGACCCTTTGCGGAACGAACGATAACGCACTTAACTACGTCACCCTTCTTAACAACGCCGCCGGGTGTAGCCTTCTTAACGGAAGCAACGATTACGTCGCCGATATTCGCATACTTTCTGCGAGTACCGCCGAGTACTCTGATACACATAAGCTGCTTAGCGCCGGTGTTGTCGGCAACATTAAGCAATGTCTGCATCTGAACCATGGCTTATAAACTCCTTTCGTTACTGTTACGAGCTAATTACTTAGCGCGCTCGATGACGTTAACAAGGCGCCATCTCTTATCCTTGGAAAGGGGGCGAGTTTCCATGATCTCAACTCTGTCGCCGATTCCGCAAGTGTTCTGTTCATCGTGTGCCTTGAGCTTGATTGTGCGCTTTACAATCTTCTTGTACAGAGGATGACGAACATTATCCTCGATGGCAACAACGATTGTCTTGTCCATCTTATCGCTTACTACCTTACCAACTCTGGTCTTTCTTAAAGCTCTTTCCATTAGTTCTTATCCTCCTTCCTCAATTGTTTGCCTGAAGCTCGCGCTGACGCTGGATTGTCTTGATACGCGCGATGTCCTTCTTTACAGCCTTGATCCTTGTGGGGTTCTCAAGCTGGTTAACGGCAAGCTGGAAGCGCAGGTTAAAAAGCTCCTGCTTGAGTTCAGCGAGCTTTGTTTCGAGCTCTGTCTCTGAGAGATACTTGATTTCCGATGCCTTCATTAAAGCTCACCTCCGTCTTCCTTCTTTACAAACTTGCACTTGATGGGGAGCTTGTGCATAGCAAGACGCATAGCCTCGCGAGCGATCTCCTCAGCAACGCCGGCGATCTCGAACATTACTCTGCCGGGCTTAACTACT
>CAYSYF010000072.1:8206-11548 GCA_964435155.1 uncultured Ruminococcus sp. | reverse complement strand
CAGTGCGGATGTTTCGGCGGAAAAGTCCCAACGGGACTTTTTCGACGGTCTGAGAGACGCGGCTTGCCGTGTCCCTTTTTGCAGTGTACGGTAGAGGGGCAAGCGTCGTGCGCTTCTGTTTTTTGTTGACATTTTCCTCCTATGGTAGTATAATTAAAGCAACACATCAAAACGGAGGTTGAATATGGAATATAATGAGTTTATGGAGCGCTTTATGAAAATGGCGAAGGAGTGCGCGGACGGCGGCGATGCCATCGTTACCGTGACGAACTCGGGCGGACAGTCCTGCTCTCAGAAGTTTTTTGTGGTTGAGGGGAACACTGTGACCTACAAAGGCTGGCTTGCACAGCACCCTGATTATGATAATTTGGTATGGGCTGCCTTCGACCATTTTGAACACGGTATACACCTCATGCGCTTTTCGGGCGGAGAGTGCATCGACAAGCGCCATATCCACTGGTTCAACCCCGAAAGGCTGTTTACGGGTGAAACGGTACTTGCAATATATCAAGAGTACGGTCTTGAGCCTACAAATGAGCGCGAAAAGAACTATCTTGCGGAGTCTATCAAAGCGGAGAAGATAAAGAATACATTGGTGTGGGCGTGCTATATCGGTGATAAGGAGCTGATAAAGGAGCGCCTTGCCGACCCCAAGCTGAAGCCTGCGCAGCTCAACAAAGCGCTGAAGCTTGCAGGAAATCCGCTTATACTCTGCGCAAAGCACGACGATCTTGAATCCTTTAAGGCTATCGCGGAAAAGGGTGCGGATATCAGCAAAAAGACGGCGGCGGAGATGTCACCGCTTATGACGGCATTCAGATGCTCCTACGATATCGTGATGTACATATACGAAAATTACCGCGAGCAGTTTGACAAGGAGGTCAAGGATTTCTGGTGTGTGAATAACTATTCAGACAAACGGCTATATCCGCTGCTCAGGGACGCAGGCGTGGATATGGTGAACGAGGGCGGACGTTTTCCGCCGCTGCACGTCTATGCGCGCAACAATAATCTGTATGGTCTGAAGTTCCTGCTGGACAACGGAGTGCCCGTTGATATTCTTAACAAGGATAAGCATACGGCGCTTGAGGTAGCAGAGCAGAACGGAAAAAAGGAGGCTGCGGAGCTGCTGAGGAGCTATGCGAAGGGCTGATAAACACGTAGGGACACGGCTTGCTGTGTCCGCGTAATGACGATAAATTTAAGAGGGAAGTGAGAACTTCCCTCTTTTTGTATGATAATAAAAAGGAGGCAACAGCCTCCTTTTTTATAGCCTTGCAAACCCCTCCAGAATGGCAATAGCCTCCTTGTCGTGCTTCTTTGAGAAACCGTGTCCGCCGCCCTCAATGATATGAAATTCCGTTCTGTCGGGAGCGGTATCGCTGTACGCCTCAAAAGCATTCTGTGCATAGTCGAGCCGCACGATGCCGTCTTTTGTTCCGTGAACGATAAGCACCTTGCCCATGTAGTCCTTTATCTCCTCGAACGGGTCCATATCGATAACGTCGGCAGGGTAGCAGCGCCCTAGCTTCATAGGACCGCAGCGAATTACATCGGGGATATTCTGGGGATCGAATTTCGCAAACATCATCTTTCCTTCACGTGCGTCGTCGGGAATACACAGCGCAGGGTAAAACAGCACAAGCTTGCTTACCTGCTCCTGAAGCGCCTTTGCTGTCAGTGCAGATACAAAGCCTCCCTGACTGCAGCCCATAAGCAGCATATCCTCGCTACGTGTGTAGGAGCGTCCTTTTGCATATTCTATCACAGCCTTAAGGTCACGCACCTCGGTGAGCACAGACATTTCCGTAGTCTTGCCGTCGCTCTTTCCTTTGACCACCGAGCCGCCGCAGAAATCAAAGCAGTACGCGCAGTAGCCAAGCTCCGCAAGCTTTATCGCATAATGCCGTACAGTATCCTGAAAAGCCATGAAGCCGTGGCTTACTATCGCGATAGGAAGCTCGTCACCTGCGGGGCGGTATTCTGTTCCGCGGATAGTCAGCCCCTCGCGCCTGCACTCGAATAATGATGTAGTTATTCCGCTGTCGGGTCTTGGTCTTACTGCCATAAGCGCTCTCCTTATCAGTTGTTTTTAAATCTCTCGGGCAGCAGCACAAAAAGCGCCGCGCCTGTTACCGCCGCTATAAGCGAGAGCATACGCCATATATCGGAACGGTAGAACTCCCACATCGCCGCGAGCCTGTCGGCATCTCCGAGCAGTACAATTCCCACCGCCACAGCAGCTATCGCTGAGATAAGCACAGCCGCGGCGGCGCAGTCCTTGCAGCGCTTTATATTTTCGCTCTTTTCTTTAGTTACCTCGTCTGCGAGATGTTCAACCGCAGTGTTTATTGCCTCAAACGCAAGCACCGAGCCTATCGTAAGCGCGAGTATCGCCCATTCAGCCTTTGAAAGCTCGTAAAAGCTCACCGCAAAGAAGATAACGAACGCCGCGGCACACAGATGAAAGCGGAAATTGCGCTCATAAAGCGCAGCGACAAAGCCTTGTGCTGCGTAGATGAAGCCTTTAAGAAACTTTTTCATATCATGCCTCGCGTGTTATTCCGAGAGCGTCCAGCACCTTGTCCTGCTTGCCGAACATAACCTTTTCGTCCTCCTCGCTGTCTACATGGTCATAGCCCAGCAGATGGAACAGCGAGTGGGTGATAAGAAATGCAACCTCGCGATAGAACGAGTGCCCAAATTCCTTTGCCTGCTCCTCGGCGCGCTCAAGGCTTATCACGATGTCACCAAGCAGTATCGCGCCTGTTTCGGGGTCTGTATCGAAGCTGTCGTCATCACCGAGAGGGAAGGACAGAACATCGGTCGCGCGGTCGATATCGCGGTGCTCACGGTTTATCTCGCGGATAGCATCGTTATCAACGAGAGTAACAGACACCTGCGCGTCCTCGTCTATCTCCTCTTCCTCCAGTGCCGCGCGTGTACAGCGCTCGATAAGCTGCTCTATGTCGTCAGGCGGATCAAGCTTGTCCTGCTCGTTGCTGTAGAATATGTCTATATTCATTATTTTCTGTCCTTTCTGTCGGCGCTCTGAGAGCCGTAGTTCTCATACGCCTTTACGATATCCTGAACAAGGCGGTGACGTACAACGTCCTTGTCGGAGAAGCGGTTCTGCGCGATATCGTCAACGCTCTTCAGCACACGCAGCGCCTCGATAAGACCTGATTTTTTGGTTTCGGGCAGGTCTATCTGAGTGATGTCGCCTGTAATTACCATCTTGCTGTTGAAGCCAAGTCTTGTAAGGAACATCTTCATCTGCTCGCGCGTGGTATTCTGCGCCTCATCCAGAATGATGAAGCTGTCGTCCAGCGTGCGTCCTCT
>CAYSYF010000072.1:0-8196 GCA_964435155.1 uncultured Ruminococcus sp. | reverse complement strand
GCGTCCTCTCATGTATGCGAGGGGTGCAACCTCTATCGAGCCGCGCTCTAAATGGCGGTTGAAAGCCTCCTGACCAAACATCTCAAACAGCGCGTCGTACAGCGGACGGAGGTAGGGGTCGACCTTGTTCTGAAGATCGCCGGGGAGAAAGCCAAGCTTTTCGCCTGCCTCTACCGCAGGACGCGTGAGGATTATCCTCTGTATCTCATGAGCCTTGAACGCCGCTACCGCAAGCGCCACCGCAAGATAGGTCTTGCCTGTACCTGCAGGCCCTACGCCGAAGGTGATGGTGTTTTTGCGTATCATGTCGCAGTATTTCTTCTGACCGAGGGTTTTTGGCTTTATCGGCTTTCCCGAATAGCTTACGCAAACGCAGTCGGAGGACATCGTTTCTACCTCGTTTTCGGTGCCGTCATTCACCATGGAGATAACGTAGCGCACAGACTGCTCGTTTATAGCTTCGCCCTTGAAATGCAGCTTCGACAGCGATTGCATAGCCTTTTCCGCGCGAGCCGCAGCACTGTCGCTGCCGCCCGTTATCTTCACATCGCTGCCGCGGCTGAATATAGTCACGCCGAAGGCTTTCTGTATGAGGTTTACGTTGCAGTCAAAGTCACCGAAAACAGCGTGGAGCTGCTCCATGCTGTCCATATTTAAAGTTACTTCTGCCATTAAGGTTTCCTTTCGTGTGTTTTATACTAGTATTATATCATTATGAGATTTTCTTGTCAATAACTCGGCGCGAACTTAGCGGTACACAAAAAAGGCGGTCATAGACCGCCCTGTGTGTAAGATTAAAAATTCAATTCCGTCTGCTCTCCGTTTTCGTCGGTAAAGGAGAATGAGCTGCCTCCGATAACTATACTCTCGGGGTCTGTAATAATGGGGAAGAAAATTCCCTCCTTGCCCTCGGGGAAGTACATATCAAGTGTACTGCCGTCAAAGCGGTAAAGGGTTGTGTAGTATTTAAGCTCGTCTTGCATGGTAAACGGCACCATAACTGCGGCGAACAGCGGAAAAACGTCTGTTTCTTCTGCTTTGATGATAAACTCGCTGTCCTGCGGAAGTGTGATGTTGTAGCTCGGACCACCAAGCGCGGGGCTTGCAAAATGGGTGCTGTATTCATTTTCGCTGTCATCGGTAAGGAGTAGAGTCGCTTCATTTGTTATGCTTCCGTCTGAATATTCGTCGAATTCAAGCGATATCACATAATTCTCGGTTTCGACTGAAATAACTCTCGGCGTTGCTTCGCCAAGCGCTTCTATCTGATCTCTGATAGGATCAAAAGCTTCAACGCTTTCTACCACGGTTTGCGTGGTGCTTTCAGAGCTGCCCTCGTTAGAGGAGGTCTGCGCCTGTGAGCAGCCGCAGAGGGATAATGCCAATGAAGCAGCGAGCATAAAACAAAGCTTTTTTCTCATATCAAATCTCCTATCAGTTATCCGTTCATGGCTGCTGATCTACATTTTCATGCAGCCGCATATTTTGCAACCAAATCTGATCGGCATTGAAAGCGTTTGGTATAATGGAGGCACTTTTATCATATCACAAATTATTTGTCGTGTCAAGCAAATGCACATAATTCACAGTTCCCGATTTGCGCAAATATCAACAATTAACATAACCGCGCCAAAAGCATAAAATAGTAGGGGAAACAGTATTCCCCAAAAACAATCAAGGAGAACGATATGGACAGCTTTATCATAAACATGAAAAATCAGACGCAGGCGCACAAGGCGCGTATGCTGCTTGCGAAGAAAGGAATACGCAGCACGGTGGAGCGCACTCATCGCCGCGGACAGGGCTGCAGCTTTGCCCTCAGGGTGTATGCACCTAAGCGCGAGGCTTGCCTGCTGCTGAATTTCTCGGGAATACCCTGTGATATATCTTGACAATGCCGCAACCACCTACCCGAAGCCGCCGCAGGTCTACCGCGTCTGGAACGAGGCAATGCGCGGCTTTGGAGCAAACCCGGGGCGCGGCGGCTATCCGTTTGCGTCTAATACAGGCGAGGCTGTGTATAAAAGCAGAGCAGCTTGTGCCGAGCTTTTCGGAGCAGAGCCCGAAAATACCGTATTCACGCTTAATTGCACCCATGCGCTGAATTATGCGATAAAGGGGATAGCAGGCAGAAAGCCGCATTTCGTCATAAGCGATGTAGAGCACAACGCTGTGCTTCGTCCCATACACGCCTGCACTGCGCAGCGCGGCGGCAGCTACAGCATTTTTGAAACGGACGATAATGATGAGCTGACGCTGGCAAGGGCGGAACGCGCTATCAGACGAGATACCTCTGCGGTAGTATGTACAGCGGCAAGCAACGTAACGGGCAGACGGCTGCCTGTTGAGAAGCTTGCTCAGCTCTGCCGCCGCAAGGAAGTGCCGTTTATCATTGACGCAGCACAGGGAGGGGGAGCATTGCCGCTAAAGGTTGGAGGCGGTGTCAGCTTCATCTGCTGCGCGGGTCATAAGGGGCTTTACGGACCTATGGGAACGGGGCTGCTTATATCTGACGGCAGCTATCCCCTTAGTACGCTTATTGAGGGCGGCACAGGCAGCGCCTCTGAAAGCCCTCTTCAGCCCGAGTTTACTCCTGACCGCTTTGAGAGCGGCACTATAAATACCGCAGGGGCTATTGCACTCGGAGCAGGCGCGGAGTTCGTAAAGAGCCGCACTCCCGAAAAAATACTGCACCACGAGCTGGAAATGTGCCGCAGCTTTTGCGAGGGCGCACGCTCCATAAAAGGGCTAACGCTCTACTCGGATATAACAGCGGCAAATTACGACCGCTTTGCGCCTGTGGTGTCGTTCAATATGCGGGGAATACATTCCTCAGAGCTGTCGGAGCTGTTGGGAAAACGAGGCTTTTGTATGCGCGGCGGACTGCATTGTGCGCCGATGGCTCATAAAAAGCTCGGAACGCTCCAAAGCGGCACAGTACGCTTTTCACCGTCGGTATTTACGACAAAAGCAGAGGCGTCACAGCTTTTGCGCGAGCTTGAACGTATATCGGCAGGAAGTAAGGCTCTTGCATTTTAGACTGAAAAGGTATATAATATGAAAGAGAAAAAACAAAGGAACTGACAACTAATGAAAGAGATAAAATTTTATGATGTGAGAGTACAGCACGGCGACAGCTCGTTTCTGCTGGATAACGGAGAAACCGCCATATTGTATGATACAGGCTTTGGGTTTACGGGCTTCGGCGTTGCGGACAATATAAAAAAGCACCTCGGAGAGAGAAAGCTTGATTATATTTTCCTCACTCATTCGCATTACGACCATGCGCTGGGCAGCGCGTATATCATACAGCGCTATCCCGAAGCCAAGGTAGTTGCGGGAGCGTATGCGGCTTCGATATTCACGCGTGAGGGCGCTAAGAAAGTAATGCGCGAGCTTGACAGAAAGTTTGCGGACAAATGCGGTGTAGGCGAATATCCTTTTCTCGGCGACTTGCTGCGTGTTGATATACCCGTAAATGACGGCGATATCGTTGAAGCGGGCGATATGAGGTTTGAGGTTATCTACCTTCCCGGACATACAAAGTGCTCGGTAGGCTTTTACTGCCGTGAGCACGCCTTGCTGCTGTCATCGGAAACTCTCGGCGTTTACGACGGCGGCGAGATAATAGTCCCGTCATATCTTGTAGGCTATCAGATGTCGCTGAAATCGATGGAGCGCGCTGAGCGTCTTGAAATAAAGAAGCTTCTGTCACCGCACCTTGGAATACTTAACGAACAGCAAACGGAGTATTTTCTGAAAAATATGAAGCAGGCTTCGGTAACTGCGGCAGAGTTCATTGCTGATATGATACGAAGCGGCAATACAGACAGTGAGATAATTACCGAGTTCAAGCGTCGTTATGTCAAGGGCTATATTGCCGATATCTATCCCGAGGACGCGGCGGAGCTGAATACCTCCATCATGATAGGACTTATAAAGCGCGAGGTGCTTGGAATTGTAACTGAATAAATTAAAGCCCTGCTCATTGCAGGGCTTATTCCATATAAACAAAGATCCGTCGGTTTAAACCGACGGATCGCTGGTGACCCACCCGGGAATCGAACCCGGGACACCCTGATTAAAAGTCAGGTGCTCTACCGCCTGAGCTAGTAGGTCAAGGCTGTCAAATAACAGCACTAATATTATATCAGAAACGTTTAGCTTTGTCAAGGGCTTTTTTGAAAAACATTACTATTTGCTTTGTCGAAGTTGTACGATCCGGTGCTTAAAATCGGACAGATGCAATAAAAAGTCTTTTGTAGGCTTGTCAGTGCGAAAAATGTCGCACTGTGGAACAAATTGTATTATTACAACAATGATAGAATTTCCACTAAACTAAAAGGAATGAGCCCGGTGCAATACCGAACTCATTCACAAGTATTTTAATATTTATTTTTGTCTAAGTTTTCGGGGGCACTTCAAAATTCGGGGAGCCGTTTACTTTATTGTATCCAATGTCACCAGCTCATCAGCGAGCGCGTCACATTCGCTCTTGTCATGAGTGACTAAGATAACTGTCTTACCCTCGGTCATCTTTTGGGTGTAGTCCAGTATCATGCCCTTTGTTTCGCTGTCAAGCCCCTTGAACGGTTCGTCAAGAAACAGTATGTCATACTCTGCAAGCAGCGCTCGCAGCAGCGCTACTCTGCGTTTCATGCCGCCGCTTAGCTCGCGCACGGGCTTGTTTTCGCAGCCCGACAGCCCCACCGCCGCAAGCTCTCTTGCTATCTCGGCGTTGGAGAGCCGCTTTCCTGTGACCAGCCTTATATTAGCCGCCGCGGTGAGGTTCTCGCACAGCCTGTTCTCCTGAAATACAGCGCTGCGCCTGAATTTGCCGCTTTTCGGAGAAAGCTCGCCGCTGTCAAAGGGCAGCACACCCATAAGTATCGAAATAAGCGTGGATTTTCCGCAGCCCGAGGGTCCCATCACAGCAGTTGTATGACCGCTTTTGAAAGTGTAAGTGAAGCCTTTGAGCACCTGCTTTTCACCGAATGACTTGCAGATATCCTTTGCAATAATATCCATGGCAGCCTCCTTTACATACGCTCAACGCGGCGGACTATCAGATCCACCAGCAGCATGAACAGCTTTTCGCAAAGAAAGCTCAGCAGTATTATCAGCAGCGTCCATGCGAAAAGGTCCTCTGTTTCAAGGTACACCTTCGACATATACAGCTTTTCACCGATCGAGCCGTCGGGAATACCGATCACCTCCGCAGCAACGCCGCTCTTCCAGCAAAGACCCATTGCGAGCTTTGACGCGGAGCGGAAGTAGGGGAGTATCTGCGACATATAGATACCGAAAAAGCGCTTTCCCGCAGGTATCTCAAATACCTGCGCCATAGTTTTAAGCTTTGGGTCAAGGCTGTCTATGCCCTCAAGCATATTTGAGTATATTATCGGTATTGCGATCAGTACCGACACCAGCACAGACAGGTTCTTCGAGCCTACCCAGATTATCGCGAGGATAGTAAAGCTTGCAACGGGAATGGATTTCATCACCGAAATAAGCGGTGCGAAAAGCTGCCGCACGAACATCACCTTTGAAGCGATCGCGGCAAGCAGAGTACCTATAGCAAGACCTAAAGCAAATCCAAGCAGTATACGCCCGAGAGAGAATGCTATGCTGCTAAGAAAATCAGGCTCTCTGATAAGCTCCCACAGCCGTTCGGCAACGGACAGGGGGGAGGCGAGCAGTATCTTCTGATCCATAGCAACGGCGGCAAAATGCCACACCAGTAGCCAGAACAGTACGCTTGCCGCGGTAATCAGTGCTTTTTTCAATCCTGCATACCTCCTTGTTCTTTCGCTTCATCAATATATGACTACACCGCACAATCAGGGGAATAGAATCGTGCGGTGAGCCATGTCTATGTTTTGTTCGGTTGTCTGTCGGTCTTAAGCGCCGTAGTAGAAATCATCTGCGGGGAGCGCGCCGCCTACAGATGTGGGAAGCTGATCAAACAGAACGCTGAGGTAGCCTGAGAGCTTCTCCTTCATCTCTGCGCCTGTGATGCAAACGATGTTGCACTCGGGGATAGCCTTTTCTGCGACAGCGGCAGTAACTATGTCATACTTGCCAACGAGCTGTGCAGCGTCTGCAACGTTAGCGTTAACGTAGTCAACGGAAGCGGCGTATCTCTCGAGGAACTCGTCAACTACCTCGGGATACTGTTCAATAAACTCTGTTCTCGCCATAACTACACCTGTAAGGCAAGCAGAGCCGTTGCCGAGCTTCTCCCATTCCTCTGTGAGGTCAAGAACTACGTTGATGCCCTCTGTCTTCATCTGAGCTGTTGTAACGAAGGGCTGGGGAAGCAGTGCAACGCCGCCCTCGCTTGCTGTAAGAGCAGCAAGGCACTCAGCGTGCTCAGACTTCCATTCGATGGTAACGTCTGTTTCGGGGTCGATGCCGTTCTCCTTCAGCAGGTAATACAGTGCGAACTCAGGGGTTGCGCCCTTACCGCTTGCATAGATTGTCTTGCCTCTGAGATCCTCCATGCTTGTAACGGTGCTGCCGTTCTCAACGATGTACAGAACGCCGAGTGTGTTTACTGCAAGCACCTGAACGCCGCCCTCTGTCTTGTTGTACAGAACGGAAGCGAGGTTAGCGGGAGCGCACACGATATCGGTGTTGCCCTGGATAACAAGAGGGGATACCTCGTCGGCAGCAGCCGCGATAGTGAAATCGTAGGGATAGCCGAGTGTTTCGTCCTCGTCCATAAGCTTTGTCATGCCCATAGCTGTGGGACCCTTTAAAGCGGTAACGCGGATAGACTCGGGATATTCTATCTCAGCCTGTACTGTTTCGTCGATAACGTCGTCCTCTGTTTCAGTGCCGCTTGCAGTGTCGTCGATGATCTCGTCGTCGGAAACGGCGGAGTCTATCTCGATCGTAGCGTCCTCAATGTCCTCGATATCGCTGTCTACCACCTCGTCAACAACGGAGGAGGTGTTGTCTGCGGAGTCTGTTGTGCTGTCGGAGCTTGTATCGCCGCCTGCGCAGCCTGCGAGCAGACCCATGCACAGCATAGCGGCAACGATGCCCTTGATACGGTTTTTGATTGTCATAGTCTTGTTCCTTTCTTTCTATGGCTTATTTGTCGCCTGTCTGTTTTGAGTACACCGCCTTGGTCGTAACTCCGTCAAGTCTGCCAAGCTTTCCCGACAAAGCGGAAATAACGTCGGCGGGAGCGTCAAGAACGATGTTTATTATATTCAATCCTCGGTCACGGTAGGGAATACCCATGCGTCCGACGATATAGCGACCATAGTCATGCAGCAGTGAATTTACCAGTGCTGAACTGTCATTGTCCTCTATTATCATTGCGATAGTAGCTATGCGAGTTTCGTTTTCCATATTGTCTGCCTCCACAAAAAAAGCGCCCCGAAAGGCGCATCAATACACTTGTGGTATCATCTTCATGCCTTTCGCTTCAAAAAATTCAGCGTCAGAAAGAAAATTATAGGTAAGCACATTCCGTCGGAATACCTTCGGTCTGAAGCATACCTTTATAATATCATATTGTTTATATTTTGTCAATAGTTCTGCTCATATTCCTTGCTTTTAAACAGCATCTGAAGAATAAAAACAGGACCGGATAAAACTGCAATAAAAAGAAAGAAACCGCATAGCAATGCGGTTTCTTGTGCTTTGTGGCGGAGAAGGTGGGATTCGAACCCACGTGGGGTTGCCCCCAAACGGTTTTCAAGACCGCCTCGTTATGACCACTTCGATACTTCTCCGTGCGCTCGAAGAACGGTTACGACTTTACTATTATACCATGTTCGGGGATTAAAGTCAATAAGAAAATTCAAAAAAGTTTGGCTTTTTTTGAAGTTCTTACGGTTAAATTGTGAAAAAGTGCTTGACAAACGGGAAACAACGTGATATAATATTAACGTTGTGATGCTGCTATGGCTCAGTCGGTAGAGCACATCCTTGGTAAGGATGAGGTCATCGGTTCGATTCCGATTAGCAGCTCCAATAACAAAAAGACCACTCTTTGAGTGGTCTTTTTGTTATATGCAACGGCTCGGCTTGAAATGCCCTTAAGGCATTTCATTTTCGCTTTGCGAAAACCGCTCACCGTCGCGGTCTGCGCTTCATGCGGAAAAGCTTTCGACCATTCTTTGAGTGGTCTCAGACCGTCGAAAAAGTCCCGTTGGGACTTTTCCGCCGAAACATCCGCAC
>CAYSYF010000071.1:0-12073 GCA_964435155.1 uncultured Ruminococcus sp. | reverse complement strand
CATAGTATGCGGCGTGTCTATTAGCATGAGCAAGAGCACCTAGCCCAAGTTCAAGTATATTTTGAGAAACACTCTCGATTTCAATATCCAAGTTTATCTATCCTCTCTTCTGCGGCATCAAAATACGCTTTGTCGATCTCGCACCCTGCAAATCGTCTTTCTAAAGCTTTTGCTGCGACACCCGTGGAGCCTACTCCCATAAAAGGGTCAAAGACAATATCATCGGGATTGCTTGCAATATTTATAATATGTTTTAAAAGTTTTACAGGCTTTTGTGCAGGATGTTTAGGTTCTTTCAAGCGTTCGGGATACATACATATAGGGCTTTCAAAGAAATTGTGCATTTCATTTTGCGTAGTGAAATTCCATTTATGACCCTTATTCCACATACAGATTATCATTTCGCAACTATTCAAAAAACCGTTCTTATAGATTTTAGGAGCGGGATTTGTCTTATGCCAAATAAAAAACTGAAATGTATCGAATTCAGGGTCGAACACCTCGTGCCATTTGCCAATAAGATTATAGCTTGTAAAAACAAATATGTTTCCATCAGGTTTAAGTATCCTCTTAAAATCAGCGAGAAGGTCTTTTGGCTCAATCGGAACCGTATCCCACTCGGCAATATCGTTGTTTAACGCTTCACGCCCTGGCAAAGCAATATTACCTGTAGAGTACTGCGCTATATTATATGGTGGGTCTGTAAGAATGAGGTCTATGCAGTTATCGGGCATTGTTTTCATAAAATTGCGACAATCATCATTTATCAATCTGGACATAATTATTTACCTATACACTTATTAATCATATCGTTTATATGCTTATTAAGGTCAATTTCATCTAATGCCAAGCGATATATTTCTGAAAAATCATCGAATGTAACACCATCGGGCAATATCTTATTCCAAAATGCTGCACCGATTAAGAACATAGAAGGATAGTTGAGATGTTTCTTTACAGCACCTGTCCAAGTATTGCCTTCACCATCTTTATTGTATAGAGTTGCAAAATATGTATTACAATCCTTAATACCCATATCAACATATATAGTCAACAGCTTCTCTACATTAGATGGAGCGTTAGAGCTATCTAAATCTCCGCCTGCTTTAAGTTCCATAACATTCCAACACTCGCCATCAAAGAATGCTAAATCAACAGGTTTGGTGTATATAGAAGCAGTCTTATATTTTTCTGATAGTGGATAAAGCTTTTCTCTGATAGCTTCTTGTGTTACACCACTTTCCAGCCGAGTTTTTCCTTTACCACTAGCAACATTTTTCGCACGAAATGCCGCAATTTCTCCACGCAAATCGCCGCTGTGGGTATCTACATCAGTAATTACAATCTGCCCAGATGCGGGAACTGCGACATTATGTGACAATCCTCTTGGATTAACAATAGCAGGTACGTTCTCATCGCCGAATTTAAGCCTAGCAATTCTCTTGGCACAGGTTTCAATAGCAAAACCGCTTTTCGACTCAAAACTACTGACAAATACCATACTTGCTGTAATTTGTTCATCCATTTGGCTCAACAAAAAATTGTTTACTTTGCGTTTATAATTCGCAGTAAAATCGTCCTCAATCAGTTTTGTGAGTTTTGAAAACTCTTCAATTACAATTTTTTTAATAGTATCTTTCATAATCATATCTCCTTAAATAATTCTGATAATGAAACACCAAGACCTTTGGCTATTTTTTCAAGGTTAATAATAGAAATGTTTCGTTTACCGTTTTCGACAGAGGCAAAATAAGTCCTGTCCATACCGATTTTCAAAGCGAATTTTTCTTGACTCAAACCAGTCTGCTGACGAAGTCCTCTAATTCTATTTCCAACCTTTTTTTGTATCATAGACAACACCTCATATAATATTTTAGCAAAATTACGCAAATATAACAACGGTTTATAAGCAACACATATAATATTATTATGTGATAGACTCTCAATATATTTTGCAGATAATAATATATTTCTCTAAAAATATCAATAGAGTCTATTGACTTTTTAGAGTGAATATGATATAATAAATTAAAACGAAGAAAGTAGGTATATTTATGGCTAATTTAATGACTTTTTCTTACGACTCTCGTCCTATCCAAACTATTGTTAACCAAATAAAAAATGTTAGTAAACGTGATGGAATAGATTTGCAACCTACATATCAACGAGGTTATATATGGGGCAAAGAGTTTATCGACAAACTTTGGTATAGCATTATCAAAGGATACCCCATTGGTAATATAAGTTTACGTGTACTAAATACAAAGAACAACAAAGGCGCAATGCTAGAGGTTGTTGATGGACAACAGCGTTTGACTTCTATATATAATTTCATAATAGGAAATTATACAATTCAAGGTGATGTTGCTAAAAGTATTGTAGAATACATTGCAGAGTATATGGGTTCAGAAAATGACCCTCAATTAGAAAAACTTAGGAAGAAACTAAGAAATAGAGGCAAGATTGCAATCAAATATGAACAATTGCCTGAATTGATAAAAGAAAATATCAATTCATTTAACATTTCAATTACTAATATAAATAATTCGTCTGACGAAGAAATTACAGAATACTTTAGATATTTGCAGAATCAGGAAAGGCTTAGAGCTGGTGAAATCATCAATTCAATACCGAGTTCTGCGCTTGAGAAGTATATTAACAGAATCAGCGATAAAAACAGGATACTTGGAATACTCAATTTCTCAAATGACAGAAAGCAATTCGATAGAGTATTTTATAGTGTTTTAGGGTTGTTAGATGGAAAGATTGGTTTCGGAGTATTAGATAAGGATGTACTAAAGTATGCTTCTGATTGCGAAGAACTAACAGAGTTAGCCAAATCAAGATGTGATTTACTTCTTTCACAGATAAATCATATTATTGATGATACGACGATTCCGTATCATTTAATTAAATCCAATATGAGATGTATGAAATTCTTTCTTTTAACCGCATCATTAGGATTAGTGGATTATTCAACCGACTCATTAAATAAACTTATTGCATTAGGTTCAATAAACGATAAGTTATCTTCTTTCAGTTCTGCAAAAGCTGGAGAGGTTGATAGAATTTTCAATGGATATTCACCGGAAGTCGTCGAAGAACATCGCTTGCTAGCTTTAATTTCCAAAGGTGGACACTCATTTACAAGAGTTGAAAACAGAATGAAGATTCTTGCTTATTATATAAATGGTTTTGATAATAAAATAGTTCCGTCAGGCATAACACCTGTTTAATATAAAAATAGCTGCAAATAACAATGGGATTCAAAGTGATGTTATCCTTGACCGCACTTTGACCTCAAAAAAATAAATAATGCAAAAAACTCAATGAAAAACGTCCATTTTCCGCTAATAAAACGCATAAAATCATCGAATGATATGAAAAGCAAATGTATCGGAACCGAGTGGGAATAATCTCGCAGTTTCTCTGAAGCCTTTCACAGAGCCGAACAGATCGTGTAAATGATCGTTTTGGCAACAATTTGGCAACAAATATATACACCCCTCATAAGTGTTTTGACTTAATGAGGGGTGTTGTTTTTATGTTTCGCAGCTATCGTAAATAGTTCAGGCTTATCCTTCGCAGAATAACTCAATTTCGTATTCGCCAACAAAATCTTCATATTCTGCTGATAATCTATAGGTGTCTGAATGCTCCAATGTAAAGAAAGTTACTAATTCCTTTGCTTTATCTAATTCGTAAACTGTATTATCATTGGAATTATACAAAATTATATCTAAGTTTCCGTTTTGTACATTGGATCTGAAATGAAATTTTATTTTATCTCCTGCTTCACCATAAAAAGAAATATTAGAAATGCCGGTTGTTTTTTCGGTATATTTCTGACTGATATTACCTAACACATCGGGTTTAAGCATCAAATAGAGACCTAAAGCAACAACAATTAGAGATGCGATGGAAGTAATTGTAATTTTCTTTTGCACTGTACAAATCTCCTTTTTATTTATTAACTATTATATCACGTCCACCCATAGAATTTAATTGGACATGAGTCATAATTATGACAGAACTCAAAGAAACCTTAACCACCGAGTAACAGGCGTTTATGAAATGCTCTATTGACCGTTCAGTAATTGTTTTTGTATGCTATTCATTTATGACATGATCTGCATTTTCTTTCGGGGCGCACATTTCTATGTAGTGATGCTCAGCGGGGAAATAGCGATTTTCGTATTTAGTCTTGATCTGTTCCTTATCTCCAATATATCCATCTCTTTCAAGGACACGATGAAGTCTGATTTCTTCAGGGATATCAATATATATCATATAATCGAATACGCCTTTAAGCTCCTGTCTTTGGAGAAACACGCCTTCGATGATAACTATGCTTCCGACAGGTATATCGGTCTTGCTAAGAAAATATGTATCGTTATCCTTATCATACAGCTCTATGTTGGCTTTGAGATCTGCACCGTTCTTGATAGGGGTTATGATCTCATTTATCAGATAATCATACCGCCATTGGAGATTAAAGTAGCATTTCCATTGCGCATAATTGTTGTTGTACCTTATAGCTTTAGGGTGGATAAAATCATCAATGTGTAGGAGAGTGACGTTGTAATTCTCTTTGCTGAGCAGCTTATGCAGTTGTTCTGAAACAGTGCTTTTGCCAGCGCCGCCTAATCCATCAATGCCAACTATAAAAGTGCGTTCGGGATCATGCAGGCTTTTTATCTGTTGTGCGATCTTAACGATATCCATTGTTGCCACCTCAATATATTCAATATCCTAAAAAAGCTTTTATCTCATTCAGTTGCTTTTCCGCCGCCTGTCTGCCTATCTCATACACAGCCTTAAGCTTTTCTGGGTCTTTTTCTATCCTTCCGACGGAAATGGAAGCCTCGGGGCGAATTACAAGCACCTCGCCGCGCTGTTCCTTTTCAGTAATATATTCAATGACGTTGTTGTAGGCGTTGTGGCGGTCAGCCATCTTTGCGACCATCTTGGGGTATTTCCTGTATTTCAGCTTTATCAGCGGTATCAGCTTGTTCTTGCTCTTGACATACTCCTTTGGCTGAGTAAGGATAACGATATTCCTGTCGTAGCCTATGCTTTCAAAAAACTTTATCGGAACGGAGTCTGAAATTCCTCCGTCAAGCAGCTTCATTCCGTCTATTTCGACGTTTTTGGATACAAGCGGCATGGAAGCCGAAGCTCTTATCCAGTCAAACCCGTGGTCGTCCCAGCCCTCGTAGGCATGGTAGACAGGCTCGCCGCTTTCTATATCGGTACATACCACATAAAACTCCATAGGCTCGCTCATATATGTATCAAAATCAAACGGGTCATGCACCAGCGGTACCTCGCCGTAAGCAAAATCGGCACTGTAAACATCTCCTGTTTTAAGAAAACATCTCAGTCCGCTGTATCGCTTGTCGTTGCAGAAGCGCGTATTATATCGCAGCACTCTGCCTATCTGCTTTGTCTTGTAGTTGCAGCCGAAAGCAGCACCCGCCGATACACCGATCGCTCCGTCAAATTCTATGCCGTTCTCCATCATAACGTCCATAACGCCTGCTGTGAACATTCCGCGCATTGCGCCGCCCTCTAAAATAAGTCCTTTTTTCATTTTCACGCTCCGACAAAATACTTCTTTCTGATATATCTTTGATTATATCACAAACCGTTTCTGATTTCAACCGCTTGCTGCTATTGCAAAAAACTGTGTGTTATGTTATAATTTTGTTGTAATATTTTTGCGAGGTGCATTATGACTGATCACGGGCTTCTTTCATCTTTCAGTAAGGAACAGCTTATCGAGCTTATTGAAATCTATTCAAAAAACTGGCTTGCTATGGACGGCGTATGGTTTCAGTCTGTCGAGCAAAAGCTTGGCATGGACGAGGCAATGCTCCATGATGCCGAAGCTTGGCGCCGCTTTACGGTAATAGAAGCAAAGCGCATTAAGGAGTTTCTGAAGCTTCCTGATAATTCGGGAGTGGAGGGTCTTGCAAAGGCGCTGGGGCTTCGCTTTTATGCCAATATAAACAAGGATATCATTGAGATAGAGGGGAACACGCTTACATATACCTCGGTGGATTGCCGTGTTCAGCGCGCAAGAGAGCGCAAGGGAATGCCGTTCCACCCCTGCAAGAGCGTTGGTATCATCGAATACAGCGGATTTGCGAAGGTGATAGATGAGCGCTTCACCTGCGAGTGCGTAAGCTGCTATCCTGATATAACCGACAGCTCGTGCTGCTGCAAGTGGAGATTTACTTTAAATGTAAACTGAAAAAATTTTGACAGTACTTGACAAATTGTAAACATGGTGTTATAATAGTAATATTGAAATGCTGAGAAGCGGAATAGTAGGCAGAGATGCTTCTTTTCAGAGAGATGTCGGTCGGTGCAAGACATTAAGAAGATCTTGTTGAACTCACCGTGGAGCTGCTGTATTGAAATCATAGTAGGTACAGACGGGTACTCCCGTTACAGAGTTATAGCGTGATAGCGCTAAAAGGTGCATCTGCTTGCAGATGAAGAAGAGTGGTACCGCGGGAGACATATATGAAATGTTGCTCTTTCGTCTCTTTGTTATCCGATAGATAGCAGAGGACGCAAGGGCTTTTTTGTTATCAATGCGGAACTTGTATAAAAGAGTAGGAAAAAGACATACGGAGGTAAACAAAATGAAGATCAGTTTTTCCACACTTGGCTGTCCCGATTTTTCGTGGACTGACATCTACAGTATGGCTAAGGACCTTGGCTTCAATGGTATTGAGGTAAGAGGTCTTGGCGATGAGATCTTTGCAGTTAAGGCAAAGCCCTTTACAGATGAAAATGTAGCAGATACGGTTGCAAAGCTGAAGAAGCTGGGTCTTGAGATACCCTGCCTTTCCAGCGGCGCTTGCTTAAAGTATGCCGATAAGCATGATGAGGTCATCGGTGAGATCACACAGTACGTTGAGCTTGCGTCAAAGCTCGGCACTCCCTATATCAGAATCCTCGGCGACCTTGATCCCGCTCCCGCAGGCGAGGTTGATGATGCTTATGTTGCTGCTGTCCTGAAGGAGGCTGCAAAGATAGCTGAGGATAAGAATGTAACACTGCTGGTTGAAACAAACGGCGTATACGCCGATACAGCACGTCTGAGAAAGCTGCTCGACGAGGTAAACAGCAAGGCTGTTGCGGCTCTGTGGGACGTTCATCACCCTTATCGCTATATCGGTGAGTCCGCGGAAACCACTATTGCAAACCTCGGCGACTATATCAAGCATATCCACGTGAAGGACTCTGTTTATGAGGGCGATCAGCTTGTTTATAAGCTGATGGGCGAGGGTGACATTCCTCTGCGCGAGATGATCACTGCTATTCAGAAGATGAACTACAAGGGATATATCTCACTTGAGTGGGTAAAGAGATGGGCAAAGGATCTGTATGCCGCAGGTATCGTGTTCCCGCAGTTTGCGCGCTTCATGAAGCCTTATATCGAGGCTGAAAAGAGCAAGCTTCAGGTAGACGCACGCGGCACAGGCTACTATCCTTGGCCTAAGGAAACCATCATCAATGAAACATTCCCCGATGTACTGGACCGCATCTGTAAGGAATTTCCCGAGCAGTATGCTTTCAGATACACAGAGCTTGACTATACCCGCACTTATCCTGAGTTCCGCGAGGACGTTCTGCGTTTTGCAAGAGCGCTTATCGCAATGGGCGTAAAGAAGGACGATCACGTTGCTATCTGGGCAACCAACGTTCCTGCATGGTACATCACATTCTGGGCTTGTACCTATATCGGCGCGGTTCTCGTAACTGTAAATACTGCTTATAAGATCCACGAGGCAGAGTACCTGCTGCACCAGTCCGATACTCACACTCTCGTTATGGTAGACGGCTTTAAGGATTCCGACTATGTCGGTATTATGAAGGAGCTTTGCCCTGAGCTTGCCACAACAAAGCCCGGTGAGCTCAAGTCCGAGCGTCTGCCTTTCCTGAAGAACATCATCACTACCGACTCAAAGCAGGACGGCTGCTTTACATGGGACGAGGCTATGGCACTCGCTGACAGCGTTCCCGCTGAAAAGGTAGACGAGATGCGCGCAAAGATCGACAAGGACGATGTTGTAAATATGCAGTACACCTCGGGTACAACAGGCTTCCCCAAGGGCGTTATGCTTACTCACTACAACGTTGTAAACAACGGTAAGGCTATCGGTGACTGCATGGATCTCTCCACAAACGACAGAATGATGATCCAGGTGCCTATGTTCCATTGCTTCGGCATGGTTCTCGCAATGACCGCAAGTATCACTCACGGCGTTACCATGAGCCCCATTCCCGCATTCTCTCCCAGAAAGGGACTTGCTTGTATCAATAAGGAGAAGATCACCTGCTTCCACGGCGTTCCTACAATGTTTATTGCAATGCTTGGTCACGAAGACTTTGAAAAGACAGATTTCTCAAATATGAGAACAGGTATTATGGCAGGCTCTCCTTGTCCTATCAAGACGATGCAGGAGGTCATCGAGAAGATGCATATGCCTGAGATCTGCATCACATACGGACAGACAGAGGCAAGCCCTGCTACAACAATGTCCAAGACCACTGACAGCATCGAGGTAAGAGTAAACACAGTCGGCGCTTCGCTGTTCGGTGTTGAAACAAAGATCGTTGACCCCGAAACAGGAAAGGATCTCGGCGACAATATGGACGGCGAGTTCTGCGCACGCGGATACAATATCATGAAGGGCTATTACAAGATGCCCGAGGCAACCGCGGCGGCTATTGACAGCGACGGCTGGCTGCATTCGGGCGACCTTGCAAGACGCACTCCCGAGGGCTACTACAAGATCACAGGCCGTATCAAGGATATGATCATTCGCGGCGGCGAGAACATCTACCCCAAGGAGATCGAGGAATTCTTCTATACACATTCTAAGGTAAAGGACGTTCAGGTAATCGGCGTTCCCGATAAGGATTACGGCGAGGAGATCATGGCTTGCATCGTGCTTAAGCCCGGCGAGGAGGCTACTGTCGAGGAAATGAAGCAGTATGCTCTGGAAAGACTTGCAAAGCATAAGGTTCCGAGATATGTTGCGTTTGTTGAAGGCTTCCCGATGAATGCGGCAGGCAAGATCCTGAAGTACAAGATGCGTGAGTGGGCTGTTGAGTACCTCGGCTTACAGGACGCAAGCAAGATAGTAACGGCATAATAATTAACGGCGGAGCAAGTCTCCGCCGTATATTTTTATATTGACATGCGGCGGGCTGTGGGTATCCCGCCCTACTTTTTTGCGGATTTTTATATTTTCCGAGGAAATTATGAAAAAACTGTTTACTTTTACGCTTTTTTGTGGTAAAATTATAATAATGCGTATTTATGCTGTAAAAAAATTATCCCGAAAGGAAGTCTATCATGCCTATTACCGAGATATTAGAGCGCAATGCCGAGCTTTACGGCAGCGACATCAGCCTTGTTGAGGTGAACCCCGATATCAAGGAGGTGCGCCGTGTTACATGGAAGGAATATGAGCTTATCGAGCCTAATCCTGTTTCCACCTATCGCCGTGAGATCAGTTGGAGCGTTTTCAACGAAAAAGCAAACCGTTTTGCAAACCTGCTTATTTCCCGCGGAATAAAGAAGGGCGACAAGGTCGCTATTCTGCTTATGAACTGCCTTGAGTGGCTGCCTATCTATTTTGGCATTTTAAAAACAGGTGCGCTTGCAGTGCCGCTCAATTTCCGCTATGCACCTGATGAGATAAAATACTGCCTTGACCTTGCAGAGGTGGACGTGCTGGTTTTCGGTCCTGAGTTCATCGGACGTGTTGAAGGCATTGCCGACGAGATCAGCAAGAACAGACTGCTGTTCTATGTCGGAGAGAACTGCCCCAGCTTTGCTGAGCATTATGACCGCATGGCGGCTGACTGCTCAAGCGCTACACCCGATATAAAGCTCACTGATGAGGACGACGCAGCTATCTATTTCTCCTCGGGAACAACAGGCTTCCCCAAGGCTATCCTGCATAATCATGAGAGCCTTATGCACTCCTGCAAGACCGAGCAGAACCATCATGGTCAGACCAAGGACGATGTTTTCCTGTGCATTCCTCCGCTTTATCATACAGGCGCTAAGATGCACTGGTTCGGCAGCTTCCTTGTTGGCGGCAAGGCGGTGCTGTTAAAGGGCGTAAAGCCGAAATACATACTGGAAACTGCGTCCAAGGAGAAGTGCAGCATCGTATGGCTGCTCGTTCCGTGGGCTCAGGATATACTTGACGCTATCGACAGGGGAGAGCTTGACCTTGCGGATTATGAGCTTTCGCAGTGGCGTCTTATGCACATCGGCGCTCAGCCTGTTCCTCCTAGCCTTATCGCTCGCTGGAAGAAGGTATTCCCCAACCACCAGTACGATACAAATTACGGTCTTTCCGAGTCCATTGGTCCCGGCTGCGTTCACCTCGGTGTTGAGAATATCCACAAGGTAGGTGCTATCGGCAAGGCTGGCTATGGCTGGAAAACAAAGATAATTGACGAGCAGGGAAATGAAGTTGAAAAGGGCGGCGTAGGCGAGCTTGCGGTATTCGGACCGGGTGTTATGACCTGCTATTACCGCGATGAAAAGGCTACTGCTGAAACCATTCATGACGGCTGGCTGTTCACAGGCGACATGGCACAGGAGGACGAGGACGGCTTTATCTTCCTCGTTGACCGCAAGAAGGACGTTATCATCAGCGGCGGCGAGAACCTCTATCCCGTACAGATCGAGGATTTCATCCGCACCAACAACAAGGTTCACGACGTGGCAGTTATCGGTCTGAAGGACAAGCGTCTGGGCGAGATCGCAGCGGCCATCATCGAAGTCAAGGAAGGCATGGAGATGACCAAGGAAGAAGTGGATCATTTCTGCCTGGGACTGCCCAGATACAAACGTCCCCGTGCGATTATCTTTGCAGATATCCCCCGCAACCCTACCGGCAAGATCGAGAAGCCGAAGCTGCGTGAGATCTACGGTTCCACCCGTCTGATCGCAGAGCAGAACGAAGAGTGACGAAAGGAAATAAACAGCATATGAGCAGTATGAAAATTATGCTGGGCAATGAAGCGATTGCCAGAGGTGCCTACGAAGCCGGCGTGAAGGTTTCCGCGGCATACCCCGGTACGCCCAGTACAGAGATCAGTGAAAATATAGTAAAATATCCGGAGATCTATGCAGAGTGGTCTCCCAATGAGAAAGTGGCAATGGAGGTGGCAATCGGTGCCTCCATCAGCGGCGTGCGCGCTATGGCATCCATGAAGCATGTAGGTGTGAATGTGGCTTCCGACCCTCTTTATACTGTTGCTTACAGCGGTGTCAATGGCGGCCTGGTGCTGGTGGCAGCAGACGATCCCGGCCTGTATTCCTCCCAGAACGAGCAGGATACCAGATGTGTGGCCAGAGCGGCCATGGTGCCCGTACTGGAGCCCAGCGACTCCCAGGAAGCAAAGGATTTCATGAAATATGCCTTTGAATTGTCTGAGAAGTACGACACCCCCATGATCCTGCGCACCACCACACGTCTGTCCCATTCCCAGGGCCCCGTGACTCTGGAGGAGAGATGTGAGCCCGCAGACAAGGTTTATGAGAGAAATGCGGCAAAGTACGTTATGATGCCCGGCAATGCCAAGGGGCGTCATGTGTTTGTGGAACAGAGATTGAAAGATATGGCAGCAGACGCCTGCAATATGCCAATCAATAAAATGGAGATCAACGATACCAAGGTTGGTTTTATCACCAGCGGTATCGCTTATCAGTATGTAAAAGAGGCTTGTCCCGATGCTTCCGTGCTGAAGCTGGGTCTGGTGCATCCCCTGCCCAGAAAGCTGATCGAGGAGTTTGCCTCCAAGGTAGAGACCCTGTATATTTTTGAGGAACTGGAGCCCGTATTTGAGGAGCAGATCAAATCCTGGGGCATCTCTTGTATCGGTAAGGAAATCTTCACCGTGCAGGGTGAGTACAGCGCCAACATGATCCGCAAGGCAGTGTTAAAGCAGGATGTGGCAGTAAAGGCTGCTGCACAGGTGCCTGCAAGACCTCCCATTCTCTGCCCCGGCTGTCCTCACAGAAGTG
>CAYSYF010000070.1:0-12100 GCA_964435155.1 uncultured Ruminococcus sp. | reverse complement strand
AAGTTATCTAAAAAGCTCGCTTCGCGAGCAAAAACATAGTTTTTCGACAAGCTGAGGGGCGGATATTGGATCCGCCCCTGCGTTTTTTATGCGTTTGTTTACGCCTCTTCCGCATTGATGAATTTTGCGGCAAAGTGGCGCGAGATGAACAGCGCGGCTATTCCCAAAGCGGGGATAACGCCGTAGAACAGCACTCTTATAAGCCACACGGGAACGACAGAGTCCAAAGCGCAGAATACGACTGTTGTCATTAGTGCCATGACGATCACTTCAAGGGTGATGTAGATGATCGTGTTCATGGTGGCGCTCAGCTTCATGGATATCGGGAAGGCTGGGAACAGTACAAGCATTTCCGTAAAGCCGAAAATGAATGGCGCGGCTAAGCATATCTCAAGGGGATAGTTGTACAGGAACACGGTCGTGAGATTGAGCGCTAAGCAGACAAGCATCAGAAATCCGATGATGGCGAGTGAGGCGATGAACTTTGTGTCGATTATCTGCTTTCTTGTTACGGGCAGCGTAAGCTGAAGCTTGCCCCAGCCCGATATATTGTCGTCGTTCAGCGTATTCAGCATGAATGACGAGGAGAGCAGTATCATCATGAAGTTGGAAAGAACTACGGGGATCGCTGCGAAGATCGCGAAATCTTCTGCGCCGCTCGGGACTTCGCCTGTGAAGTCAGCTATCAGCAGCATCATTGAAGGTATTGCTGTCAGTGCAAGTCCCAGCAGCACTTGAAATCTTACGCAGTATATCTCCTTTAAAAACAGACCTTTCAACACAGATCCCCCTTTTCTACGCGCTTGCTTATAATGAGCCAGCCGATTATGTAGATAACGACAGTCACACCGAGAGCGATGAGCATAAACTCGGGTGTTATGAAGCCGAATGGGTCAGCCATGGATATTTCGCCGTTTTCCGCCTTGCCGGAGAATATCAACGTGATCGGCATTATCACGCCAAAGCCGAGGATAAAGCCAAACAGCGCACCTGCTTTTTCGCTGCTCTTAAGCTTAATTGTAAGAGGTATCAGTACCCACTCCATAACGCCGCTCAGCATGATGAACAGTGACATTATGCCGAGATGCTGAAAGCTGTATACATCGGGGCAGACTGCGTTTGCGATGAAATAGTGCAGCAGCACCATTGCTTCGCCGATAAGACATGAACCGAGGTTTATGATAAGCTGGGTCAGCATATATTGTCTGCGCGTTATTCCTGTCAGCGAGTAGTTAAGAAAGCGGGATTTCATGTTCTTTTCAAGGTCGCGCGTGATAGGCTCCATCAGTATCGCTGCGCCGACCATTGCGGCAAGCATTGTGAATATGCTTAATGAAAGGGCGAGACCCGGGTCGTAGCATGGACCGAAAAGGATAGCGGCAACGGTTGTTGTAAGTACAAAGAAAACGCCTGCCACGATGAAATATGACTTGTTCAGCAGCGAGTATGTATAAAGAAGTCCTTTCATATCAGCCCTCCTTTACATAGAATACCATTATATCGTCTATGGTGGGGATATCCGCAGTAAGGTCGGGGTACTTCTCGGCGGCGGTGGTGAGCACCTCGCAGTTGAAGCGGTTCTTACGCATACCGATGATGTCCTCCTTGTCGATTAGCGCAAGCTGCTGTTCGCCGCACTTTATGATGCGGTACTTGTCGCGCATTTCGTTGCGCTCCTCGGTGAAGATGATATTGCCTTTGTGGATAAAGGTTATGTAGTCCGCAATGCGGTCGAGATCGCTTGTGATGTGCGAGGAAAGCAGAATGGAGTGGCTCTCGTCCTGCATAAATTCGAGGAAGATATCCAGTATCTCGCTTCTCATTACGGGATCAAGACCGCTGGTCGGCTCGTCGAGGACGAGGAGCTGCGGGTCATGCGAGAGCGCAGCGGCAATGGATAATCTCATCTCCATTCCGCGCGAAAAGGTCTTGAACTTCTTCTTTGTGGGAAGCTCAAAGCGTGCGAGGTACTTGAAGAAGGTCTCGCTGCTCCAGTTGCGGTAGATACCGCTCATTACCTTGTCGAGCTGTATAGCGTTCAGGGAGTTGGGGAAGGTAAGTCCATCAAATACGACGCCGATCTTTTCTTTAAGCTCCTTGGAGAGGTTCTGCGAGCTTTCGCCGAGAACGGTTATCTCGCCGCTGTCGGGCTTCATAAGTCCGAGTATAGCCTTGATGGTGGTGCTCTTGCCAGCGCCGTTTTCGCCGATAAAGCCCATTACAGTGCCGCAGGGGACGCTGAAACTCACGTTGTTAAGCGAGAACTGTGCGTATTTCTTGTTGATGCTCTTGACCTCAATACAATTTTCCATGATAAAACCCTCCGTTATTTGTAATAAATGTAAAATTATTCCTTGATTAAGGCGCAGTAAGCCGCAGGAAGGCAGTGCTTACTCGTCCAGTATAAGTGAAAGCAGCTCGCGAAGCTCGTCATTTGTAACGCCGCTCTGCTTTGCGATATCCGCAGCCGCGCTGAGGTGCTTTTCTATCTCGCGCAGGTTCTGCTCCTTCAGAAGCTCGGGGTTCTGCGCGGCAACGAAGCTGCCCCTGCCCGTAAAGGACTGTATCATTCCCTCGGCTTCAAGTATCTCGTAGGCGCGCTTTGTGGTGATCACGCTTATGCGCAGGTCCTGTGCAAGCGCTCTCATCGAGGGGAGCGCGTCACCCTCTTTAAGCTTGCCGTTCATTATCATGCCCTTTATCTGTGAAGCGATCTGCTCATAGATCGGCACGCCTGCGGTGTTGGTGATTATAATGTTCATTGGTACCTCATAAAGTTGATTTTGTGTTTAATGTGTATATCTGATATATACAATATATCACCTTTATATACGTTTGTCAAGTGTTTTTGAGAAAAAATCTGAAAAATACTGCAATTTGCTGCAAATATAGCTTAATTGTATCATTTTATGGCTTGACAATGCGGTTTTGCTGTGTTAAAATGTTCATAAAGAAACCAATCCATGAACACAGATAAACAAAAGGAGGACGATATAATGGCTGATGTAAAGGCTGTGCTTGAAAGAGCAAGGCAGCATGAGATAGAGGTCTGCGCGCAGCTTGAGCACATAGAGCGACTGCACCGCATAGTTGCGAGGGCGCAGGAATGTCCCGAGTACACAGCGCACATGGCGGAGAAGCTTGCAAGGCTGGAAGCAAGGCTCAATGCACAGATAGACCGCGCTGTTGACGCTAAGCTTGAGGCGCTGGATTATATAAGTATCCTGACAGGCGAGGAACGCGGCGTTATCGAGGGCTATTTCCTGCTCGGAAAGAACTGGGAGCAGATCGCGGACAGTATGTACATGAGTGACCGCAGGGTATTTCTTATAAGAAAGAGGGCGCTGGAGAGGCTGGAAAAGCATTTTTCAGCGACAAAGAGCAGGAGCGGCTGCATGGGAAAGTGCTGCGAATGCAGAGTATAAAAACAAAACAGCGAGGCTAAAAAGCCTCGCTCAGACCGTCGAAAAAGTCCCGTTGGGACTTTTTCGCCGAAACATCCGCACTGCCCGCACTCGCTGGCGGCAATGCCGCCAACTCGCACAGTTGTGCGGATAGAAGTGTTTTTTGGTGTGGCAAAGCCACACCAAAAAAGTTATCTAAAAAGCTCGCTCCGCGAGCAAAAACATAGTTTTTCGATAAGCTGAGCGAGGCTAAAAAGCCTCGCTGTTCTGCGTAAACCCATTGACAATTAAATACGCCTTTATCTGCATCAAACTGTGCTACAATGCAGATGTGATCGGCATTTCTGCCGTTTTCACTGAAATTTACTCGCCCAGAGCATTCCTGAGCATTTCATTGTATTGCTCTATAACATCATCGGGGGAGAGCAGCCTTATCTTTCCGCCGAAGCCGAACAGCCAACCGAAAAACGGCGCGCCTATCTTTACCCTCGCGTGTATCGTGAAATGCTCGTCGTCGTAGGGAACAAGCTTTATGTCTTTGCCGAAGCGGTCAAGTGCGACGTTTACAAAGCTTTTATCGAAAAGCAGCTTTACATCGCGGTCGTCGCCGCTGAACATGGAGAAGGTCGAGTTCATGTACTCGGGCAGGCTGAAGCCCTTAGGGAGGGGACGGGCAGGGATATCGAGTATCTCTATGCTCTCCATGCGGTCAATGCGGAAGTTGTTCAGTGCCTTGCGTTTTTCGTAAAAGGCTACCATATAATATTTCTCATCGTCCCATACCAGCGAATAGGGAGAGCAGATACGCTCGCCGTCGCGGTAGACCTTGCGCTTGTTGAGGTCGTAGTCGAAGCATCTGAACCTTATCTGCTTATGCTCGGTGATGGCGCGGTTTATCGCGTCAACGTTTATGTATACCTTTTCGTTTGAGGTCTTGGTGCGACCCGAAACATACACTTGACGTTTCAGCTCTCTTGCCTGATATCTGCTGCAAAGCGCGGTAAGCTTGTCGGCAAGCTCACGCGATTTCTTTTCGGTGAGAAATTTCGCACTGCACACAGCGTCGGTGAGCAGCTTAAGCTCGGGAAGCTCAAACTCTCGGCTAACTACGCGATAGTCGGCATTTCTGCCGTTGCCGCCAACGATATCCAGCCCGAAAAGCTTTAGCGCGTCGATGTCCTCGTAGAGGGCTTTTCGTGCCGCGGATATACCGTATGCGTCAAGCCTTTCGATAAGCTCGTTCATGGTAAGACCGTGCTGCTCGTCCGTTTGCTCGGTCAGTATCTTATATAAGTATATGATCTTCAGCCTTAGCAGTGCTCCTGAAGCTCTATCCGACATAACCAGTCCTCCTATATAACAATGTATTTATAATTACAGTATATCATATATTTCTGATCGTTTCAATATTTTCTGTGGTATTAAGCGGGCGTTTTTTGTATTTCCACGGCTCGGGCTCTGCGGGCTTCATGTCGCTTGCGATGACCTGAAGCAAACACGCAGCAGCAAATATAATGATTATTCCCATGTTGTCTCCTTTTTGGCGGCGCTTTTGTAAGCTATCTGCTCTTGCGATAAGCTTACTTTCTGTTGTTGAAACGGTTGAGCTCCCTCTGATATTCGGGGGTCCGGTGGTATTTGTAAGCATCGTAGCTGTCCTTGATGTTTTCGCATACTCCGATAAAAATTGCGAGTGCAAGCCAGAATAAAAACATAATGTACCTCCTTGAAAGCGTCTGTTTTGTTTCGTTGTCTTAATTATAACACATGAATTGTCCCGAAATAAGGACTTTTGACTGAAAATAGCACAAAAACTTCATTTTTTTGATAGCTTTTTGCTCCAGTTTGCCGATATTACTGAAAGTTAAAGAAAGTTTTCAAAACCCCTTGACAAGCTGTGTTATTTGTGGTAAAATGTATATACCTCGAATGGGGCTTATTTTTTTGTGCGTTTTTTTAATGTGCAGAAGCTCTGTTAAAAACCGCAATCCCGCGGCCGAGGGAGGCAATAATGCCTGAAAAGGCAAGAAAATAGGAGGTGCCGAAAGTGAGAGTTAAAATTACACTGGCGTGTACAGAATGCAAACAGCGCAACTACAACACCATGAAGAACAAGAAGAACGATCCCGACAGACTTGAAATGAACAAGTACTGCAGATTCTGCAAGAAGCATACTCTTCACAAGGAAACCAAGTAATCAGGAGGAGCTAAAATGGCAAAAGATATCGATTTGACTAAAGATGTCAGCGAAGTAACTCCCGATGAAACCAAGGAAGCCAAGGCTTCAAAGTCCAAGGAAGGCGGTTCAAGACGTTCGAGAAAGAAAAAGAAGGGTATCTTCAAGTATTTCAAGGACGCAAGAGCAGAATTCAAGAAGGTCGTTTGGCCTTCACCGAAGCAGACTACAAACAACACTATCGTTGTTCTGGTAATGTGCATCATCGCTGCGATATTTATCTTCGGCGTAGACGCATTGTTCGGTCTGTTCAATCAGCTCGTGCTTGGTCAGGGCTGATAACTATTCAAGGGGGTAAATATGGCTGAAACAGAGGCACAGTGGTACATTCTCCACACATATTCGGGCTACGAAAACAAGGTTGCAAGCGATATTATGAAGGTCGTTGAGAACAGAAATCTCCACCACCTTATTGAAGATGTTTATCTTCCCACCGTTATGACCACCGAGGAAAAGGACAGCGGTAAGGTCGTTGAGGTGGAGGAAAAGCTCTATCCCTGCTACGTTTTCGTCAAGATGGTCGTTACTAACGAGTCTTGGTATATCTGCCGCAACACCAGAGGTGTTACAGGCTTCGTTGGCCCGGGATCGCAGCCTATCCCTCTCAGTGAGGAAGAGGTAAAGAACCTCGGCATTGTTTCGAAGGAAACAGAGATTTCCTTCGCAGTTGGTGATATGGTAAGCATCAAGAGCGGTCCTCTCGAGGGCTTTGAGGGTACTGTCAAGGAGATCGACGCAGAGGGCAAGACTGCTCTTATCGACGTTTCGATGTTCGGCAGAGTTACTCCCGCTACATTAGAGCTTTCCACTATCAAGAAAATTTAAAGACTTCAAGTTTTTTATGGAGGTAGATTAACATGGCACAGAAGGTTACAGGATTTATCAAATTACAGATCCCTGCCGGTAAAGCTACACCTGCTCCCCCCGTTGGTCCTGCACTGGGTCAGCACGGTGTAAACATCATGGCATTTACAAAGGAGTTCAACGAGCGCACAAAGGATAAGGCAGGTCTTATCATTCCTGTTGTTATCACAGTTTACGCAGACAGAAGCTTCTCGTTCATTACAAAGACTCCCCCTGCAAGCGTACTGATCAAGAAGGCTTGCAAGATCGAAAGCGGCTCCGGCGTTCCCAACAAGACAAAGGTTGCAAAGATCACAAAGGCTCAGCTTCAGGAGATCGCTGAGACTAAGATGCCCGACCTTAACGCAGCTAACATTGACACTGCTATGTCTATGATCGCAGGTACTGCTCGTTCTATGGGCGTAGAGGTCGTTGACTGATTAACGACTTTATAACATCACTAAAGACTTATTATTAAGTGGGAGGATATTTCCGTTTGACCACAAGGAGGATAATATAATGAAACACGGTAAGAAGTACGTTGAAAGCGTAAAGCTCGTTGATTCTACCAAGGTTTACGAATCCAACGAGGCACTTGATTTAGTTTGCAAGACTGCAAAGGCTAAGTTCGACGAAACAGTTGAGCTGCATATCCGTCTGGGTGTTGACTCCCGTCACGCTGACCAGCAGGTTCGTGGCGCAGTAGTTCTGCCCAACGGTACAGGTAAGACTATCAGAACACTGGTATTCTGTAAGCCCGAGAAGGAAGCTGACGCTAAGGCAGCAGGTGCAGATTACATCGCTGATAATGACACAATCGCTAAGATCCAGGGCGGCTGGATGGACTTCGAGGTTGTTATCGCAACTCCCGACATGATGGGCGTTGTTGGTAGACTCGGTAAGGTCCTCGGTCCGAGAGGTCTTATGCCTAACCCCAAGGCCGGTACAGTAACTCCTGATGTTGCTAAGGCTGTTCAGGAAGCTAAGGCTGGTAAGATCGAGTACCGTCTTGACAAGTCCAACATCATTCACTGCCCCATCGGCAAGGCTTCTTTCGGTACAGAGAAGCTTGAGGAGAACTTCAACGCTCTCATGGAAGCAGTTGCTAAGGCTAAGCCCGCTGCTGCTAAGGGTCAGTACATCAAGAGCTGCACAGTTTCTTCTACAATGGGCCCCGGCGTTAAGGTCAACACAGTTAGATTCGGTGTTTAATTAAAGCTATACAGATCGCTCCCTGCAAAGCAGGGAGCTTTTGTTTTGCAATACAGAAAAATTTATCCGATTCAGTAAAAAGCTATTGCAAATAAACGCGATTTATGAGATAATAAGTATATACTCATACTGAAGGAGAAGTTAAAATGTCCAAGATAGTTGTTTTTGACCACCCGCTTATCAAGCACAAGATAACACTGCTGCGCGACTGCACAACAGGCACGCGCGATTTCCGTATCCTCATTGAGGAGATCGCGACACTGATGGGCTATGAGGCGCTGCGTGATCTGCCCTTAGGGCTTAAGGAGATAAAGACTCCCATTGAGAATACTATGGCTCCCGTTATTACAGGCAAGACTATTGCGGTAGTTCCGATACTGCGCGCAGGTCTTGGTATGGTTAAGGGCATACTTGCGCTTGTTCCTACTGCAAAGGTCGGTCACATCGGTCTTTACCGCGACCCCGAAACTCATCTGCCGCACGAGTACTATGCAAAGCTTCCCGAAACCATCGAGGAGCGCACCGTTATCCTGCTCGACCCGATGCTTGCTACAGGCGGCTCGGCAGTTGCAGCGGTTGACTACCTGAAGAAGCAGGGCGTGAAGAGCATCAAGTTCATGAGCATTATTGCTGCTCCCGAGGGACTTTCCAAGCTTATCACAGCACACCCTGATATCGAGATATACTGCGGTACGCTGGACGAGAAGCTTAACGAGAAGAAGTATATCGTTCCGGGACTTGGCGACGCGGGCGACCGTATCTTTGGTACTATCTGATGAAGATACTATTCATAGGCGATGTTGTAGGCAAGCGCGGCTGCGAGGCTTTGCAGAAACGGCTGTACGCGATAAAGCAGGCTTGCGGTGCGGATATCGTTATAGTAAACGGCGAAAACTCGGCTGAGGGCAACGGAATTACAGCGCACTCGGCAGGAATGATATTCGACGCAGGTGCGGATATTATCACAACGGGCAACCACTGCTTCCGTCAGAAGGGTATTGAGGAGGAGCTGGAGCGCAACGAGCGTATGATCCGTCCTGCCAACTACGATGACGAGGTGTTCGGTAAGGGCGTTTGCGAGCTTGACTGCGGCGCTTACAGCATAGCGGTGATAAACCTGCTCGGAACTACCTATATGCAGCCGTTGGAGAACCCTTTCAAGTGTGCTGACAGGATACTTGAGAGGCTTAACTCGCGTATCGTGATAGTTGATTTCCATGCCGAGGCTACCTCGGAAAAGCGCGCGATGGGCTACTATCTGAGCGGTAGGACAACGGCGGTGCTTGGAACTCATACCCACGTCACAACGGCGGACGAGCAGATAATAAACGGCACGGGCTACATCACCGATGTCGGCATGAGCGGACCTAAGGAGTCCATACTCGGAGTAGAAAAAGATATAATCATAGAGCGCTTTCTGACCTATTACCCCAAACGGTATGTTTTCGCAGGCGGTGATATTGAGATAAACGGTGTTTGCCTCGATATCGACCAAAAGAGCGGAAAATGCCTTTCTATAGAGAGGGTAAGGGAACTGGTGAGCGTTTGAGGAGATAGCGAATAAAATATAGCATGATACGGGAGCTTCCCGTATGGTTCACTATGTCCTGTTTTTGATATCACGCGGACGGTGGCTGCCGTCCGTTTTGTTTTTGAGGTGAATTTATGAATTGTATGTCGATAAGACAGCTTAATGACTGCGCTCTTAATGCGGCTGAAATGGTCAGAAGGAGCGAGCAGCGTTATACCGATGAGATCGCAGCAGCGGCAGAGTATATCTATGCCGAGCGCGAAGCTCGTCCCGTAGTTCTTGTATCGGGTCCGAGCGGCTCGGGAAAGACCACGACAGCCAACCGCATTGCGAGGCTGCTGAAGGATATGGGCTGCGGCGCACACTCCATTTCGATGGATAACTATTTCAAGACGCTCACTCCCGAGGAGCATGAGCTGAGTGACCGCGGCGAGTTTGACTACGAGTCGCCCATGCGCCTTGACTCGGAGCTTTTTCAGGAGCATTTGCTGAAGATATCGCGCTGCGAGTCTATTGATATTCCAACCTTTGACTTTGCGGCGCAGCAGAGCAAAAAAGGCATGACGCTTAAAATAAACCGCGGCGATATCGTTATATTAGAGGGAATACACGCGCTCAATCCGCTTGTAACAGGGGACAGCGAGAGCTACACCACCTGCGTTTATGTCAGTGTGCGAACTCGTATCGAGGCGGATAACGGCGATCTGCTGCACCCGTCAAAGATACGTCTTATGCGCCGCCTTATCCGCGACAAGCTGTACAGGGGCAGAGCCATCGCAGAAACTTTTGAGTTTTTCCGTTCGGTAGAGCGTGGTGAAAATCTGTACATCATGCCGTTTAAGTATCGCGCTGACTTCGATATAGATACTTTTGCTCCGTATGAGCCGCTCATTTACCGCGATATCCTGCTGCCTGAGCTGGAAACGGTAGGCTCGCAGTATGCCGATTATGAGCGCTATTCCGATATAGAGCGTTTCCTGCGTGAGCTTTCGTCTTTACCGAGAAATATCGTTCCCGAGAACTCGCTTATCCGTGAGTTTATAGGCTGATGTAACAGTTTACATCACGGTTGGTATTATCAACAAAAACGCGCGGTTATATTTGTCAAGAATTACGCCTTGAATTTATTGACAGAAAGTTATATAATTATATTTGTAATAATGCGAAAGAATAAGCTTTCGCAGGTTTATATCAATTTTTTGGAGGAATTTTACTATGAAGATTTCTAAGATCTTAGCTTCTGTTGCAGTTGCTTCTCTCGCTGCTGGTACAGTTGCTGCTACTGCTAGCGCATACACAGGCGCTATCTCTTTCCAGAACTCTATCTACTCTTTCCGTAACGGTATGTCTGATACCACTTATGCTGATTACTGGGCAGACAGCGTTGTTGTTTGGCCTCAGGGCGGCGCTCTCGACCAGACATATCCCGACTTCGCAGATTACTTCGATTGGGATATTGAGGCTTATACTGTTCCCGGCGGCTTCAATGACGTAACATTCGATGGCGACGGTACATACACCGTTTCCTCCGATGCTTTCGCATGGGAGATCGATGGCGTTACAGACTTCAACTTTATCCAGGTTTCCACAGACGTTCCTTATGCTTCCTTCGATGCAGAGAATGGCGGTGCAGCTCTCGTAACATCTGCTACTGTATATGTTGACGGTGTTGCTCAGGTAACTCTTGATAATCCTCCTGTTGAGCCCGATGCTAACAAGAACCTTGTTATCAACTGCGCTAACATCTGGAATCCTGATACTCCCGCTTACACAGGCGCATACCCCACAGAGTCTCTCGCAGTAGAGTTCACAATTGAGGGTCTCGGCGGTGCTGATGCAGGTGACGCTTCTGCTGATGCTGTAGTTGATACAAACGCTGCTACAAGCACAGACAAGGCTTCTCCTGACACAGGCGTTGAGGGCGTAGCTGCTGTTGCAGGTCTTGCAGTAGTTGCAGGCGGCGCTCTGCTCCTCTCCAAGAAGAGAAAGTAATAAATTTGCCTTATACCAAAAGCTAACGCTTTTGCGGCAAATTTATTGAACGGCTGAAAGGACGGCTATTGCCGTCTGTGCCTGACGGCACTCAAACGCTTGCGCGTTTGCTTTCATGGTATGATAAATTTGCCTTATACCAAAAGCTAACGCTTTTGCGGCAAATTTATTGAACGGCTGAAAGGACGGCTATTGCCGTCTGTGCCTGACGGCACTCAAACGCTTGCGCGTTTGCTTTCATGGTATGATAAATTTGCCTTATACCAAAAGCTAACGCTTTTGCGGCAAATTTATTGAACGGCTGAAAGGACGGCTATTGCCGTCTGTGCCCGACGGCACTCAAACGCTCGCGCGTTTGCTTTCATGGTATAATAAATTTGCCTTATACCAAAAGCAACGCTTTTGCGGCAAATTTTTTGAATGCACATATTCATTTTTGATATGTAACGACAGCCCCCGAGCTTATCGGGGGCTGTTTTTTATATTCTCCTCATAATCTCGCATCTTCCCGCATAAAAATGTGAAAAAGGAAATGTCTAAGAGAAATTATATGGGGGTGCAGAGATTTGAAAGGCAAAGCCTGCATGATTGAGAATGAAAAGCAGGAAAGATGCGTTATTCTCGGTCAATACATAGTTGAAAACAATGCCACCGTGCGCAGCGCGGCAAAACAATTTGGGATCAGCAAAAGCACGGTGCATCAGGATATAACCACGAAGTTACAGCAGGTAAATCACAAGCTTCACGACGAGGTGAAGCAGGTGCTTGACCGCAACAAGCAAGAGCGACACCTGCGCGGCGGTCAAGCAACAAAGGAAAAGTATGCGGCAAAGAAAGTGAAATAGAAAGATCGCCATGCGAGCGCGGGACGACGTGCATAGT
>CAYSYF010000069.1:243-12361 GCA_964435155.1 uncultured Ruminococcus sp. | reverse complement strand
CGGGCAGTGCGGATGTTTCGGCGGAAAAGTCCCAACGGGACTTTTTCGACGGTCTAAGCCATCGTATCGAATGATACGATGGCTTTTGCTTTTCAATTAAAGAATGTAGTCGGTAATGCAATCATACCGGTGAACATAAACCTCACCGTTCACGGTAATGCGTTCATTGTCAGGAAGAATTTCCGTCCAGTTTTTCTTATAGCGGTCTTTTGCCCAGTCGTTACGGTTAAATCTTCTCCAAAGAACATTCCTGCCGTTCTTGTCAAGATACTGTTCACTGACAACACCGCCGTCATAGGTTTCGATGTCCATAACGCAAATGGTATCGTACACTTTACCGCCGATTTTAACCTCGTATCTTCCAACAACATCAAGTAAAAACGCCTTATCAGCGGTAGTAATTTCACTGCCGTTACGGATAATATCGCCCTTACAGCTCTTCCTTGCTGTCAGGAATAAGTCCCAGACTTACTGTGAGATTGCCGTTTCTGCAGCGCAGCTTGTCCAGCATCTCCTTTTCGCATACTCCCTTTTTCAGTTGGACATGATATGTAAGCTCGTACATCGTACCCATGCGGATAGTTCTTACACGCTGCGCCTTGCAGCTTGCCGTGAACTCCTCAAAAACATCATCAAATGCACCGTTGTACTCCATATCCTCAGGAATAACTATCTTCAACTGTCGTGCATCGCCGCCGGCAGTTGCCTTCATCAGACGCTCGCCCACAATGATAACGATACCGATGATAAGGCTGAACATAATTCCAAAGCCGAGATAGCCCATGCCTGTGATAAGACCCGACGCCATTCCGAAGAACAGCACGCATATATCACGCGAGCTTCCCGGGATAGAACGGAAGCGCACAAGGCTGAACGCGCCCGCTGCCGCAATTCCTGCGCCGATACTGCCGTTTACTACCATAATGACTGCCGCAACGATCGAAGGGATAACAACAGCGGATATTATCATGTATTTCGATGGCTTGTCCGTACCCAGTCGGTACACCACTGCGGCAATGATGCCGCTCAAAAGCGCAATGCCGATAGCGGCAAGAAGGGTCGGAACAGAGCCGAGGATATCAGTCTGATTAAAAATAAGTTCATTCATTTGTTACAAGTGCCTTTCTGTAATTTGTATATATCCGTCCGTATTTCGAGAACGAAACGGGATAGATCTTAAGCTGTGAGAGTATCTTCGTCAACGGAATGGGAATAGCGCCGTCGGACTTTATCTCCATTATTCTGTAATCGGGAACGCCTGTATCAAGCAGCGATATATCCTTATCGTGGGACAGTGTGAGATCGTCAAATCGGCTGCGGATATTTCCGTCAAGCGTAAGCCTTATCTCGGGGAAGCCGCGCATTGTGAACGCAAGCCTGTCATACGCAAGATACACTCTCGGCAAGGGCTTGTATTTCTGCATGAGGTAATCTATTTCTGAAAAAATCTGCTTTGCGCTCCAGTCGGGGAGCGTTTCGGGAGTTTTTCCATGCAGCAGATAAGCCTCCGCCTCATGAAGCGGCAGTGTTATCCTGCGCTTGTAGACTATACCGCGGCTCTTTTTCTTTATTTCAAGGAAAACCTTGTCGTCTGCTCCTACGTTGCCGTAGCTGCGAAGCCTCAGCTTTTCCTTATACTTGGGCTTATCAAGCGAATGCTCGATAAAATAAAAGTCCTCGGTATCGAGATAGAGATTGCAGATGGTGTAATCTCCGTATTTATCGGGGATCAGAAACTCGCTTGCGGCGGCAAGGAACGCCTCGCACTGCGACTCTGACAGAAGATACTTTGTTTCATATCGCCTAAAGCTTTGAATATATGCCATTGTTACTCGTCCTTACATACTTAATTTCAACGATACACAAATTATACACTAAACGTGTAATAAAATCAACCGCCGCAATGTGAAAATCTTCTAAAAATTAGCATTGACTTTTTTCACAATTAACTATATAATTATTATATTATTTGTATAACGAGGTCAGTTAAATGGGACGTATGAATTCATTCAGTGCGCTTGATATCATAAAGCGCGTTATCGACGAGAGCGTAAAAGAAGGCGATATCTGTATCGACGCTACCGCAGGGCGCGGCAACGATACGCTGCACCTGTGCAAACTTGTCGGTGACAGCGGCAGAGTTACTGCCTTCGATATACAGCAGGACGCCGTTGACAGCACAAAAGCACTGCTTGAAGCAAACGGCATGGCTCACCGTGCCGATGTAAGGCTTCAGAGCCACAGCGAGATGGACGAGCTTTTTGACGAAGGCTCTGTTTCGTTCATCACGTTCAACTTCGGCTGGCTTCCCAAAGGCGATCACAATATATTCACGAAAAAGGAAACCAGTATCGAGGCTATCGAAAAGGGACTGAAGCTGCTTAAAAGAGGCGGTATCATGTCGCTTATCATCTACTACGGCAGAGAAACAGGCTTTGAGGAGCGCGACGCACTGCTGGAATATCTCCCCACCATCGACAGCAACCGTTACACCGTGGTGGAGATGCCGTTCGTAAACCGCCCGAACTGCCCGCCAATTCCGATAATCATTATAAAAGACTGACATTTTTTTGTTTTATCATTTACATTTTTATTTGGGAATAATATTTTCTCCGCGATCAAAACTAATCGCGGAGATGATTTTTTATGAAGCTTTTGACAACGCTCTGTGCCGCGCTCATTCTCGCTTCAAGCGCGGCATCGGCAAGCGAATATTCTTATTTATACAACTATTCCGAGGAAAAGATAGCCTACGGCATGGGTGTTGACTGTGACAAGGACAACCGACCGCTCGGCGCGATATCAAGCCAGCGCGAATACGGCGACAAGGGCGCGCTGTTCATCGGAGAGAACGAAAACAAGCGGCTTTGGCTCACCTTTGACGAGGGCTACGAAAACGGCTACACAGCCGAGATACTGGATACGCTCAAAGAAAAGAATGTCTGCGCAGTGTTCTTTGTGACGTATGACTACTGCGTAAAGAACCCCGACCTCGTTCAGCGCATGATAGACGAGGGGCATACCGTCGGCAACCACACGTGGAGCCACCCGTCGCTGCCCGAATGCTCGCCCGACGAGCTTTATGCGGAGCTTTCGCTGCTGCATAACTATGTGAAGGATAATTTCGGCTATGAGATGTACGTCATGCGCCCGCCTATGGGCGAATTTTCGGAGCGCGTTCTCGCGTGCGCGAAAGAGCTTGGCTACACCACGGTGCTGTGGAGCTTCGCCTATCCCGACTGGGACGTGAATGACCAGCCCGAGCCGAATGCGGCATTTGAGAAAATAACCTCGAAATCACATAACGGCGCAGTTTATCTTCTTCATGCCGTATCCAAGACAAATACCGAGATACTGCCGCGGGTCATTGACTACTGGAGAGAGAACGGATATATCATCACACCGATGTGATACGGATAAAGGGCGGTATTATACCGCCCTTTGATCTATTCCTCTGTTGTTTCGTCATCTTTGAACTGCTTGAACACATCAGCCGTTCTGAGCGACGGGCGCTCAAAGCTCGACGGCGATACAAACACTACCTCCGCGCCGTTGTAGATTAGCACAGACAGCACCTCGTCATAGCTTATATCGCTCAGCGTAAGGCTGTCGCTGACGATTATGTATTCGGGAGCCGTTCCCTCCAATGAGAGAAGCTCGGAATAGCCCTCGGCTGTGCAGACATTTTCTCCGCAAAGCGAGAGGACAGCACTTTCAAATGTACCCTCACCCGCCGCTGTCAGCTTGTCCGTTACATAGATAAAGCTGCCGATGTCAATGCCCTCTGCGGCTGCTTTCAGGCGCTTCACCGCCTCGTCGCCGTAGGGCTTTGCAGCCTCCTCGCCCATAAAAGCCGACGCAATGTCACAGTAAAGCCTGCCGTACTGCTCGATAGTTGTGGGAACGCTAAGCCGGATAACAGCGCAGCCCTCGTCATTAAGCGCGTAGATATCGCGCTCGGACAGCGCAGAAAGCGTGAATACAACATCGGGCTTCAGCGCGGTTATGGCTTCGATATCGGGGTTTTCGCTGCTGCCGACTGTGGGCGCGGAAAGCTCGGGGTAGTCGCAGTAGGTACTCCTTGCAGCAAGCCTGTCGGAAAAGCCAAGCTCCGCGATAATCTCGGTTACCGCAGGCGAAAGGCTGACTACCTTTTTTGCTTCAGACTTTATTTCTGTGCCGCATATCTCTATGGGGAAGATCTGTGCCTCGATGGTCTCATGCGCTGTGTCTGATACGATTATCTCGGTGGGAAGCGAGCTGCTCTCCTCTTCCGAGGGTGTATTACAGCCTGTGAAAACAAGGCAAAAAGCCGCTAAAAGCGGTAAAAAACGTTTCATATCAATACTCCATTCCAAGTTCAATATGTGCGCTGAGATATTCTATAAACTGGCGCGCAACTCTGGGCGAGCGTCCGCTTCTGCGCAGCGCAAAGCGCTCCGATGCGGCAAAAAGCTTCTCGTCGGAAATATCTATTCCCTTATCCGCTGCAAGCTTCTTTACAATATCGAGGTACACCTCGCGCGTGGGTCTGCCGAAGGTCACGAACAGTCCGAAGCGGTCGGAAAGGCTCATGCTCTCGTCAACTGCGTCGGCATTCGCGCCGTTGTCACCGAGATGTTCAGAGGAGCTGTCCTTGATTATCCTGCGGCGGTTTGTGGTCGCGTATATCAGCACGTTTTCGGGACGAGCCGCAGCACTTCCCTCCAGCGCCGCCTTAAGCACTCCAAAGCGATCGTCGTCCTCGGCAAAGGTAAGATCGTCGATCATAACGATAAAGTACAAGGGACTGCGCTGAAGCTCTTTAAACAGCCTTGGAAGCTGAGCTATCTCGCTTTTCGGAAGCTCCACAAGGCGAAGATTCTCGTATTCGTTCAGCAGCGCCTTTACGGTGCTGGATTTGCCTGTGCCTCTATCACCGTACAGCAGTACGTCATGCGCAGGCTTGCCGCTTACAAAGCAGAGCGTGTTCTCAACCACCTGATTACGCTGAGCCTCGTAATTTTTGAGGTCGGACAGCCGTATCGGGTCGGTGGAGTCTATCGGCTGAAGCTCGCCCTCGCTGAAGCTGAATGCCTTGTACCCTGCAAGAATACCGCTGCCGTGCTTTGCGGCAAAATCAATAAAATATTCGGCGGTGTAGTTAAACTCTCCCTGCTCATAATCGGGGAGCGCTTTTAACAGCTCATCATCGCAACGGTCGCTCATTGCCGCTTTAAGCTTTTCGGAGCTGTACTCGGACAGCTTTTTAACCGCGCAAAGATCGAACTCCACCGCCTTTATCTGCGCTTGTGTAGGCGCTTTGGCTATCTTTTCGATAAAATCGTGCTTTCCGTAGACAAGCAGATCGTGAAGATACTGCGAAAGGCTCTTGTTCTCGGATAACAGTATCCTGCATATCCTTGAATAGCCTGTCAGGCAATTGGCTTCAAAGCCGTTTGCTATACACGAAAACGCCATTATCAGCGGATCGTTTCTTATATCAAATGCGCAGCCTGCGCAAAGCATGGTGTTAAGCTGCTTCATGAAATTTTCTCCTGTTCGTTTCTTATCTGTTCTATGAGCCTTTCAAGGTCGTCAAGTGTATTCATAGTGCCGCAGAGGTTTCTGAACCTCGCCGCGCCCTGCATTCCCTTCAAGTACCATGAGGCATGGCGGCGCGCCTCCTTCATGCCGACGCGCTCACCCTTGTCCTCAACTAAAAGTCCTATATGGCGGCGCATAATGATGAGCTTTTCCTCAAAGCTCGGCTCGGGGCGGACGAGCTTTCCCTCGTAATAGTCCTTTATCTGCCCGAAAAGCCACGGTCTGCCGTAGCTGCCGCGCCCTATCATGACAAGGTCGCAGCCTGTGTATTTATACATTTCCTCGCACTTTTCAACGCTGTCAACATCGCCGTTGCCGATAACGGGAATGCTGACCGCCTGCTTTACAGCGCGGATAATGTCCCAGTCGGCAGTGCCCGAATATAGCTGCTCTCGCGTTCTTCCGTGGACAGCTATCGCCGCTGCACCGTTTTCCTCGGCTATCTTCGCCATCTCGACAGCGTTTACGTTATCCTTATCCCAGCCCTTGCGTATCTTCACGGTCACGGGTATTTCAGTTGCCTCGACAGCGGCTCTTACAAGCTCGCCAAAAAGCTTCGGAGTCTTCATAAGTGCACTGCCCGCACCGCCGCCTACTATCTTAGGCATGGGGCAGCCTGCGTTGATGTCTATTATCTCGGGCTGATATTTCTCGGCTATCTTCACAGCCGCAGCCATAAACGGCGGCTCCGCACCGAAAAGCTGTACCGCCATGGGACGCTCATCGGGAGTTACCGTCAATAGCTCGGCTGTTTTTCTGTCGCTGTAGCAAAGCCCCTTGCAGCTTGCCATCTCCCCGACAACGTAAGCTGCGCCGTATTCCTTTGCCATAAGGCGGTAGGCTCTGTCCGCAACGCTCGCCATCGGTGCAAGTGCGGCGGTCTTTTCTATCTGTACGCCGCCGATGCTGATGTATTCCATAGTTATTTCCTTTCAGATCGAATGTATCATATTTATCCAATATATATTTTACCACAAAACTTAAAACTGTTCAAGATATTGTTGTAATTTTTACGGAAATATGATAAAATAAATAAGATACCGTTTTTTAAGGAGGACAGCCATGTCTGCTACAAATAAAAAATCCTCGCGAGTAGGGCTTTTTGACGAACTCAGAGGCTTCGCTATAATCTGCATGGTGGTGTACCATGCAATGTACGACCTGAAATATCTGCACGGGATAGATGTTCCGATATTCTTTGAAAGCTGGTTTGACGTTATCCGCGATATCTTTGCGGGAATGTTCATGTTTTTGTCGGGCGCAGTCTGCAAATACTCGTCCAATAATTTAAAGCGCGGTGTGCAGTGCTTTTTCATAGGCATGATAATGACGTTCATCATGCCGTTCTTTACTTACGGCACGATAATGTTCGGTATTCTGCACTTTATGGGCGTTTGTATGATGCTGTACGGTCTTGGTGAGCGCTTCCTCTCCAAGATACCCTCTATCGTAGGTATCGCCGTGTGCGTGTTCCTGTATATATTCACGATGAATATTCAGAATGGTTACCTTGGCTTCGGCGGCTTTGCGCTTATCGAAATTCCTCAGAAGGCTTATGATGTTGGAGTTCTGTTCCCGCTCGGCATAAAGAGCGCATATTTCTACTCCTCCGACTACTTCCCTCTGCTGCCGTGGATATTCGTATTCTTTGCAGGAAGCTTCTTCGGCGTTTACGCAAAGAACGGCGACCTGCCCAAGTGGATATACAACACACATATTCCGTGGCTTGCGACAGTCGGAAGATACACTATATGGATATATATCCTGCATCAGCCTATCCTTTACTTCACATTCAACCTTATATTCTAATAAAAGGGCGCTTTCAGCGTATAAATTGGTCTTATAAAAGGCTTGCAAAAAAACAAGAAATGTTATATAATATAATTTGTGTTTACTTAGCGCAAAGGCTGTTTCTCAAGTCGCCGCAAAGTGAGCAAAAAATTACGTTTGATACTTGATATGCGGTAGCTCCGCAGACTTAGATAGAGAAAATGAAAGGAGAAGATATTATGAAAAATAATAAGATACTGCCTGCGATATCGCTGCGCGGTCTTGTTGTATTTCCGTCCATGGTGCTGCACTTCGACGTTGGCAGAGAGCGCTCCGTAAACGCGCTGAAGGCTGCGACAGAGGGTGACGGATACATTTTTCTTGTGGCTCAGAAGGACCCTGCAAACACCGATCCCGAGATGAACGAGCTTTACGAGATGGGCGTTGTGGCAGAGGTAAGACAGCTTTTGACTACACCCGACGGCTCGACAAGAGTGCTGGTGGAGGGTCTGTACCGCGCAAAGCGTGTTAAGACCGTAAGCCGCACGGAATACCTGAAATTTGAGGTCAAGGAGGTAGGCAGCAGAAATACTGCGCTCTCCGACACCACAAAGACTGCCTGCAAGCGTGCGCTGAAGGACGCTTTTATGGACTATGCGCAGATAACCCCAAAGATGCCGCGTGAGCTGTACGACAGCATCGTTGGTGAGGAGGACTGCGAAAAGCTGTTTGAGAAGGTAGTATTCAATGTCGTGCTGAAGCTTGAGGACAAGCAGAAGCTGCTTGAAACCAACGGTACACTCAACAGGATAAAGACGCTTATCGCAATGCTCAGAAGCGAGCTTGAAATTATCGAAACCGAAATGGATATTCAGGAGCAGGTAAAGGAGCAGGTGGACAAGAACCAGCGCGAATATTACCTGCGCGAGCAGCTTCGCGTTATCTCCCGTCAGCTTGGCGACGGCGACAGCCCTCAGGAGGAGGTAGACCGCTACATAGAGCAGATCACCGCCCTCGGTCTGTCCGAAGATGTTACCGAAAAGCTTGTAAAAGAGGCTGAAAAGCTGATGAAGATGTCCTACTCCTCGCAGGAGGCAGGCGTTATCCGCGGCTACCTCGACACTGTGCTGGAGCTTCCGTGGAACGTAAGGACCAAGGACAAGCTTGACATCGACAAGGTACAAAAGCAGCTTGACAAGGATCACTACGGTCTTACAAAGGTCAAGGAGCGTATCACCGAAACTATTGCTGTGCGCGCGCTTGCCCCCGATATCAAGGGACAGATAATCTGCCTTTACGGACCTCCCGGCGTCGGAAAGACCTCTATCGGCAAGTCCATCGCAAAGGCGCTGGGCAGAAATTATGCGAGAGTTTCCCTCGGCGGCGTGCGTGACGAGGCAGAGATACGCGGTCACAGAAAGACCTATGTAGGCTCCATGCCCGGCCGTATGATAAACGCGCTGAAGCAGGCAAAGTCCATGAACCCCGTAATTCTGCTTGATGAGATCGACAAGATGAGCAACGACTACAAGGGCGACCCCTCCTCTGCTATGCTGGAGGTGCTGGACAGCGAACAGAACAACGCGTTCGTTGACCACTACCTTGAAATTCCCGTTGACCTCAGCGATGTGCTGTTCATCACAACAGCGAACTCGCTTGATACCATATCTCCTCCCCTGCTCGACCGTATGGAGGTCATTGAGCTGAACAGCTACACTCGCGAGGAGAAGTTCAATATCGCAAAGAAGCACCTGCTGCCAAAGCAGCTCAAAAAGCACGGCGAAAAGGCTGCTGACCTTAAGGTTACAGACAAGGCGCTTTACAGTATCATCGACTTCTACACAAAGGAAGCAGGCGTAAGAAAGCTTGAGCGCAGGATCGCGGATATCTGCCGCAAGGCTGCGAAGAAGCTGGTTTCGGGAACTAAGAAGCTGACCGTTACCGACGCTAACATAAACGAATACCTCGGCGTCAAGAAGTACCTGCCCGAGCATCTTGCAGCGCAGGACGAGGTGGGTCTTGTAAACGGACTTGCGTGGACTTCCGTTGGCGGCACTATGCTGCCGCTCGAAGTTCTTGTGCTTGACGGCACAGGCAAGACTGAATTTACAGGAAGCCTCGGCGACGTTATGAAGGAATCCGCAAAGATAGCCGTGAGCCTTACAAGAGCGCTCTCTGACAAGTACGGCATTGACAAGGAATTCTACAAAAACAAGGATATCCATGTTCACGCTCCCGAGGGCGCTGTGCCTAAGGACGGTCCCTCCGCAGGCGTAACGCTGACAACTGCGCTGGTTTCGGCGCTCAGCGGTATCCCTGTACGCAGAGATGTTGCAATGACGGGCGAGATAACACTTCGCGGCAAGGTGCTGGCTATCGGCGGACTTAAGGAAAAGACAATGGCTGCGTACCGCGCAGGAGTTAAGACAGTATGTATCCCGAAGGAGAACGAGCCTGACATCGACGAGCTTGACGAGGTAGTTAAGCAGAACGTAAAATTCGTTGTTGCAGAGGATATCGCGACTGTTCTCGACGCAGCGCTCGTAATGCCGAATGTTGCTCAGAAAAAGACAGGCAGCATGAAGAAAAAGAAGCTGAACAGCGAGCCTGCCGTAGACGGCAAAAAGCTCCCCGTGCTGTCGGCAAATTAAAATGCATAGGTGACACATGAATTTCAATAAAGCTGAATTTTTTACTTCCTACGGAAGCTTCAAGCAGATACCTAAGTCCACAAAGACCGAGATAGCATTTGCGGGTCGGTCTAATGTGGGCAAATCCTCACTGATAAACAAGATATTCAACAGAAAATCTTTGGCGAGGGTCAGTGCTGTCCCGGGAAAAACTGCGACGATAAACTTCTATTCGCTTGAAAACGTGCATTTTGTTGACCTCCCCGGCTACGGCTATGCGAAGGTGTCGAAATCCGAAAAGGAGCGCTGGGGCGAGCTTATCGAGGGCTATCTGAACGATGACCGCGAGCTTGCACTGGTGTTCCAGCTTGTGGACTTCCGCCACCCCCCCACCAAGGACGATATCATGATGATAAACTTCCTCATTGACAGCGAGCTGCCGTTCGTTGTGGTGCTGACTAAGGCGGATAAGCTCTCCAAAAAGCAGCGTGCCGAACGCAGAGAGGCGCTTATGACGGAGCTTCCCTGCGCTGAGGATATCACGATAATCGAGTTTTCGGCTCAGACGGGCGATGGTGTGGAAGCTATCCGAGAAATAATCACAGAGCTTGCCGAAAGCGAAGATATATCCCCCGAAAACAACACAACTGAGTAAGATTTCACTAAATCAACACATTTTTTACTTGACACTATTCCTGCGATGGTATATAATAAGTAATGTATAATTTTGAAAGGACTTGATCTGCATGACTGACAAGAAAAGAAAAAGAATGATGACGGCAATGCGTGTTATCGCGCTGATCGTTGCGGTTATTATGATAATCGGCGTTATCTTGCAGGGTTTCATGTAAAAGTCGCTGAAAGGATCTATAACAAATGGGTTTATTTACAAACTATAACGACTCGGGTTCAGGCGTTGCAAAAAAAGCGCCGCAGAAAAAAACCATCTTCCGCTTTTTCGATGCTTTCGTAAATAAGTTCTGGACGCTGATGTACATCAACTTCATTTATGTCCTGTTCTGTCTTCCGATAGTCACATTCGGACCTGCTACCGCTGCAATGACAACACTTATGCGAAACATCTACCTTGAAAAGCCACAGTTTGTATTCTACGATTTCTGGCAGGCCTTCAAGAAGAATTTCAAGCAATCCTTCCTTATCGGTATTTTCGATGTGCTGGCAATAGCTCTTGCGGTCTATGCGTTCTTCTTCTACACAACAAATATCGACGCGGAGAATTACTGGCTGTACTACGCTCTTACAATGGCGGCAGAAGTCATCTTCCTGCTGATGAATTTCTTCATTTATCCGCAGATAGCGGCACTTGACCTTAAAATGCCCGCGATACTGAAAAATTCCCTTATCTTTGCATTTGTTAATCTCAAGGGTAATCTCATCTGCCTTGCTCTGTTTATCGGCTATGCAACACTTGTGCTGTTCTTCCCGTACATTATGCTGATACTGGCGCTGATATTCCCCTTCGGTTTCCTTGGGCTGGTGGTAATGTTCGCCTGCTACCCCGCTATTCAGAGGCTTATCATCAATCCCTTCTACGAAGCCAAGGGCGAAAAGAATCCTGAGCTGCCCGACTACGACGATGACGATGATGTTCTTTTCGAGGACAAGGGCGGCGAGGAAGCTCCCATAAAGTTCAAAAAAGAAAAAGGTCGCGGCAAGATAATCAAGTAAACACAAAAGGCAGGAGTCAGCTCCTGCCTTTTATATTGCATTAAAAAGAGGCTCCCGTTAGGAGCCTCTTTCTGCTTATTGTATTACTTCTCGTCTTCGTCCTTGTTCTTGCGACGCTTACCGCAAGCAAACATCAGGATTCCCGAAGCACCTGCCGCAGCAAGTGCCATAGCAGCGGGAGAAGCTACGCCTGTGCTGGGGTTAAATCCGCCATCAGCACTTCCTGCAAGCGGAACATTAAAGTCATCAAACGGTACAGGAGCATCGTCGATACTGAAATCAGGCTGAACACCAAGCGGAATAGAAGAATCTATAAACTCAGCAACGAGCGGGATCTCATCGGGATCAAGATCGTCGTCGATATCATCATCAACGGGATCTGTGCTGTCAGCAGGGTCGCTTGTATCGTCTACAGGGTCATCAAGCTCGCCATCAGCGTCACC
>CAYSYF010000069.1:0-143 GCA_964435155.1 uncultured Ruminococcus sp. | reverse complement strand
GTCAGGATCAGCAGGATCGCTGTCGTTGTTGGAATCATCACCGACAGGATCTGTGTCGTCAGCAGGGTCGCTTGTATCGTCTACAGGATCATCAAGCTCGCCATCAGCGTCACCGTCAGGATCAGCAGGATCGCTGTCGTTGT
>CAYSYF010000068.1:0-12424 GCA_964435155.1 uncultured Ruminococcus sp. | reverse complement strand
ATTATACCATAGGAGGGTTCTTTTTGTCATTGTCTGTTTTTACTGGTTCAGTTCAGATGGAAAGAGGGCAATAATATCGCAAAACTCAGCCTCTGTACATCAAGCAATGCACTTCCCTTTAACGGTGGAAATCCGTACAGCCTTACTTCTTCGGTAAAAACCGCTTTCGAGCTGTCTGCTACGGGTGGATCATGCACCTTGTCCTTTACTGCCTCGCACCAAACGGCAGCTCTCTGAAAAGGGTGGTCAGGTGAATGGCGGCACAGCCGCACCCATCAACGCATTTAATTTAAGTTTACAGTTTGATTATACAACGCTTTAAAGCGTTTGTCAAGAGAAAATTTAAAATTTATACACCTGTGCAGAGAAATATGTTAAAATATATAAAAAGATCACAACTCATATCAAGATTTTTCGGAGCTTTATGTGTTAGACTTATTTGCGAGGGGAGGTAAAGAGCTTGTACGAATGGAATGAAGCTGTGCAGAAGATCATCGACTATATTGAGGAGCATATTACAGAGCAGTTCACGCTTATCGAGCTTGCACAACAGATAGGCTATTCTCCGTATTACTGCTCTGTGCAGTTCCACAGGATATGCAAGATGACTATAAAGTCCTATGCGTCGGGCAGGCGGCTTGCGCGCGCCGCTCTGGATATCCGCGATACAAAGGAGCGTATCATTGACATTGCGGTGAGATACGGTTTTTCTTCACAGGAGGCTCTGACGAGAGCCTTCCGTGCGGCTTTCGGCTGTACGCCTGCCGCGTACCGAAAAAGACCTGTGCCTGTTTCACTGCCCGTTTACAAGGTGATATATTTCCCCGAGCATTATCAAGAGCTTTATAAAGGAGGAACGGAAATGAGCTATACGACCTTGACCGAGGCTATGGTGCGCCTCGAATACATTCCCGCGCACAAATACATCGGTATTTGGGATAAGACAGCGGACTGCTATCATGACTTCTGGGAAAAGCATGACTGCGATGAGGTGTGCGGCGTGATAAACAGCCTGAGCAATGTGTGCGATTATATCGTGACGGGGCATACAGCGGGCTGGTACTACAACGAAAACGGTGAGCGCCGTTATTTCTACGGAACAGGCGTTCCGTCGGATTATTCGGGTGAGGTGCCTGAGGGGTTTGAGATAAGGGAGATGCCTGCAAGCTATTATCTTGTGTTCTATCACCCACCCTACGATTTTATGCGTGACAACGCAGAGGTCATGGGCAGAGTCGAAGATCTCGCGTGGAATTACGATATTGAAAAGGAATACCGCGGCGGTAAGTTCACATGGAACGAAAGCGAATGCCAGTGTTATCAAAGACACTATCCCGAGGGTATCGGCTATGAGATACTAAGACCTATCAAGCTGAAATAATATAAAATATCGCACAGCAGTTGTACCCTGCCGTGCGATATTTTTTATAAGGTCATCAGATTATCTTCCAGAACGTCGGGGTCTGCATTTCTCTGAACATCTCTATCTGCGCCTGCGCGCGGTCGCAGGAGGCGTATATCTCGTCGTTCTCCGCCTCGGCAAAGGAGATTATCTCAGCGAGGGAGGAGGTTATCTCTACCGCGTGACCAAGGTCGTTTATCAAAATGCTGTAATGCATCATGTCGTTCCACATATCCTGAAGCTCCTCGGCAAAGCTCACGCTTCGCTCGTATTCGCCGCGGCGGAAGCTTTCCTCGATAAGGTCGATATTGCGGCTCATGTCATTTGTTATGCTGTTTGTCGCAATGACCGAGGATATGCAGCCCGCTGTCATTATCGACAGTATTGAGATGCTTACTGCAAGCCTGTTCATTCAGTCCACCGCCTTTTTTATCAGGATAGTGCTGCCGTTCTTGTCGGCAGTCATCAAAAACACGTCCTTTTTGCTGACGTTGTTTTCGCGTAGCTGCTGATTGAGCCAGCCCTGTCCCAGTCCGAGCAGTCCAAGCTGCTCGTCGTCCTCCACGCCGTCGCGGATTATGACGGAGGGCGGGTCGCAGCTTGTGCCGCCGCATTCTACGTCCATTCGCCGCGCCGTCTGATAATCCTTCTTTTGCAGAAAGTTTATCTTTCCCGTGGTTTCCACGATCGCGTAGTATACCTCGCCGAGGTCGAATATCTGCTGCTCTCGCATGGCTTCAACAAGGTCGTCAACGGTGTAGCGCAGGCGCTGCATCTCCTTTTGCTGGATTATGCCTTCGGAAATGATTATTCTCGGCGAGCCTATGATAAGCTTTCTGAAGCGCGGTGACTTCATCATTATAGTTGACATGATGACATCAAGGCACACCAGCGTGAATATCGGAATAATTCCCATCAGCATCGGCACTGACGGGTCCTCCACGGGAATGGACGCGATGTTTGAGATAAGGATAGTTACTACCAGCTCTGACGGCTGAAGCTCGCCCAACTGACGCTTGCCCATGAGCCGCAGCGAAAAGGTGATGACCGCATAAAGTATGCAGGCACGGATAAGTATTACAGCCAATTCAGTTCCTCTTTTCATAAATTTTTTCTGTACTATTATGGCGTTTTTGTATGGGAATATTCGGTTTTTAACAGCGATATTAGGCATATTGGATAATTTGAAAAATTCTCTTGTAAAATGAAATGAAATGTGTTATAATTCATACTGTATATTTGTAAATTACTTTATGAAAGGAAGATATGATCATGAAGATCGAAACACAATGCTTACACGAGGGCTACACTCCCAAAAACGGCGAGCCCAGAGTAATGCCCATCGTACAGAGCACAACATACGTTTATGACTCCACAGATGATGTTGCGGCTGTATTTGATGACCCCACAAAGAGCCTTATCTACTCACGCTTTGAAAACCCCACAACTGACTGCGTTGAAAAGAAGATCGCGGCTTTAGAGGGCGGAGTTGCCGCTATGTGCACCTCCAGCGGTCAGGCTGCTTCGCTGCTGTCTATCCTCAATATCTGTCAGGCTGGCGACAGCTTTATCGCGTCCGCGTCTATCTACGGCGGCACTATCAATCTGTTCGCTGTAACTCTGAAGAGAATGGGCATCGAGTGCATCTTCGTTGACCATGACGCTACAGAGGAAGAGCTTGCAGCGGCTTTCAAGGAGAACACAAAGGCTGTATTCGGTGAAACTCTCGCAAACCCCGCTATTACAGTTCTTGACATTGAGATGTGGGCTAAGGTAGCACACGCTCACGGCGTTCCACTCATCATCGACAACACCTTTGCAACACCTATCCTCTGCCGTCCTATGGAGTGGGGCGCGGACATCGTTATCCACTCCACCTCCAAGTACATGGACGGTCATGCGGTTCAGTGCGGCGGCGTTATCGTTGACAGCGGCAAGTTTGACTGGACGAGCGGCAAGTTCCCCTGCATGACAGAGCCGGATGACAGCTACCACGGCACAGTATACACAAGAGATTACGCATTCGCGCCCTACATCGTAAAGGCAAGAATGCAGCTTATGAGAGATTTCGGCTGCTATCCTGCGGCTCACAGCTCCTTCCTGCTCAACCTCGGACTGGAAACACTGGCTGTTCGTATGCAGCGCTACTGCGAGAATGCGCTTAAGGTAGCAGAGTATATCGAGAACAGCGGCAAGGCTGAGTTTGTGACATATCCCGCTCTCGCGTCCTCCAAGCAGAACGCGCTTGCAAAGAAGTATCTGCCCCTCGGCACGAGCGGCGTTATCTCGTTCTCCATCAAGGGCGGCAGAAGCACAGCGGTGAAGTTCATGGACAGCCTAAAGCTTGCCTCCAACGAGGTACACGTTGCTGATATCCGCACCTGCGTGCTGCACCCTGCTTCCGCAACACACAGACAGCTCACCGATGAGCAGCTTGTTGCGGCAGGCATTGACGGCGGTCTGATCCGCTTCTCGGTAGGTCTTGAGAACGTTGACGACATCATCGCTGACATTGAGCAGGCGTTTGCCGCAATTTAATTAGGAGTTAGGAGTGAGGAGTTAAGGTGTCCGACTCTGTCGGACGTATTGTAAAGCGGCTGCGCCGCCTTGCACTCCTTGCTTTTTCTCTGTAATCGGTCATGCAGAAAAGTATCGTATATGATAAGAGCAAGAGATTTGCGCTACGGATAGTAAGATTATATAAGTATTTATGTAATGTATAGAATGGAAACGATTTTATCCAAACAGATATTAAGAAGCGGCACAAGTATAGGCGCGAATATTGCCGAGGCGGAATGCGCCATAAGCAAAAATGATTTTTTATCAAAGATGTATATTGCGTTTAAAGAGTGTGCGGAGACAGAATATTGGATAGAGTTATTGCATGACAGCGAATATCTGACTGATAATGAATTTAAGTCGATGATAGCCGATTGTGAAGAAATACGAAAAATGTTATCATCGATTACAAAAACAATGAGAGAAAATAAATAAGAATATCTGAGCGGTTATGGCAGAATGAGTTAGGGGTAACGGCGAAGTCGTTTTATAAAAAATATATCCGACGGAGTCGGATACCGAAATTCCTCACTCCTCACTCCTAATTCCTCACTTATTCGTCCGAAGGGAGATAATACATTGATCACAGTTTCCGATCTCAGCATCAGCTTCGGCGGACAATTGCTGTTTAAAGATGTTGAGCTTAAATTTACGCCGGGCAATTGCTACGGCGTTATCGGCGCTAACGGCGCAGGTAAATCCACATTCCTCCGCGCACTGTGCGGCGAGCTTGAGCCCACAAAGGGCAGCGTTTCAATGCCCGAGGAGCTTCGCATGAGCGTGCTGAAGCAGGACCATTACGCTTACGACGAGTATACCGTTCAGGATACCGTAATAATGGGCAACAAGCGCCTTTACGACATAATTCAGGAGAAGGACGCGCTGTATGCAAAGGAGGATTTCTCCGAGGAGGACGGCGACAAGGCTGCTCAGCTTGAAGCGGAGTTTGCAGAGCTTAACGGCTGGGAGGCTGAGTCTGACGCTTCCAAGCTGATACAAGGTCTGGGACTTCCCGAGGAGATACTCTATCAGAAGATGGAGAGCCTTACAGGTAACGAGAAGGTAAAGGTGCTGCTTGCACAGTGCCTTTTCGGCAATCCTGACATAATCCTGATGGACGAGCCTACGAACCACCTCGACATTGACGCGGTTTCGTGGCTGGAGGACTTCCTTGCGGAGTATTTTGGCACAGTTATCGTTGTATCGCATGACCGTCACTTCCTCAATAACGTATGTACCCACATCGTTGATATCGACTACGGCAAGATAAAGATGTATGTCGGCAACTACGAGTTCTGGTACGAGTCCTCGCAGCTTATCCAGCGCATGATAAAGCAGCAGAACAAGCGCGCAGAGGAGAAGATAAAGGAGCTGCAGAACTTCATTGCACGCTTCTCCGCAAATAAATCCAAGAGTAAGCAGGCTACTTCGAGAAGAAAGCTTATCGACAAGCTGACCGTTGAGGAGCTGCCCGCTTCTTCAAGAAAATACCCCTACATCGGCTTTGATATGGAGCGCGAGGTGGGTAAGGATATCCTGCAGGTGACAGGTCTTTCAAAGACGGTTGACGGCGTAAAGGTGCTGAACGACGTAAGCTTCACCGTCGGCAAGAACGACAAGATCGCGTTTATCTGCAACAACGAGATCGCCGTTACCACCCTGTTCAAGATACTGATGGGCGAATTAGAGCCTGACGAGGGCAGCTACAAGTGGGGCAGCACTACATCTGTAAGCTACTTCCCCAACGACAACAGCACGTTCTTCAACGACTGCGAGCTGTCTATCCTCGACTGGATGCGCCGGTACTCCAAGGACGAAACAGAGAGCTATCTGCGCGGCTTCTTAGGACGTATGCTGTTCAGCGGCGAGGACGTTTTCAAGCCTGTAAACGTGCTTTCGGGCGGCGAGAAGGTGCGCTGTATGTTCTCGCGCATGATGCTGTTCCAGAGCAACGTGCTTATCCTTGACCGTCCCACTAACCACCTTGACCTTGAAAGCATTACAGCCGTAAACAACGGTCTGTCCGAGTTCAAGGGCAATATCCTGTTTGCTTCCCACGACCACGAGATACTTCAGACAGCGGCTAACCGTATCATTGAAATAAACGAAACAGGCTGCTTCGACCGCATGGGTACCTATGACGAGTTCGTAGAGTGGCGCAAGGAGAATGTCGGCGGAAAGCTTATGCTTTGATCTATACGGATAGAAATAAGGTTATTGAATGAACTATATTATTTTAGACATGGAGTGGAATCAGGCGCTTGACCGTGCGCACGTCGTGCAGTCGCCTGTGATGCTCCGCGGCGAGGTAATACAGATCGGCGCGGTAAAGACCGATGACAGCTTCAGCTACATCGACAAGCTGAAGATAAACATCGCGCCGAAGTATTACAGAAAGATGAACCGTCACGTTGAGAAGATAACGGGCATCACCAACGCGCAGCTTAAAGCAGGCGAGAAGTTCCCTGAGGCGTTCACGCGCTTTAAGGAGTGGTGCGGCGATGATTTCCGCTTTATCACATGGGGCTTTGACGATATTGCAATGCTGTCCGACAACATGGCGCTGCACGGCTTTGACCCGTCATGGGGCAGCGACTATATCAACTTGCAGTTGATATATAAAAATCAGATCGACAACGAGCGCGCGCAGTGGTCGTTGTCCGACGCTGTGGAGCGGCTTCAGATACCTATGGACGCGCAGGCTCATGACGCGATGAACGACGCGTGGTTTACATTTGAGGTATGCCGCAGGCTGGATATGCAGAAGGGACTTGCGGAGTATAGCTGTATGTCCGCAGGCGCGAGGATACCGCTTCGCCGCGATGTTGTGAAGAATATAAAGGATTACCGCGAGGTGCTGTACGATGCGCGCGTGAGGAATATCCCTTGTCCCGATTGTCAGGAGATAATGAAGCCTGGCGAATGGTTGTCCTTCGGCGGCGGACGAAAGTCCAACATCGCGGAGTGCGAGCAGCACGGCAGATTTCTTATAAAGCTGAGCTGTAAAAAGTCTGGGGAAACGTCCTGCGTTGCTGCAAGGACGATATACCGCGCAGATGATGACGCAGTGGCTTCCTACGAAAAGAAGCTGGAGCGCCAGCGTGCGATAATAGCAAGACGAAAGGCGGAAAAGAACAAAAATGATAAAGACAGTGATGTTTGACCTTGACGGAACGCTTCTTCCGCTGTTTCAGGAGGATTTCGTAAAGGCATATTTCGGAGCGCTGTGCAGAAAGCTTGCGCCCCTCGGATATCAGCCCGACGACACCGTAAAGGCTATATGGGCAGGCACCAAGGGCATGATAAAAAATGATGGCTCGCGCCTGAATATCGAGATATTTTGGGAGATATTCCGTGAGCTGCTTAAAGGACTTCCCGATGCAAAGCCGCTGTGCGACGAGTTCTACACCAATGAATTTGACGGCGTTAAAAGCGTGCTGAAATACGATGTCAGCCGCAGAGCGCTGATAGACAAGCTTAAAGCCGCGGACCTGCGCCTTGTGCTTGCGACAAACCCTGTATTCCCGACCGATGCGTTCAGAACGCGCCTTAAGTGGGTAGGGCTTGATTACAGCGATTTTGAGCATATAACGGACTACTCCAACAGCAGCTTTTGCAAGCCTAACCCCGCATACTACAAGGAGATCATGGAAAAGCTGTCCTTAGACCCCGCCGAGTGCATTATGATAGGCAACAATGTGACAGAGGACATGGCGGCGGCTCAGGCAGGAATGAATGTTTTCCTCGTGCCCGAGTTCCTCGAAAATCCCAATGATGCAGACTATTCCGCATTTCCGCAGGGTACTCTTGACGAGGCAGCGGAGTATGCTCTGAAGCTGGCAGGAAAGTGATAGTTAAACGATTACGACAGAAACCGATGTTCTGCCGTAATTTTTTTTGCAAAATTTCGGAAATTGGTGCAAAATCTCTTGCAATTATTGAAAATTGTGCTACAATATATATTATGGGGGTAGTGTGGGGAAACTGCGACCTCTGCGCAATACATAAAAAGGAGAGATAAAACGTTGGACGTTATGACATATATTTCGGATATCTTTCAGAACATTGCCCGAGTGGTGATGTCCATTACGATATTTGACGTTATTGATATATTTCTGCTCACCTACCTTATCTATATGGTGCTGAAGCTGATGAAGGAGACCCGTGCCGAACTGCTTATGAAGGGTATCCTTATCCTTGTGCTGATGTTTATGGTAGTACAGGTTTGTCAGCTAAAGGTAATGAGCTTTATTTTCGAGAACTTCTTCCAGGTGGGAATTATCGCGATCGTCATAGTGTTCCAGCCTGAGTTTCGCCGTATTCTGGAGCGCGTGGGACGCGCAAAGGTTCCGAATATCACGCTTGGCTCTGACAGCGACGCGGAGAGCAGCGCCGCACGCGAGGCTGCTATTGCAGGTATCGCAGAGGCTTGCGAACGTCTGCACATGACAAAGACGGGTGCGCTGATAGTTGTGGAGCGTCAGACAAAGCTTGGCGACATCACAGAAAAATCCACTATAATCAATGCCGCTCCCGAGCCTGAGCTTTTCTGCAATCTTTTCTACAACAAGGCTCCGCTGCATGACGGCGCTATCATAATCCGTGACAACCGTATCTATGCGGCAGGCTGCTTCCTTCCCAATACAAATAAGGATCAGTATCTTTCAAGCGATCTCGGCTCGCGCCACAGAGCCGCTATCGGTATGAGTGAGAACGCGGACTCGCTTGTTATTGTCGTTTCCGAGGAAACGGGCACTATCTCGGTTGCGGAGAACGGACAGCTTACACGCGGACTTTCAAAGGAAGCGCTGATAAAGATACTTCGCAGGAAGATGCCCGAGGGCGCAGCGAAAATAAAGAAGCGTACACGCAAGCCGAAGCCCGAAGCTCCGAGCGCGGATAATTAAGGGGGCGGCAAGATGAATTTTTTCAAGAAGATATTCAATAATATCAAGAATAACTACAAATCCATACTGCTGTCTTTTGTTATTGCGATAGCTGCGTGGTTTTTCGTATCGGTGCAGATATTCCCGACTGTCGAGGAAAGCATAAGGGGCATTACCATTGAAACGCAGGTGACGGAGTTCATGCTTCAGAACAACCTGCAGCTCGTTGACGCTGTTGAGGAAACAGCCGATATCCGCATTGAGGGCAAGCGATATGATATTTCGGGTCTTTCCGCCGATGATTTCTATGCAACGCTTGACCTGTCCTCGGTAAAGACGGCAGGAACTTACAGCGTGCCTGTAAATATCTCGGCTAAAACAAACAGCGATTTCACTCTTTTAAGCACAAATCCGCGTGCTGTTACTATTGAGATCGAAGAGATCGTGACGCGCGAATTTGAGGTAGAGGGAACAGCTCCCAGCCTCAGCCTGCCTGAGGGCTATTATGTTGACGAGATAGTGGCTTCGCCTGCGACTGTATCTATCACAGGCTCGGCGTCTGTGCTTGATAAGATAGACCGCATAGAGGCGCGCTCTGTATACACAGGGCTTATCGCAGAGTCCCACGATACCCAGAGCGAGATCTTCATCTACGGCACTAACGGTGCAAGGATAGTAAACGACGACCTTATTCTCAGCACAGAGGATATCTCGGTATATATTCCGATCTATAAGCAGAAGGAGCTTCCGCTTACATTTGCATTCTCGAATGTGCCGAGCTATTTTGATACGGACAGCCTTAAATTCGATATACAGCCGTCCACTATCACTGTTGCGGCTCCCGATGATTCTATCGATCACCTGAGTGTTCTGGAGATCGGTACTATTGATATTTCGGACATCAAGCTTAATCAGACGGTAACTATCCCGATAACGCTTCCTGAGGGCTACAAGAACCTTTCGGGCAACAACAACGCACGCATCGTGTGGGATATTTCGGATTACGGCAAGCTGGACTTCACCATTGACAATATCAATATCACTAACGCTCCCGACAACTATAATGTTTCGCTCATAACGAATGAGCTTGTGATAAGCGTCATGGGACCGTCCGAGATACTCAGCACACTTACCGCTGACGATTTCTTTGCAACCGCAAACCTGCTTGGAACGACGCTTCGCGACGGAACACAGGACATTGCCCTGACGATACAGATGAAGGGCACCAAGAGCAAATGCTGGGTATCCGGCACATACAAGGCGACTGTATATGCCGAGCCTAAGGCAGTGGAAGAGGGATAAATGGCACTTATCGTATCACAGATAAAGACAGGACTTAACGAGGCAAAGGATAACGCTGTAGGCAAGGCGTTATCCTTGCTTTCTGTTACGAAAAACGAGGTAAAGACTGCGCGTCTTTACAAGACCTCGGTGGACGCACGGCGCGATATCTGCTTTGTAAGCTCTGTCTATGTGGAGCTTCACAGCAGTGCGAGGGAGAAAAAGCTTGCGCAGAAGCTTCAGAACGTAAGACTTCATGAGGAAGCGGAGCTGAATGTTGATTTCGGCAGCGAAAGGCTTCGGGGCGATATCTATATCGCAGGCTTCGGACCTGCGGGAATGTTCTGCGCACTGACGCTGTGCGAGTTCGGTTACAGACCGATAGTTCTTGAACGCGGCGCGGCAATGGACGAGCGCATAAAAGCTGTGGAGGGCTACTGGAACGGCGGAAAGCTGAATACCGCTACAAATGTACAGTTCGGTGAGGGCGGCGCGGGTACGTTTTCGGACGGAAAGCTCACTACGCGTATAGGCGATCCGCTCTGCTCGCGAGTGCTGGAGCGCTTGTGCGAGTTCGGCGCGCCCGAGGAGATACTGACAAAGGCAAAGCCGCATATCGGTACTGACAAGCTGCGTGCGGTGGTCAAAAATCTGCGCAGAAAGATAATCGAATACGGCGGCGAGGTACGTTTTCTGTCGCCGCTGGAGGAGATAAAGCTCTCAAACGGGCGAATTTCCGAGATAACCGTAAACGGCTCGGAGGAGCGCTGCGGCGCTCTTGTGCTGGCTGTGGGGCATTCGGCGCACGATACGTTTTCCATGCTGCTGAGAAACGGCGTTACGATGATACCGAAGCCGTTTTCTGTCGGTGCGAGGATAGAGCACCTGCAAGCCGATATAGATACCGCGCTTTACGGTAGATATGCAGGTCACCCTGCGCTGCCGCCTGCGGAGTATCAGCTCTCATACCGTGAGGGTGAGCGCGGAGTTTACACGTTCTGTATGTGTCCCGGCGGCTTTGTTGTGGCGTCTGCCAGCGAAAACGCCACTATCGTCACAAACGGCATGAGCTATTTCGACCGCGCAGGTGACAATGCCAACAGCGCGGTGCTGGTGTCTGTTACTCCCGATGATTTCGGCAAGGAGCCGCTTGCAGGCGCGGAGTTCATACACAGGCTGGAGCAAAATGCCTACGAACTCGGAAAGGGCGCAGGCAAGGCTCCCGCAATGCTGACGAGGGAATTTGTTGGGAGCGGCGGAGCGCTTACCCTCGGGCGCGTGACACCGACCTATCCGCTCGGAGTTGAGAGCGCTGATCTCAGAAAGCTGTTTCCGCAGCATCTTTCGGACACGCTGGGTCGCGGAATAAAGTATTTTGACAGGCGCATAGGCGGCTTTTCGGACAGCGACAGCGTGCTTACCGCTATCGAAACGCGAAGCTCCTCGCCCGTGAGGATACCGCGAGGCGAGTCAGGCTTTGCCGAGTGTGCGGATAACCTTTTCCCGTGCGGCGAGGGTGCAGGCTACGCAGGCGGTATCATGTCCGCGGCGGTTGACGGCATCAGAACGGCGGTCAAAATAATGGAGAAATATTCTGCCAATATTTGAGCGGTTTTTTTCGCGATAAAATGATAAAACTAAGCCTTGAATTTTATTTTCAGGGCTTTATTTTTTTGGAGGTCTTATGAACACTGTTATCGCGGTAGGACAGGTGAATATCTCAGGGCTGCTGTCGGGTGAGGTGTTTCCTCGGTGCGAGGTCGTATGTGCGCGGTACGTCACCGAGATATCAGCACAGCAGTCGGTAGTGGCGGCAGGGGAGGGCGCGCGGCTTCCCGAGGGACTTTCAGCGCTTGCTGTGATAGTTGACGCAGACGCTGATATCGATCTTTCTGCGCTTCACGGAAACGCTGTGATAACCTGCGGGATAAGCGGCAGGAACACCGTTTCGGTCACATCAAAGACAGCGGATATGATAACCCTTTCGCTGAACCGCGCTATCCATACGCTCAGCGGTCTGTGTGAGCCTATGGAGCTTCCCGTACGGCTTTATGAGGGCTACTCGGACTTTGACTATATGGCGGCTTTTGCGGCGGCTGTGGTTTTTGGAAAAAAATGATGTAAAAATTGCAAGTCAGCTCTTGAAAACGTTTTCATTTTATGGTATAATAAAAACAGCTTATTTCAATTGCTTACAGCAATTGCGCTGTTTTTATTGAACGGCTGAAAGGACGGCTGTCGCCGTCTGTGCCTGACGGCACTCAAACGCTTCGCGTTTGCTTTCATGGTATAATAA
>CAYSYF010000067.1:0-12747 GCA_964435155.1 uncultured Ruminococcus sp. | reverse complement strand
GTTATCAAAAAAGCTCGCTCCGCGAGCAAAAACATAGTTTTTCGACAAGCTGCGATGCCGCATGGAAAGTGCGGCATCTGTGTTTTGTAAAAAAATCTAAATATAGACAGTCTTTTTTGTGAGGCAAAATATTGCATAGACGTGAAAAATGTGATATAATAAAATATAATGTGTTACTATGTGTTATTATCGGAGAATGAATATCGTTTACAGTAATAACCGATAGGCGATGACATATAGTTGTGTAGGATCAAGGGTTTGCCGATTTCGGCAGGAAAGGAAATATCTATGAGCAAAGACACAAAGCAGAAGAAAAAGGATCAGGAGATACAGGTCAAATCAGAGGAGATACTCGCTAAGATCGAGGCAGATCGTGCAGCGGGAAAGCTGGCTGAAGCAGAGGATCGCAGAGCCGAGATAAAGGCTGCCAAGGAAAAGCTTAATGAGGCTTATAAGAAAATGGCGGAAATGGAGAAGCAGAAACAAGCGATCGCAAAAAAGCAGGATCCCTCCACGCATACCTACAGTGAGGAGGAGAAGGAGCGTATCTTGCAGCGCAGCAAGGACGTTACCGCTCGCTATATGAAATTGAAGGATTTCACCGAGCGTTTTGAGCTGCTTAAGAAGCAGCACGAGCGCGAAGAAATGATGAATAAAATCCGCGAACAGCAGGAAAAAGCTCAGGCAGAAGCATCAAAGAAGGACGAGGAATGATTGCATCAGACATAAGTTATCAGAGGTGATAATATGAAACTGGATATTCGGGATATCACAAAAATTCCGAATCTGTTGACGCTTGCGAGAATAGCGCTTATCCCATGCTTCGTGTATGTATTCTTATGGGAGGACGGCATGATCCAGAGCGATAATGCGCTTATGGAGAGGACCAACGGCTATCTGCTTGCAGCGATAATAGTTGTAATTTCGGGACTTACCGATGCCGCTGACGGCATCATTGCCCGCAGATTCAATATGATAACCGACCTTGGCAAGGCTCTCGATCCATTCGCAGATAAGCTTACGCAGGCGGCTGTGGTATTCTGCCTTGTTATCAGATACAATGAGATATGGTGGGCGGTTGCTGCATTGTTTATGCTTATTGTGATCAAGGAGATAACGATGCTTATTATGGCGTTGCTGTTCTTGAAAAAAGGTCAGGATCTTGGCGGAGCAAAATGGTTTGGTAAGGTATCTACGATAGTGTTCTATATACTTGTTATAGTGCTTATCGGCGCACCTTATATCGCGACATGGGCGGCGGCTATAATGATCGCTATAATGTTTGTGTTCAATGCTATGGCATTCTTCCTTTACAGCAGAGAATACTACAGAATGTACAAGCAAAGGAATCAGGAAAATGATAATAGCTGATCTTCATGTACACACATCATTCTCCACCGACAGCGAGGAGAGCCTTGACAATGCGGTAAAAGCTGCCATTTCAGCAGGACTGACAACGCTGTGTATCACAGAGCACATGGATATGGACTATCCCACAGGAGAATTTCAGCTCGACACAGCAGCGTACAGAGAAGCGCTCTTCTCCGCAAAGGAGCGGTATTCCGACAGGATAGAGCTGCTTTTCGGCGTGGAGCTTGGGCTTATGGCTTATCTTGCGCCGCGGCTGTATGAGTACACAAAAGCGTATGCCTTTGATTTCATCATAGGCTCGTCGCATCTTGTGGACGGTATTGACCCATATTACCCGGGCTATTTCGACAAGCTGGGCGACAAAGAGGGTATACGCAAGTATTTTCAGAGCATTCTGGACAATATCGCAGCGTTTGATGATTTTGATGTATACGGTCATCTTGACTATGTGGTAAGATACAGCGACGCTAAAAGCTATCTCCCCTCGGAGTATTCCGACATGATGGACGAGATACTTAAAAAGCTTATCTCGATGGGCAAGGGTATTGAGCTGAACACGGCAGGTCTGAAATACGGGCTTGGCTGGGCGCACCCACACCCCGAGGTGCTTAAACGCTATCGCGAGCTTGGCGGCGAGATCATCACAGTAGGCTCGGACGGACACAAGGGCGAGCATATAGCATACGACTTCGACAAGGCGACCGAGATACTGAAAGCCGCAGGCTTTACCTATCGTGCGGTATTCCGAGAAAGAAAAGCAGAGTTTGTGAGGATATAACAAACGGACGTCAGCTTTTAATGCAAAAATAAGATTTTTAACCCCGCCGTTTCGCCGCTGCGGGGTTCACTTATTGAAAAAACCGCCAAACCCTTTGCCAAGCTCTGCGACTATATAGATGAAAGCTTTCAAACGAGGTGTTCAGATGAACAAGAACGAACTTACAGAATATGCTGATTACCTGTTGCAGACGGCAATGTATAAGGTAAATAATATCGAGGACGCAGAGGACTTGGTACAGGAAACGCTGGTTGCGGCGCTTGTGGCTATCCATCAGAACAAGCAGATCGACAACCCTAAAAACTGGCTTGTCACGGTGCTCCACCGCAAGTATTACGATATGCTCCGCAGAAAATACCGCAAGGGTACTGTGAGCATTGACATGGTGGGTGAAATCCCTGTCTGCGATGATATCTCCGAGCAGATCGAGCACTCGGAGGACGCCGAAAATATCCGCCGCTGTCTTGCAAATCTGACCGAATTATACCGACAGGTCATGGTGCGGTACTATATGCATGGAGAGAGCGTAAAGCAGATCGCGGCTGCGCTGAATATTCCCGAAAACACCGTCAAATCCCGTCTTGACGCAGGAAGAAAGCATATCAGAAAGGATCTCACTATGGAGAATTACACAAAGCAGAGCTATGAGCCTGAGACCCTTTGGGTGTCCATAAGCGGACGTTCGGGCATAAACGACGAGCCATTTTCTCTTGTCGGAAGCAGCAAGATCGAAATGAATTTACTGGTTCTTGCCTACGAAAAGCCTGTTACGATTCCCGAGCTTGCGGGGGCGATCGGGATTTCTACCGCCTATATCGAACCGATAGTTGAAAAGCTTGTTATGGGTGAGCTTATGAAGCGCACAGGCGACAAGGTGTATACCGATTTTATCATTTTTGATGAGCATGACAGAACTGCCAATATCGAGCTTGAAAGAGAGCTTGCAGATAAACATTATAAGGCTGTGTGGGAAATTATGGAGCGTGGCTTTGCCGAGCTTCACGAACAGGACTATTACAAACAGCAGACCCGCTGCGCAGCGACGAAGCTTGACAGCTTTTTCGCTGTCAGAACCGTGCTTCACGGCATCAACAGCATTACCGAAAGCAAGATAGGAAAGTGGAGCTTTGAGGAATTTGCCGACAGACCCAACGGCGGCAAATGGCACGCTATGGGCAGCCGCTATCCTGCGGATTACGACTGGTCGGGAACATATTGGTACAAGCGGTATTATATTGACGGAGAATATGATGTTGGACTTGATAACTATGACGGACATAAAGCGGTGAGCCTTTCCTCCTACGATACGATGTTGGGTAAAGCGTATCACGGCTGGAGCGACATAAGATATGTAAAGCATTCTATGGACACAACGACGCTTACTAAAATGCTGTATGCTGTCTATGCAGGCAAGGAAGAGCAGCTTCCCGTTATCGACGCGCATTGCTTTGACAATATTGAGGGACTCATAAAGCTCGGGATACTTACACAGGACGACAGCGGCAAGGTCATGCTCGGCATACCCGTTATTAAAATGAATGACCGTTGGGAGCTTTATAAGCTGTCTGATGAATACAGCAATGAGATCACAGAAAGGCTCGGCAAGGAATTTGAAGCCCTGCTCGAAAACTCTGTGAAGCTGCCGCCGCACCTTAAATCTGTCCCGAACTGGCAGAGATATATGCAGTGCTCGTCTTTGGTCAAGATGATGATAATTATGAACGCCCACGAGAACGGTCTGTTCCTTTCAGACCGCAACCTTGAAGAAAGCCCCGTTCCTGCGGTGTTCTTGGCGATTGACGAGTAACCGTTGACATCATAAAAAGAGTGGTACACGGATAAGCGTTGCCGCTCTTTTTTATTCATTCAGACGAAAATTTTGTATTGTTGCATATCTTAGGTTGAAAGTTTTGTGAAAACTGTTTAAAATTCAATAAATTTGTGAAAAACACTTGTATATTTCGGGCAAATATGCTAAAATGAGAACAGAGAGAATTCGGAAACGAGCTCTCAGGCGGTTATCCGCTATTAAACCTCGAGAGGATGATTTGAATGAAAGTAACTATTACAGCTAAAAAACTAACCATTTCCCAGGCGTTCACAGATTACGCTGTTGAAAGGCTGAACGCAAAGCTCGACCGCTTCTTCCCCGAAGAGGCAGAGGCTAAGCTGACGCTGGCGGAGCGCCGCGAGCAGATCCTGCTTGAGCTTACTGTAAAGTATAACGGTATCATCTACCGTGCAGAGCAGTCGGCAAAGGACAAGAATGACGCTCTTGATGTTACTATCGATCGTATCATTCGTCAGATCAGAAAGCAGAAGACCAAGGTTGAAAAGAGCCTGCGCGCTAACGCGTTCGTTGATCTTGAGCCTGACGCGGAGGCAGAGGAGAAGGATTATGAAGTAATTCGTTACAAGACCTTCGCCCTGAAGCCCATGACCGTTGACGAGGCTATCCTGCAGATGAACCTGCTGGGTCATGCGTTCTTTATGTTCAAGAATGCTGAGTCGGGTCTTGTTAATGTGGTTTATCTCAGAGAGGACGGCAACTATGCCGTACTGGTTCCCGAAAATTGATAAATGAAAGGAAATTTGTTTGATTATTATTACTTCTAAGGTGATAGCGTAAGCCGGGAGGCTGCGCAAATCACTCTACGCATGACCTCCCGCGAAGTTCGCTGAATTTTGGGAGGAATAACATTGGAAAACTCATTTATCTGCAAGGCGTGCGGTGCTGTTGTGCCGCTTGACGGCGGCGGTACGGAAAATCGCAATCACTGCCCCAAATGCCTTTGCAGTGTTCACCTTGATATCGTTCCGGGCGACCGCGCTGCCGACTGCGGCTCGGTCATGGACGCTGTGGCGGTATGGGTAAGAAAAAACGGTGAGTGGGCGATAATCCATCGCTGCCGCCGCTGCGGAGCGCTCAGCTCCAACCGCATTGCCGCCGATGACAGCCCACTGAAGCTCATGAGCATAGCGGCAAAGCCTTTGGCTCAGCCGCCGTTTCCTATAGAGCTGCTGGACAGAATGTTGGGTGAATAACCAAAAAGATCAAAAGCCCCGAGATCGCTCTCGGGGCTTCCAGCTTGTCGAAAAACTATGTTTTTGCTCGCGGAGCGAGCTTTTTAGATAACTTTTTTGGTGTGGCTTTGCCACACCAAAAAACACTTCTATCCGCACAACTGTGCGAGTTGGCGGCTATGCCGCCAGCGAGTGCGGGCAGTGCGGATGTTTCGGCGAAAAAGTCCCAACGGGACTTTTTCGACGGTCTGAAAGCCCCGAGATCGCTCTCGGGGCTTCGTTGTGTCAATTACTTGTTCGGGTCGGTTACTTCGCAGTTTTCTATAGCAAATTCCAGCATTTTGTTGATAAGCTCGTTGCGCGAGCGGTTGGTTTCCGCTGCAAGCTTATCCAGCTCGTCAACTATATCTTCTCTTACGCGGATAGAAAAGGTCTTGTAGCCGTCCTCACCTTTCAGCCCCGAGCGCTTTGTAATTTTTAACTTGTCCATTGTCATCACCTCATTATATATTTTAACTTGTCTTATTCTATGATTATATGATAGAATTTATATAATATCATAAACATGATAGTGAACATAACAGATAAAAAGTAACGAATTTCGCTTTTTATGTATCGTTTGTGCCAGTTGCCCAAAAAACAAACGAAAAATTTATGCAAAATACCGCCCTTGTAATGTAAACGATTTACTGATATAATATAAGTACAGCAAAAGAAGCCGAGCGGTCTGAACTCGGCAAATATAAAAAATGGAGGAAATACCAATGAACTACGGTCATTTCGACGAACTCAACAAAGAGTATGTCATCACCCGCCCCGACACTCCCTCTGCGTGGGCAAACTATCTCGGCTCTCCCGAGTACGGCGCTATCATCTCCAATAATGCCGGCGGCTACAGCTTCGTAAAGAGCGGCGCTAACGGACGTGTTATCCGCTATCGCTTCAACGGCGTTGCAAACGATCAGCCCGGTCGCTACGTTTACATCAAGGACGCTGACACAAACGAGTACTGGTCTGCTTCCTGGGCTCCCGTATGCAAGCCCCTCGACGAGTATAAGAGCGAGTGCCGTCACGGTACAGCTTACACTGTTATCACTTCCGAGTACAAGGACATCAAGTCCGAGGTTACTTACTATGTTCCCAAGGACGCTACATACGAGGTATGGGCTGCCAAGGTAACAAACAACGATACAAAGCCCAGAAAGCTGAACGTTACAGGCTACTGCGAGTTCGTTAACGATCCCAACTATGAGCAGGATCAGGTAAACCTGCAGTACACACTGTTTATCACACGCACATACTTCAAGGGCAACTATATCCACCAAATGCAGAACGAGGTGTACAATCCCCATAGCGGACGCTTCCTCGGTCTTGCACAGGCTAAGGCTGACGCTTTCTGCGGCGACAGAGATAGCTTTGTAGGCTCTTACAGAAGCTATGCTAACCCCAAGGGCATCGAGGAAGGTCTGAAGGGCGATCTGAACTACAACACCAACTCCTGCGGCGCACTGCAGAGCGACATCGTTCTCCAGCCCGGCGAAACAAAGGAGCTGACATACGTTCTCGGCGGCGCAAGAACAGAGGCTGAGATCAGCGCTCTTATCGCTAAGTACGATGTTAAGGGTACAGTTGAGAAGGAGCTTGCGGAGCTGAAGGAATACTGGCACGCAAAGCTTGCTAATTTGCAGGTAAACACTCCCGACAAGAACTTCAACAACATGGTAAATACATGGAATGCATACAACTGCTTCATCACCTTTATCTGGTCGAGAGCAGCTTCCTTCCAGTACTGCGGTCTGAGAAACGGCTTCGGCTACCGTGATACAGTTCAGGATATTCAGGGCATCATTCACCTCGCTCCCGAGATGGCCAAGCAGCAGATCATCTTCATGCTGTCCGCACAGGTTACAAACGGCGCAGGTCTGCCCCTCGTTAAGTACACACATCAGGCAGGTCAGGAGAACCACCCCGACGAGGAGGACGAGAACACAGCTTACGCAAAGGAAACAGGTCACCCCAGCTATCGTGCGGACGACGCTCTGTGGCTGTTCCCCACTATCTACAAGTATGTTTCGGAGAGCGGCGACAGCGCATTCCTCGATGAGGAGATCCTCTACGCTAACGACGGCGAGAAGGGCACTGTTTACGATCACCTTAAGAGAGCTATCGACTTCTCCATGAACCACCTCGGCAACCACGGTATGCCTGCAGGTCTGCACGCTGACTGGAACGACTGTCTGCGCCTCGGCAAGAAGGGCGAGTCCACATTCGTTGCATTCCAGCTCGTATATGCTATCAAGATCCTGCGCACATACGCAGTTGAAAAGAATGATACAGATTACATCAAGTACCTCGACGAGATCGGCGCTAAGCTGGACGAGATCCTTTCCGCTTGCTGGAACGAGGACAGATGGATCAGAGGCTACAAGGAGGACGGTACTGTTATCGGTCAGAGAACAGATCCCGAGGCTTCAATGTGGCTGAACCCCCAGTCATGGTCTGTAATCTCCGACTTCGGTACAAAGGAGCAGCAGGAGAAGGCTATGGACAGCGTTTACAGAGAGCTGAACACTCCCTACGGCGCAATGGTTATGTATCCTCCCTATGTAAATCACGGCTTCAACGGCGCGCTGATGCAGTGCTTCAACAAGTGCACCAAGGAGAATGCAGGTATCTTCTCTCAGCCTCAGGGCTGGCTGATCCTTGCAGAGTCCAAGCTTGGTCACGGCAACCGTGCTTACCAGTACTGGACAGAGGCAGCTCCCGCGACCTACAACGACAATGCAGAGCACAGAGTGCTTGAGCCGTATGTATACGGTCAGTTCGTTGAGGGTAAGGATTCTCCTTTCGCAGGTCGTGCGCACGTTCACTGGCTGACAGGTACAGCTTCTACTGTTATGGTAGGTACAACAGAGGGTATCCTCGGTCTTAACCCCGAAACAAAGGGTCTTGTTATTGATCCTTCTATCCCCTCCGAGTGGAAGGAATACACAATGGAAAAGACCTTCCGCGGCAAGAAGCTCCATGTTACAGTTAAGAACCCCAACGGTTCCGAGCATGGTGTTAAGAGCGTTACAGTAAACGGCGAGAAGATTGAGGGCAAGCTTATTCTTGACTCTATCCTCAAGGCTGAAAATGATGTCATTATCGAAATGTAATATCTGATATGTGATAAATTCAGAATCCCCCTTTGAAAAAAAGGGGGATTTTGTGCGAATTTTCAATTTTTGCTCACAATTATACTGCTATGATGTTGACATTGCCTAAAATATATGGTAAAATATAATATAATAATTTGGCTTTTGATCGCACAAATTAAATTTGATTAGGAAGTGATTGAACATGAAAAAAATCGGAACTAAGCTTTCGATCGTATTCTGCGTATTTCTTGCTATTGCAATGCTGGTCGTTGTTACCGTAACCATGGTGCTTTCGTCAAAGCACAGCGACTCTGCTATGCAGAATATGTCCAAGGCGAGCATAAGCGTGCTCGAAAACGAGGTCAACAACCAGTTGACGCGTCTTGGCTCTATTTATGAGAATATCGAGGCTATGGATCTTGTAGGAAACACTATACTCACAGGAAATGCTACGGAGCTTGAAGCCGAGTGGCTGACCCGTGCGGGTACGGCAAACGACTTTGCAGTGTTTGCAAAGAAGGACGGCACCGTTATCTGGAATACCGAGAACTATGACCTTGAGGACTGCGACTTTGTTGCGTTTGCAGCGCAGGAAAGCGCCACACAGGGTGTGGTAGTGGATTCTGAGGGCGGTCTGACGCTTCAGTATATCACTCCTGTTATCATGTATGATACTGTTATAGGCTCTGCCGTTATCGGTATGGACCTTTCGGAAAACAGCTATCTTGATGAGCTTTCTGAGCTTACAGGCGCCGAAGTGACATTGTTCTATGGCGACACAAGATATGCTACCACAGTAGTTGACAGCCAAGGCAACAGAGCGGTCGGCACAACAATGTCGGCAGCAGTAAGTCAGGCTGTTATCGAAAATGGCGAAACATATCAGGGAACGGCTGACATTCTTGGCGTGAAGCACTATGTTGATTACGAGCCTATGCTTGACATCAACGGAGATATTGTCGGTGCATATTTTGCGGGCTATTCCGCCGCGGAAAACGATGCGGATTTCCTTATAATGGTCATTATCTGTCTTGCTGTTGCAACGGTAAGTGCCATCGTTTCCATCGCAGTGATCTTAGCTATTATCAGAAAGATGATAACAAAGCCCATCGCAGAGGCTGCCGCACTTTCCGACAACATGAGCAAGGGCAATCTCAATGTGCCTGATTCCACCTTTAAGTTTGCGGACGACGAGATAGGCAGATTTGTAAGACAGCTTGAGGAAACAAAGCGTACTCTCAATTCCTACATAACTGATATTTCTGCGATCCTCTCCACAATGGCTGAGGGAGATTTCACACGCAAGCCCGGTGTTGAGTACATAGGTGATTTCAGGGAGATCCGCGTATCTTTTGAAAAGATCGAGGAAACTCTGCATATCATCATTGATAATATGAACGCTTCCGCTGACGATGTAATGAGCGGCTCCAATCAGATCGCAGACGGTTCGCAGATGCTTGCTGACGGTACGACAAAACAGGCAACGGCAATCGACGAACTGTCCTCCAGCCTTGCTAATATTTCCGAACAGGTCGAGCATACCGCGCGCAATGCCGAGCAGGCAAATGAGCTGTCCAAGCAGAGCAATGTCAAGATGACGCGTCAGAATGCGGAGATGGATACCATGCTTGCGGCGATGGACGAGATCCGTGACAAGTCCGAGAAGATCAGCCAGATCATTAAGACTATCGAGGATATCGCGTTCCAGACCAATATTCTCGCGCTTAATGCGGCTATCGAGGCAGCAAGAGCAGGCGAGGCAGGCAAGGGCTTTGCGGTGGTTGCAGACGAGGTAAGAAATCTTGCCGCTAAGTCGGGCGAGGCTGCAAGCAACACCACAGAGCTTATTTCCGAAACCGTTGCCGCAGTCGAGAATGGCGTGAAGATCGCACAGAACACCGCTGATACCACCAAGGAGGTCATTGAGTTCTCCGAGCAGACCAACGCACTTATCGAGGAGATCTACAGTGCTGCCGCAGAGCAGGAGGAGGCTATCCGTCAGGTTACTATCGGCATAGGACAGATCTCAGACGTTGTTCAGCAGAATTCTGCGACGGCAGAGCAGACAGCCGCTTCCTGTGAGGAGCTGAGCGGTCAGTCTACGCTGCTTAAGGAGCAGGTTGAAAAGCTCAAGGCATAAGAAGAGCAAGCTGACGCTTGACTTTATCCTCGGGCTGAAAAAGCCGATATTGAATATGTAACATTGCACATAAAATTCCCCCGTTTTTTGGACGGGGGAATGCCTTTATTCACCATTTTTTCATGGTATAAACTTGCTGTATACATTTTGAAATAATAAAATATACTCACAACGGCAGAAAGTGAGGTACAAATTATGAATATCAATTCCGTTGATCAGAATACTATAAATGTCGTTCTTCAGAATGCAAAGGTGAAGGAAACTGAAAAAACAGAGGAGGTATCGAGCACGCTCACGGCTGATACCGCGGCTTCGGGTACAAATACCGATACGCTGGAACTGAGCAGCAGCGCTCAGAGCTATCTCAGCACCGAAACAGAAACCTCGACAAGTGCATTGCAGACATCTTCCGCCGATGAGGACGAGGATACCGATGAGCTTTATACATATACCGAAAGCGAGCTTGCAGAGCTGCTTGCAAACGGCGATATTACTCAGAGCGAATATGACGCGGAGCTTGCAAGACGCGGAATTGAAGTCTGATCGGAATATTGCCGTGACTAAGTTGAAATGTAAAAACACCAAACTCCCCGTCTGGAAAGGCGGGGAGTTTGTATGCTGTAATTTCGGTATTTTTTGATAATCTCTATTGACTTTTCGCGTTGAATGTTGTATACTATTGATATGTGGCAGTATACGCTTTTTTGTGCTGCAAAAATTTAAACCGATTCTTAGTGGAGGTCTGACAATGAAATTAAAGAAAAGCTTGTCGGTTATTATATCGGGCGCTGTTGCAGTGGGTGCTGCGGCTGCGGCTACACAGCTTATTTCCGCAGAGGGCACAGTTACTCCTTCTGTAACTCTTGAGGAGTTCTGGGGCGATCTGTATAACATAGCGGCTGCTCCTGCATCTGATTTTACATATAATTATGATGAAAGTATTGGCGGTATCGTTATTACAGATTATAACGGCACTGCGTCTGATGTCAAGGTTCCTGATACGATTGACGGATACACTGTTCTTGAGATCGATTTCAGCAAGAGCACAAAGATCATAGAGTCGCTTATCCTTCCCGATACTATCGAGAATATCGACCTTATGAGATACAGCGATATCATCAATACACTCAAGACAACAAAGGCTCCTTCTTCGGGCTTTACTTCCTATATTGACGAGGAGCTCGGAGGCGTTGTTATCACAAGCTACAATAGCAGCACTTCCGTTCTGCGCCTGCCCGATACTATCGAAACCTCGGCAGGAAGCATGAATGTTGTGGGTGTGGATTTCTCGGAATGCACAAGCAGCATTGATATGATCATTCTCCCTGAAAAGGCTGAGTTCCTTTCTCTCGGTGATTATGCTGCAAGCTCTGTCAAGATGAGCGAGCTTAATTCCATCAAGCTTGACGGCGAGTACAACGGTATCAGCGTTTCCAAGATGAATATTCCCGCAAAGTGCCTTGACAACAAATATGGATTCTCCGGCTCCACTCTGAGAAGTGTATATATTCCGGCAGAGGCAACAACTATTCCCGACTGGACATTCGGTAAGTGCGAGTGGCTGACAGAGGTAGTTATTGCAGGCGACAATATTGAGATCGGCAACTATGCTTTCTCCTGCTGCGAGGAGCTTACAGACATCGACATTTCTCTTGCAACAAAGATCGGTGACTGGGCATTCGGAAGCTGCAAGAGCCTTGAAAAGGCAACTCTTGCTGATGACCTTACATATATCGGCGAGGGCGCTTTCAGTAGCTGTGAAAATCTGATGACAGCAAATATCAGCGCAAGCGTAAGCTACATCGGCGATTATGCTTTTGACGGCTGCGAGATGCTGATGGCTATCAATGTTGATGAGGGCAATGCTAAGTATGCAAGCGTTGACGGCGTTCTGTTCAACAAGAAGATGACAGTTCTGATGAAGATGCCCGAAAACAACATGATCACAGATTATGTCGTTCCCACAGGCGTTAAGGAGATCGACACTGCTGCATTCCGCAACAGCTCCATCAAGACGATCACAATTCCCTCAGGCGTAAACTACATCGGCTATGAGGCATTTGTAGACAGCAAGCTTTCCTACATAGGTCTGCCCCGCAGTGTAAGCGTTGTTGAGCCTAACGCATTCGGCAAGATCTCTGTCGGCACAAACAGATACACAAGCGGCAGCGGCGATATCTACAACGGTATCAACACCTCGCTGTTCTGATAACTTTATACAAAAGATCACTCCCCCGAGTTTGAACTGAACCAGTAAAAACAGACAATGACAAAAAGAACCCTCCTATGGTATA
>CAYSYF010000066.1:0-12796 GCA_964435155.1 uncultured Ruminococcus sp. | reverse complement strand
TAAAAAGCTCGCTTCGCGAGCAAAAACATAGTTTTTCGACAAGCTGATCGCCCCTATTCTCATAGGGGCGAATTTTATGTTGTGATGGATTTAATCCTGCATTTCATCAAGCGTGTCCTGAAGCTCCTCAAGGGCATCGTTCAGCTCGTTGATAGCGCCTGATATCGAATCCTGCGCGCTCTCTATGCTGTCCGAAACAATTTCCTCTATTTCGTTAGGGGAGAGGTTGGGATTGCCCGCAAGCGAGGCTCTGATAGACTCGCCCAGAGCGTTGAAATCGAAGCTGTTCAGCGACTCAAGCGAGGCGTTTATGCCCACTATCGACTGCTCGATAGAATCCGCTTCATCGTTATTAAATGGGAAGCCCTGCGGCACTTCAAACGGGAAGCCTTTCGGCGGTACAAAGCCTGTGGGCTGCTCGGCAGCATTTTCGTTATCGCCATTTTGCTGCTTGTTGCCGTACATCTGTTCCAGACGAACGGTGCTGTAACCTGTATTTGTAGGCCAGCCGTCTGCAAATATGATGTTGTGGCGCTGCGGACGATACTGCTCATACGGGTCAACCGTGTCGGGCAGATCGGCGTACTCAGACACGTCCTTTGCGTTAAGCACCGTCATGTAAGCTCTCTGTGCAATGAACTTGAACTGAGTGTACTCGTTATCGCCTGTACGGAACGGGATCTCGTAAAGCTCCCAGCCGTTTACCTTTTTCAGCGGCTTTATGAAGTTGCGGTTGAGATTGTAGGTGTAGCGGTTTTCGTAGTCATTGTTGAAGATTACTTCAAAACGACATATTTCATTGTTGTTGTCGTTCTCGCCGCCGTTGAGCCAGAATGTAAAGGTGTTGAGCGTGTTTTTCGGCAGCAGCATGATCCTTGAGATTATCTCAGACCAATCCCAGCCCCAGTTTCCGATCATAAACGCTTCGTTTATGATACCGTCGGGACCCTGCATGAAAGAGCGGCTTCCTACATTGTTTTTACATTCCTTGTTGAATATCCACTCTCTTGCGTCGAAATACAGCTTGTTTACAGGCTCGGTGTTTGCAGAATTATTGGTGTTTGTATTGTTATCCATCATGGTGTTTTCCTCCGTAAATGTCGTTACGTCGGACACATTCAGACGAATATCGAAGTCGTTCACAAAATGCGCCCGACCTTTTTTGACAAGCCCTGCCGCCCTTTTCGGGTAAGTAGAGCCTATCTCTTCTCCGTCCGCCGAAAATACGCGGATCGTCTGTTTCGCCTGTGCTTCGTTTTTTGTCATGGGTGTCCTCCCCTCATTGCGAAACTATTCTGTTGTGCTGTTTTTTGTTATGGGTGCCGTCCCCAAAGATATTCTATCACATAAACCTGTTTTTGTCAACAAAAAGCCGTCGGGGATACCGACGGCTGATATGCTTTTTTTATTCTTCGTCTTCTGCTGTATCCTCGTCGCTTGCAGCCTCGGGGAGCGCCTGCTTTGCAGCGGCGGCTTTTTTGTTCAGTATAGAGCCGTAGATCAGCGCAAAGAAGTCATACGCACCGCCTGCGATCAGAGCGATAGCGGTGAATGTTGTAAGACCTTCACCGAATGGGTTTGCAATGATAATAACACCGAGGATTATTGACAGCGCCGCACCGAGTGCAGGGTAGAGGCAGCTACCTTTTTTCAGTCTGAGGATATCGGACGCCCATTGGATCTTTGAAAGACCGATAAGAAACAGCGCTGCACCGTACAGCAGCGACATTATTTCGCTGTATTTTGTAAACCACGAGAAATTAAGCACACAGAAAAGACCGACAGAAATAAACATCAGTCCTTTGAAAAGCTGCTGTCCCAGCGCAGCTTCCTCGGGCTTGCTGCGGAAATACTTGATGATAGCAAGCACACCCAGCACGTTTAGCGCAAGACCAAGCGTAATGATGATACCGTCGGTGAACCTCTTGGGGTCAATGAGCAGAAGTATGCCGACAACCAGCTCGGCAATGCCGATAAGGATTATACTAAAGTTTTCTTTCAGTGCTTTCATAATATTCTCCTTTTGATTTCAGTAGTCTGCGAGGGTCTTTATACTGCGATTATATCACTAAATTCAACTTCTGTCAAGAAAAACCAAAGACCTCTCACAAAAACGTGAGAGGTCTCAATTTTCATCAATAACCCTCGCCCTCGGAGAGAACGTAGATATCGCAGAAAACAGCGCCCCAGCGGCAACTGTCATAGTAGTGGTCATACTTGTTGCCAAAGTAAAGGTCAACTGCAACTGTACCGTCCATGAGTCCAAGACCTGTGTCGGCAGCGATCGCGTAGCCGTATACCTGAGAGCCGTCCTGTGCAACGATGTAAAGCTCGCTGCCATAGGGGATAACGTTGGGGTTTACCGCAACAGTACCGATCTCAGCCTTTCTTCCGCTTGCTGTCAGTGCATTATAGCCTGCTGTATAGGCGGTAGCCTTACCGGAAACTATTCTTGTGTACTCAGCGGGAAGACCGTCAACAAGCTCCAGTGTTTCGGGGTTTTCCATCTTTGCATAAGGTACTGCGAGAGCAGTTCCGCGCTCGATGACCATTGTTACAGGCTCTTTTACGATGTTGTCCTCGGTCATTTCCTTGCCGCTGAGAACGCCGTCGATATACTTTTCCTTTACGACGTAAGTTCTTACACCGTTTTCACCCTGTGTTACGATATTTTCTTCGCCGATCACCATATTTGAGTTGTCGATATAAACAGTTTCAAAGGGGATCTCGGAGGTGCTTGCACGAAGCTGGTAGTTTACGCGGGTGATGTTTATTGTCATACCCTCGGCAGCCACAGCGTCAAGCTCGCAGTCTACGATATCAAAGTCGTAAAGGTTGACACCCGACTTTTCGATAACGTCTGCCACCGTACCCTCGATGATCGGTACAGTAAGCTGCTTGCCGTCTACATTGATATAGACATCAAACGCACGGTAGATGGTCACATAAGCGGTGTTTTCATCTGCAACTCTGTAGGTTACACGGTCGTGCTCGCCTATGGTGTATTCTCCGTATTCTAATATAGCGTCAACATTTGTTTCGGAGGTCATAAGCTCCTTTGTTACGCCGTTGTCAGTGATGTACACACGGTCGCGGAAATAAAGCGAACCGCTGAGCATCGCAATCATCATGATAGATGTCACGAACAGCACTGCCTTGATGAGCTTGCTCTGTTTGATGAGCTTATTCATCTTGGAATTTACTATTTGTGGTTTCATGTTTCCTCCCAAAAAAACTCTACATTGGCGGAGAGTATATCTTTTTATCCGTACTGCGCAGTGACGCAGTTCCGCCTTGTTTTTGTTCCGTTCGGTATTATAACCTTTTCTTTCGTAAATGTCAAACGAAAAGCGCCTATCATTTTTGTTGAAAATAGACAAAATAGTTTTGTAACCGTTTTGTAACCTTTTTAATTTCAGGGTATATTTTGTAATAATTTGCCATTTACGCAAATTCTTTTCGTAAATATTACTAAAAATCGAGGCTGGAATTTTAACGTCAAAACCGCTAAAAACCTCTGTGCGCCCTTTGTGGGCATTGTTGAAATTTGCCCACAAAAACGGCAGGAGCATAATTATTAAAAAAAGCGTGACAAATGTATAAATGTATGCTATAATAATATCAATACATCATTATGAAAGGAAAAACAGCATGAATTATGAAAAGTCATGCGGTGCTATTGTTTACCGTAAGCACTACGGAAACACGGAAATTTTGCTGATAAAGCATATCAAATCAGGCTACTGGTCATTCCCGAAAGGTCACATGGAGGAAGGAGAAAGCGAAACTCAGACTGCAATTCGCGAAATAAAGGAGGAAACGAATATCGACATTTCGATAGATGACTCCTCGTTCCGCGAAACTGTCATGTTCACTCCTCGCCGTGACACCCGCAAGGAGGTAGTGTATTTTGTGGCGCGTGCCACAAGCTTCGACTGCAAGCCGCAGGAGGAGGAGATCTCCGAGATACGCTGGGTAGAGATAGGGCAGGCGGCTTCGCATCTCGCCTATGACAACGATAAGCTTATCGTGAACAAGGTCCGTGCGTTTCTGGCAAAATCCAAGATATGAGAATATCCCCCTTGATGTGAGGGGGATATTTTTATTTATACTATTATAATATAAGGACAAAAGAAAACGGACTGCGTAAGCAGTCCGTGCAGCTTGTCGAAAAACCTTGTTTTTACCCGCGGAGCGGGCATTTTAAATAACTTTTTTGGTGTGGCTTTGCCACGCCAAAAAACACTTCTATCCGCACAACTGTGCGAGTTGGCGGCAATGCCGCCAGCGAGTGCGGGCAGTGCGGATGTTTCGTCGAAAAAGTCCCAACGGGACTTTTTCGACGGTCTGAACGGACTGCGTAAGCAGTCCGTGAGGGATTAGCAAAAATTACTTTACGATGTAGCTCTTGATCTCATCGAGAAAAGCGCCGCACTCATCGCTGTGAATGTTCAGTGTCAGATCCTTGGAAAGGTCGAGGCTGAAAATACCCATGATGGACTTAGCGTCGATAGCGTATCTGCCGGATACGATATCTACATCATAATCGCACTTTGTTACGATGTTTACGAAATTCTTTACGTCATTGATTGTGTTGATGCTGATCTTTGTTGTTGTCATAATTGTTACTTCCTTTCTTAATTGGTGCAGGTCTTTTGTATCATATCATATCCTGCAATTGTTGTCAACGGGAATTTTGTCGCTTTTGGAGTTACTTTTCGATAAACTTTTCGATCTCCTCATAAAGCGCGTCGGCTTTAGCGCCTTCGCCTCTGATGACCATGCTCAGAGCCTTTCCGAGGTCAAGGCTGAAGATACCCATTATGGACTTGGCATCGACCGCATATCTTCCCGAGATAAGGTCGCAGTCAAACTCGTAACGGTTGGTGATGTTTACAAATTCCTTGACATCTTCGATTGTGTTGAGCATTACTTTGAGTTCCTTCATTAGATCGCCGCCTTTCATTTGTTTTGTTTTGTTGTCTTTGTGTACAAGTCTTTGTCTATCTTTTCGGTTATTTTTGCTAACCTCAATATAAATATAGCAACAAAGCAAAAAATAGTCAATAGCTTCTTGCAAAATTCGGAATAATAAAGTATAATAAGTGTATATCGAAAATCTTTTTGGGCAAAATGTCCAGTTTAAACAGGGGAAAATCAGTAAAAACGCTACTTGTAGGCTGCGAGGTGGGAGAACTTATGACTTTTTCGGTATTTACACTGGGCTGTAAAGTCAACTCCTGTGAAAGCGCTGCTATTATAGATAGTATGCTTTCGGCAGGCTTTGAAAGGGCGGAGTCACTGCACATCGCTGATGTGTATATCATAAACTCCTGCGCTGTTACGGGTATGAGCGTTAAAAAAGCGCGGCAGCTTATATCGCGCTGCAAAAAGGAAGCTCCCGAGTGCGTTACGGTGCTGTGCGGCTGCTTTCCGCAAAGCTATCCCGAGGACGCTGAAAATACCTGTGCCGATATTATAATAGGTAACGGCGAGAAAGCGAGGATAGCGCAGCTTGTAGAAAAATATCTGGAGCAGCGCGAAAGATACTGCTGTGTACAGCCTCTCTCGAGAGAGTTCGACAAGGTTGCCTCGGGCACCGATCTCGACAGAACGCGCGCGTTTATCAAGATAGAGGACGGCTGCGACAGGTTTTGCACTTATTGCATAATTCCGACGGCAAGGGGCAGAGTTCGCTCGCGCTCGCTTGAAAGTATAGCGGAGCAGGCAAGGCTTGCCGCCGAAAGCGGACATAAAGAGGTCGTGCTGACGGGCATAAATCTTAGCTGCTACGGCGAGGATATCGGAGCTACGCTCGGAGACGCGGTGAAAGCCGCTGATGTTGAGGGTATAGAGCGCATACGTCTTGGCTCGCTTGAGCCTGAGATGATGACCGATGCTGAGATCGCGAAATTTCTTGAAGTTAAGAAGCTTTGCCCGCATTTTCATCTTTCGCTGCAAAGCGGCAGCGATAAGGTGCTTAAGCTCATGAAGCGCCGTTACGATACGGCTCTTTATGAAGATGTATGTCGAAAGCTGCGCGAAAAATTTCCGAATTGCTCGATAACCACTGATATAATGGTGGGATTCGTCGGTGAAACGGACGAGGATTTCCGCGACAGCATGGAATTTGTCAAGAAGACAGGTTTTGCAAAGGTCCACGTTTTCCCGTATTCGATACGTCAGGGGACGGTTGCGGCAATACGAAATGATCATGTTCTGCCGCATATCAAGACGGCGAGAGCAAAGCAGATGGCAGAGCTTTCGGATAGGCTGGAGCGGGAGCATCTCGTTCAGAATATCGGCAGAGAATATACGGTGCTTATAGAAAAGCCGCAGTCCGATGAATACAGCAATGGATTTACGGAAAGTTATATTCCTGTCAGAATATACGGAAAGCAGATACCGCGCCACTCTCTTGCAAGAGTGAGAATAACTGGTGCTGAGGCTGATCATTGCACCGCAGAGTTGATCTAAGATTTTTATGGAACAACCATTTCTATAAAAGAACATCAGGAGGAAACAAAAAATGGCAGTTTATCGTATCTATGTAGAGAAAAAGCCGCAGTTTGCGGTTGACGGAAAGGCTACTCTTTCCGATCTTACGGTAGCGCTCGGCATCAAGTCGGTGGAGGACGTTCGCATCATCAACCGCTATGACGCAGAGAAGCTCCCCAAGGAGAACTTTGACAAGGCTATCCCCACAGTATTTTCCGAGCCCCCCGTTGACGAGGTGTTCGAGCAGCTCCCTGAGCTCAAGGCTGACGAGCGTATGTTCGCAGTAGAGTTCCTGCCCGGTCAGTTCGATCAGAGAGCAGACTCCGCGGCTCAGTGTATCCAGATGCTGTGCAAGGGTGACAGACCCGTTGTTAAGTACGCAAAGATCTATATCCTCAAGGGCAAGATCACAGACGAGGAGTTCGACAAGATCAAGCACTACCTCATCAATGCCGTTGAGTCCAGAGAGTGCGGCTTTGAGGAGTATCAGACGCTCGAAGTACAGTATGATATCCCCACAACAGTTGAAACTCTTGACGGCTTTATCGACAAGACCGATGCAGAGCTTGCTGACTTTGTTGTGAAGTACGGACTTGCTATGGATAATGACGATATCAAGTTCTGTCAGGACTATTTCAAGAGCGAGAACAGAAATCCCACAATTACAGAGATACGCATGATAGATACCTACTGGTCTGACCACTGCCGTCACACCACATTCGGTACTATTATAGACAATGCAGATATCGCGCCCAAGTACATTGCCGATACATACGCAGAGTACAAGGCTGACCGCGAGGAGCTTGGCAGAGGCAATAAGCCGATCTGCCTTATGGATATCGCAACGCTTGCGGCAAAGAAGCTGAAGGCTGAGGGCAAGCTGAACGACCTCGACGAGTCCGAGGAGATCAACGCCTGCTCCGTAAAGATCACTGTTGACGTTGACGGCGAGGATCAGGAATGGCTGCTGATGTTCAAGAATGAAACTCACAACCACCCCACCGAGATCGAGCCCTTCGGCGGTGCGGCTACCTGCCTTGGCGGTGCGATCCGCGATCCGCTTTCGGGACGTTCCTATGTATATCAGGCAATGCGTGTAACGGGCGCTTCCGATCCGCTGCTGCCTGTTGAGAAGACCATCAAGGGCAAGCTGCCCCCCAGAAAGATCACAACAACTGCTGCGGCAGGCTACTCCTCCTACGGTAACCAGATCGGTCTTGCGACAGGTCATGTTGCTGAGATCTATCACCCCGGCTATATGGCTAAGAGAATGGAGATCGGCGCTGTCGTAGGTGCTGCTCCCATTGAGAATGTAAGACGTGAGCGTCCTGCTCCCGGCGATGTTATTATCCTGCTCGGCGGACGTACAGGTCGTGACGGCTGCGGCGGTGCAACAGGCTCATCTAAGTCCCACAGCGTGCAGTCCCTCGAATCCTGCGGCGCAGAGGTTCAGAAGGGTAACGCACCTGAGGAGAGAAAGCTTCAGAGATTGTTCAGAAACCCCGAGGCTACACGTCTTATCAAGCGCTGCAACGACTTCGGTGCGGGCGGCGTTTCCGTTGCTATCGGTGAGCTTGCAGACGGTCTTGAGATCGACCTGAACGCTGTTCCCAAGAAGTATGACGGTCTTGACGGCACAGAGCTTGCTATTTCCGAGTCTCAGGAGAGAATGGCTGTTGTCGTAGCGGCTGAGGACGCTGACAAGTTCCGCGCACTTGCTTCTCAGGAGAACCTTGAGTCCACACCCGTTGCTGTCGTAAAGGCAGAAGCAAGACTGCGCATGAACTGGAACGGAAAGACCATCTGCGATATCAGCAGAGAATTCCTTAACTCCAACGGTGCGGAAAAGCACACAACAGTTGCTGTTCCCGCTGTAAATGTATCTTACTCCACAGGCAGAACAAACACCGAAAAGGACTGGGAGAGCCTTGTAACAGACCTCAATGTATGCTCTCAGAGAGGTCTTGTACAGCGCTTTGACTCCACCATCGGCGGTGCAACGGTTCTCATGCCTTTCTCGGGCAGAACACAGCAGACACCTGTACAGGCTATGGCTGCTAAGATCCCGATGATAAACGCTACAACAAGCACAGCCTCTATCATGGGCTGGGGCTTCAATCCCGCTATCTCCACACAGTCGCCTTATCACGGTGCTGTCTGCGCGGTAGTTGAGAGTATCGCAAAGGTAGTTGCGGCAGGCGGCGACAGCGAGAAGTGCTGGCTGACCTTCCAGGAATATTTCGAGCGCACACAGGGCAAGGCAGAGCGTTGGGGCAAGCCCTTCTCCGCACTGCTCGGTGCGTACAAGGCACAGCTTGAGATGGGCTGCGGCGCTATCGGCGGTAAGGACTCCATGAGCGGTACATTCGAGGATATCGACGTGCCTCCCACACTTGTGTCCTTCGCGGTTTCCACAGGCAAGGCAGAGGAAATCATCTCGGCTGAGTTCAAATGCCCGTACAGCAAGATCGGCTACATCGCTCCCGAGTATGATGAGAACGGTCTGCCGAACTTCGACAGCGTTAAGGCTGTATTCAGAAAGGTTACAAAGCTCATCAAGGAAAAGAAGATCATGTCCGCATGGTCCGTTGCAAACGGCGGTCTTGCAGAGGGCGTATTCAAGATGACCCTCGGCAACCATGTCGGTGCAAAGCTTGTTGATATGACAGACGACGAGCTGTTTACACCTGTATACGGTGCATTTGTTCTTGAAATGGACGGCGATATCGACGGTATCCGTACCATCGGTGAAACAACACCTGAGTACGAGATCACCTGTGGCGGCGTGAAGCTTGACATTGCTTCCCTCGAAAAGAAGTGGAACGATGTTCTGGAGCCTATCTTCAAGGCACAGCTTCCCGAGCTGCCCGCTCCCGAGGTGATCGCATACGACAAGGGCTGCGAGCTTATCGAAACACACACCTGCCCCAAGATCGCAAAGCCCAAGGTGCTTATCCCCGTATTCCCCGGTACAAACTGCGAGTACGATATGGCTAATGCATTCAACCGTTACGGCGGCGACAGCGAGATCTTCGTTATCAGAAACCTCTCCGCTAAGGATATGGAGGAGAGCGTTGCAGAGTTCACACGCCTTATAAAGCAGTCGCAGATGGTGGCTATCCCGGGCGGCTTCTCGGGCGGTGACGAGCCTGAGGGTTCTGCAAAGTTCATCAACGCATTCTTCCGCAACCCCATGATCAAGGAAGCGGTAGAGGAAATGCTCTACACTCGCGACGGTCTGATGATCGGTATCTGCAACGGCTTCCAGGCGCTTATCAAGCTTGGTCTTGTGCCCTTCGGAAAGATCGTTCCCCTGACAGAGGACAGCCCCACACTGACATACAACTCTATCGGACGTCACCAGTCGCAGCTAACTATGACTAGAATATGCACAAACAAGTCTCCGTGGCTTATGCACACAAAGGTAGGCGATCTGCATAATATCCCGATCTCCCACGGCGAGGGTCGTTTCGTAGCTCCCGAGGCTGTTATCAAGGAGCTTATCGCAAACGGTCAGGTTGCAACTCAGTATGTAGACCTCAAGGGCAATCCCACAATGGACGTTGCATACAACCCCAACAGCTCCATGTACGCTATCGAGGGTATCATCTCTCCCGATGGCAGAGTGCTGGGTAAGATGGGACACACAGAGCGTCTTACACCCAACTGCTGCAAGAACGTTGACGGCAACAAGGAACAGCTTCTGTTCAAGGGCGGCGTTGACTACTTCAGAGGTTGATTTTCATAGCAATAGAGAACGCTCCCCGTATGGGGAGCGTTCTTTTATTGGTTTTCGTTCATGAGATCTACAAGCCCGTTTAAAATTTTACGGTTGGCGGGTGAAAGGTGACTTATTTTTTTACAAAGTTTGTCGGCGGAATATTCTGAATCTGATTGATCGATTCCCAGTAAAATATAATTGGGAGTGGTGTTCAAAGCTTCGCACAGGCAGAGTATTACATCAAGGCTAGGGGCGGAGCGACCCGTTTCAAGATTGGAGAGGTATTTGTAATTAACATTTATCATTTCACATACCTGATATTGCTTATATCCGAGCTTTTTGCGGCAGCTTGCTATTCTCTGTCCTACTTGTTTGTAATCTATCATCGTATATCACCTCTGATATTATGGTATCAGCAAAAGTGTATGAGTTAAACCGTGTGTTTTACGAATTTCTGCTTGACAAATAGAATTTTCTGCTGTATAATAAGAAAAAAGCAAAAAATCTGTCTGATAGTAAGATTTTTCGATTAGGAGAACGTAGCAATGAGCAAAAAAGAAATGAATACAAGTGGCAAATTATTCGTGTTTATGATTGGCTTTTTTGGCATACTTCTGATAGGTATGGCGATCTGTTATTTTACGGTTGGAATAAAGACTGCTGACAGCAAGCTTGGTTGGTTTTCTGATGCTGTTGAGCAAGCAATATCAGGCATGAATTTCTTAGCTCCCGCTATGTTTGTTGTAGCTATAGTTGCGGGTGTTTTGGGCTTTTTATGCTCTGTTCATACACTTGGAGAAGCTCTTGGAATAATAATCGTAGGTGTGTTTTTCTTCGTTTTTCATTGTTTTGGGGCTATTGAAACGGGCGGATTTATCGCGATAATTATGTCGCTTCCGCACGGTGCCGGTGGTGTCATGTATATAGTAAGGGCTTATAAACTCAATAAAGAATTTGAAAAATAGTGTATTCGATGACAAAAGCGCGGAGTTTTCTCCGCGCTTTATTTTTGCTTGTAGGTAAAGGCTCCGAAAGGAGCTCTTTTTGCGTTATTTCCGCTTAAAATCGCAAATTCTTCTTTACTTTTTGAAAGAATAGTGGTATAATCATAATGTATTATTATAAGTGTCCGTAAAACGGACAGGAAAGGAAACAACTATGAATATCAGAATCGAAAAGACAACTGCTCCCAAGGCAAAGCCCACAGACGAGTCCGCGCTCGGCTTTGGTAAGGTATTTACCGACCATATGTTCATCATGGAATATGATACAGGCATGGGCTGGCACGATGCAAGAATAGTTCCTTTTGGCGAGATCTCTCTTTCTCCCGCTGCTATGGTATTCCACTATGGTCAGGAGATCTTTGAGGGCATGAAGGCTTACAGAACTCCCGACGGCGAGATCCAGTTCTTCCGTCCCGAGGAGAACTTCAAGCGCCTTAATCAGTCCGCTGAAAGACTTGTTATCCCCGAGCTTCCTGTTGAGGACGCTCTTCAGGCTCTGCACGCACTTGTAGAGGTTGAAAAGGATTGGGTTCCCCACAACGACGGTGCTTCTCTGTATATCCGTCCCTTTATCATTGCAGTTGACCCGTTCCTCGGCGTTCGCCCCGGCGACAAGTACCTGTTTATGATAATCCTCTCTCCCTCGGGCGCTTACTACAGCACAGGTCTTAACCCTGTTGACATCTACGTTGAAACAAACTATGTTCGTGCAGTAAAGGGCGGTATGGGCTACACCAAGACAGGCGGCAACTACGCTGCTTCTCTTGCAGGTCAGGACGAGGCTCACAAGCAGAACTACTCTCAGGTACTGTGGCTTGACGGTGTTGAGCGCAAGTACATTGAGGAGGTTGGCGCGATGAACATCATGTTCGTTATCGACGGCGAGCTGGTAACTCCCGAGCTTCAGGGCTCTATCCTCCCCGGTATCACAAGAAAGTCCGTTCTTGAGCTGTGCAAGAAGTGGGGCATGAAGGTATCCGAGCGCAGAATTTCCATTCAGGAGATCAGCGACGCTTACGATGCAGGCAAGCTTCAGGAGGTATTCGGCACAGGTACAGCGGCTGTTATTTCTCCCGTAGGTCACCTCAAGTGGGGCGACAAGGTTATGGAGATCAACGGCAACAAGATCGGTGAGGTTTCCCAGAAGCTGTATGACACAATGACAGGTATGCAGTACGGCAAGCTTGCTGATGATATGGGCTGGATCGTTAAGCTTAATGGTTGATACTAATTCGTTAATATTGTCCCTGCAAGCCACGCAGGGCGTGAAAGGAAATAAAAACAATGATTAACACAGAAAAGACACTTGAAAAGATAGTTGCCCTTTGCAAGGGCAGAGGCTTTGTATATCCCGGCAGTGAGATATACGGCGGTCTTGCAAACACATGGGACTACGGCCCTCTCGGTGCTGTCCTGAAGGACAACATCAAGAACGCGTGGAAGAAGAAGTTTATTCAGGAGAGCAAGTACAACGTTGGTCTTGACTCTGCTATTCTGATGAATCCCCAGACATGGGTAGCTTCGGGTCACGTTGGCGGCTTCTCCGATCCTCTTATGGACTGCAAGGGCTGTA
>CAYSYF010000065.1:0-13251 GCA_964435155.1 uncultured Ruminococcus sp. | reverse complement strand
TGATGTGGTTACAACTACTACACATAAGACTCTTCGCGGTCCTCGTGGCGGTCTTATCCTCACGAATAATGAGTATATTGCCAAGAAGATTGACTCTGCTATATTCCCCGGAACTCAGGGTGGTCCTCTTATGCACGTTATTGCAGGTAAGGCAGTTTGCTTCGGTGAGGCTCTGAAGCCTGAGTTCAAGACTTACGGCGCACAGATCGTGAAAAATGCCAAGGTCCTTGCTGATACTCTTCTCGAAAAGGGCTTCAATCTCGTTTCCGGCGGCACAGACAATCACCTTATGCTTGTTGATCTTCGTCCTTTTGGTATTACAGGCAAGGATCTGCAGAACAACTGCGACGAGTGCTACATAACTCTTAACAAGAATGCTATTCCCAACGATCCCCAGAAGCCTGCGTTTACTTCGGGCGTGAGAATTGGTACTCCTGCTGTAACTACCAGAGGTCTTGTGGAAGATGATATGAAGGTGATCGGTGAGTGTATCTACCTCATTGCCAAGGATTTTGAGGGCAATAAGGATAAGGTTCGCGGTATGGTAACCGAGATCTGCAATAAGTACCCTCTGTATTGATTTTCATATCTTCTCCGCCGATATTCGGCGGGGAAGACCGATTTTATTAAAAAGAACATATAAATATAAAGGAAGTTTTGAGATGACAAATGTAAAGAATACTGAGGTGCTGTATAATCATTATAAATCCGTTGCGCCTCTTGGACTTATTTCCATGAATGGTACACAGGAGCTTGGTGCAAAGATCAACGGCTACCTTGAAAGATGGGCTGACAGAAACGGTCAGGAGCACGATGAATTTATGATCGAGTGCGAGTGCCCCAGATTCCAGTCAGGTGATGCCAAGGGTCTTATCAAAAGCACTGTACGCGGTAAGGATCTCTTTATCCTGGTCGATGTAGGTAATTATAATTGCAAGTACAAGCTTTTCGGTCAGGAAAACTCTATGAGCCCTGATGATCACTATATGGATCTTATGCGTATCATTCAGGCTGCCAGCGGTAAGCCTCATCGTATCAACGTTATCATGCCTTTGCTTTATGGCGGCAGACAGCACAGAAGAAGCTACCGCGAGTCCCTTGACTGTGCAGTAGCACTTCAGGAGCTGCAGAGAATGGGCGTATCCAACGTTATTACCGTTGATGCTCATGATCCCAGAGTTTGCAATGCTGTTCCTCTTATGGGCTTTGATAATATTATGCCTTCCTATCAGGTCCTCAAGGCTATGCTCAAGTCTTTCCCCGACATTGTCGTAGACAAGGATCATTTTATGGTCGTAAGCCCCGATGAAGGCGCAATGAACAGAAATATGTTCTACGCGTCTGTTATGGGCGTTGATCTCGGTATGTGCTACAAGCGCCGCGATTATTCTACTATTGTAAATGGCAGAAATCCCATCGTCGCACATGAGTATCTCGGTACTGATGTAAGGGGCAAAGATGTATTTGTTGCCGATGATATCATTGCTTCCGGTGAGTCCATGCTCGACATCGCCAAGATGCTTAAGGCACGCGGTGCAAAGCGTCTGTTTGCTTATGCGACCTATGCCATCTTCACAAGCGGTCTTGACAGCTTTGATAAGGCTTACGAGCAGGGTCTTATTGACGGTGTATTCGGCACAAATCTGACTTATCGCACACCTGAACTTCTCAATAGAGAGTGGTTCAAGGAGGTTGATGTTGCTAAGTATATTGCTTATTTTATTGCCTCAATCAACCATGACACATCTATCAGCAACGTGATAGATCCCCATGCCAAGATCAAGGCTCTTCTTAAAGAACACAGAGGATTATAATTATGCCTTTAGCAGACAGAATTCGCCCCACCACATTAAATGATGTAGTGGGGCAATCCCATTTGATTGGTGAAAACAAACCGCTTTCGCGAGTGATAGAGTCGGGAAAGATCCCTAACATGATCTTTTACGGCCCTTCGGGAGTAGGTAAGACTACTATCGCCAGAATAATAGCCGAGTCCGCAAATATGCGTCTGCACAAGCTGAATGGCACTTCTGCGTCTACTGCCGATATCAAGAGCATCGTTTCCGAGATTGACACTTTCTTCGGAAGTAACGGCATATTGCTGTATCTTGATGAGATACAATATCTGAACAAAAAGCAGCAGCAGAGCCTTTTGGAATATATTGAAGATGGCAGTATTACACTTATTGCTTCTACAACAGAAAATCCGTATTTTTACGTTTATAATGCTATTCTTTCTCGCAGTACCGTTTTTGAGTTTAAGCCTGTAACTCCGCAAGAGCTTGAAAAAGCTATCCGCAGAGGATTTGATGTGCTTTCTAAGGAAAATAACATCGAATACAAGCTTGACGACGAAGCTGTTAAATATATCAGCCGCGGCTGCGGGGGAGATGTGCGAAAATCATTAAATACAGTGGAATTGTGTGCGCTTACTGCTTCTAATGGCGAGATCACGTTTGAGCTTGCACAGGAACTTACTCAGCGCAGCAATATGCGTTATGATCGTGATGGAGATCAGCATTATGATCTGCTGTCAGCATTACAGAAGTCCATTCGTGGCTCTGATGAAAATGCAGCTATCCATTACGCTGCAAGGCTTATCGCTGCAGGCGATATTATCTCGCTGTCCAGACGTTTGCTTGTAATTGCAAGCGAGGATATAGGTTTGGCATACCCGCAGGCAGTGCCGATCGTAAAGGCTTGTGTTGACAGTGCGATGCAGCTTGGTTTGCCCGAGGCGCGTATACCACTTGCTGAAGCTGTTATTTTACTTGCAACAGCCCCGAAGTCAAATAGTGCCTATATGGCGATCGCGGCTGCGATGGCAGATATTGAGAATGGGGAAGCGGGTGATTTCCCGCGACATCTCCAAAACGAACATTGTGATGGCATTGACGCAAAGGTAAAAGGACAGCATTATCTATATCCGCATGACTATCCTAATCACTGGGTCAAGCAGCAGTATCTTCCGGATGCGTTGAAAGACCGCGTTTATTACGAATTTGGCGATAACAAGCATGAAAAAGGCGCTCAGGAATATTGGAAAAAGATCAAAAATCAGTCCTGATAACCTTTTGACAGTTATCTCCCGAGTAGACCCAACTGTCTATGTGATCTGACTTTATATAATAATCAAGCTCATTGTTAGCATAAGTGTTTTCAGATGCGTTGACAATAATGAGCTTGATTTTCATTTTTTCGGGAATTATTGCTTTTATGTAGACGCTGACATGAGAATTTACTTTAATTCCGTTACGAGGCTCAGCAAGTCCTGCGAGATTAGGAGCAAGCTCTACAAAAATACCGTATTCCTCGATAGAACGTACTATTCCTGTAACTGTTTCCCCTTGCTCAAACCGCGAGGCGTTTTCTGCCCACGTTCCCAAAAGCTCTTTGTGCGTAAGACAGATGCGGTTTTCCTCAATACTTTTTACTACTGCTTTTATATGCTGTCCTATGTAAAATCTGTCCGATGGGTGTGATATTCGTGATACTGATATCAGATCGATAGGTATAAGAGAGGGAAGACCGCAGCCAATATCAACAAAGCTTCCGAATTGTTCAAGGTGTGTTACAGAAGCGGTTATTATATCACCGCTTTGCAGCTTGCTGAGATAATTATTCACACATTCGAGCTGTGCGCTTTTGCGAGATAATACTGCGTAGATGTTATCGTTTTCATCGCGTCTGAAGTCAATTACTTTAAAGCATACAGGTTTATTTACGCGTGAGATAAGAGCTATGTCCTTAGTTGCACCGTCAGCAATTCCGATAGCACCCTCCTCGCGAGGAATTACGCCACGCATACAGCCTAGATCTACAATAAGATTATGCTTGCTGTCACAGATGATACAAGGAGCTTCAATTATACGACCGTTATTAAGACAATCAAGTAAAGAAAAGTATGATCTCATGCAGTTCCGATTTTCTGTTGAGTTCAGTAAAAAGCCTTCAGGCAGATATTCAGCCATTTTGTACCTCCAGAATGAAATTAGTTACTGTACATAATATGACTTGCTGTATCTGAATATGCTGATTTGCATTTTTATAATTTATTCGGTTTTTATTGCAGTCTAAGCATAAATATGCTATAATAGGGAATAGGAAAAATAATACAGGTGATTTCGTAAAATAAAAATTTTACGAAATCAAGAGGAGGAAAAAGTGGCTAAGAAGTATAATTATGACAATGCACCGCAGTTGCTCAAAGATTTCATAATATATCTTCAGCTCGTGAAAAACCGTTCTGAGCTTACTGTTCTCAACTATTATACTGATCTGCGCTCGTTTCTGCGTTTCTATAAAATAAAACTTGGGAGGGCTTCGTCTAATCCCGATGAGTTTTCTAAGATCGATATTACAGATATAACCGAAACTGAGATCAAAGCTGTTGATCTTATGCTGGTGCAGGAATTTCTTATATTTGAGAAAACCGAGAAATCCAATGAGCACAAAGCTCGTTATCGCAAGGCTGTTGCTCTGCGTCAGTTCTTTAAATTCCTTACTAATAACAAAGGTCTGTTTGAAACAAATCCTATGACGAATTTAGAGCTGCCGTCACCTAAGCCTGCGCTGCCTAAATATCTCACGCTTGAACAATCGCTTGAAATGCTCACTAATATAGATACTCCCGATCAGAAACGCGATTATTGCATCGTTGTGTTCTTTCTCAACTGCGGTATGCGATTAAGTGAGTTAGTAGGTATAAATATCAGCGATATCAGAGCAACTCATGACGCTGACGGTAATGCGATTTACTCTCTTAAAGTGCTTGGTAAAGGCAGTAAAGAACGCATTGTGTATCTTAATAATGCCTGTGTAAACGCTTACATGGATTACATTGATCCGTCGGTTACAGATGAAGAAACTAGACAAAAGAACGGAAATCGTCCATTAACTGCCAAAGAGGACGCGCTTTTCCTCAGCCGCCGCGGTACAAGGATATCAAACCGCCGCGTTCAGCAGATAGTTGAGCAGTGTTTCAAGAGCTGCGGACTTGATAACATGGGACTATCAGTGCATAAGCTGCGCCATACTGCCGCTACGCTGATGTATCAGAACGGTGTTGATGTACGAGTTTTAAAGGATGTTCTGGGACACGAAAATCTCAATACAACGCAGATTTACACGCATGTTTCAAACGCGCAGATGCAGAGTGCTATGCAGAATAATCCGCTTAGTAATGTGACGAATAAGAAGAAATAAGTAAACGCCTGAGAATTGATTTTCTCAGGCGTTTTATGTTATTAAAAAATATATCTGTCCTTTATTTCCAGTTTCATTTCTAATTGAAAATCATCTTTTTCTCCTGTTTCTTTGAAACCAAAAGAATGATACAATTTCTTTGCTGTATCATTTTCAAACGCAACACCTGTATAAATTTCATTTACATCGAATGTGTAAATAAGATATCTGATTGCCAGTTGTAGCGCCTGTTTACCATATCCCTTGTTCTGGTACTGTTTGTCGATGAGAAATTTCCATAATGTATATTGATTTTTTATTTCATAATAACCTAGCATTACGAAGCCAATCAAAACATCATCGGAATATATTGCAAAGGGAAATGCAGTATCACGATATGCCCATGCCTGAGCAAGCGAGTGAGCCGTAGTGGAAACAAAATCCTTTTGATTTTCATGAACGCTTAGTGCCAATACATCATCAAGGCTATCTTTGGTGATTTCGCGAAGTTCAACCATAATTTCGTTTACCTCCTCCCTGCCTATTTACCCTCAATCATCTCCAACAACTGCTCCTCTGTAATGACCGTGATGCCAAGCTCATTCGCCTTTGTAAGCTTACTGCCTGCCTCCTCGCCAGCAACTACATAGCTTGTCTTTTTGGACACCGAGCCGCTGCATTTGCCGCCGTTCTGCTCTATAAGCGCCTTAGCCTGATCGCGTGTCATAGTCGGCAGAGTTCCCGTAAGCACGAATGTCAGCCCAGCAAACTTGTCCGATACCTTGGAGCTTGAATAGCTCATGTTTACGCCGTATTCCTTAAGGCGCTCGATAAGCTTTATGCGGTGCGGTTCGTGCATTGCCTCGTAAACCGAGCGCGCCATAATTCCACCGAAACCCTCGATAGAGGAAATTTCAAGCTCAAATGCATTCATAATGCTGTCCATATCGTCGAAATGCTCGCACAACAGTGTTGCCGCTCTCTGTCCTATTCCGCGTATTCCAAGCGCAAAAACAAGCCTGTTCAGCTCGTTTTTCTTGGAGTTTTCGATGGACTGTATGAGATTTTCCGCGGACTTTCTGCCAAAGCGATCCAATGCCATAAGCTCCTGAATATCCAGCGTGTAGAGGTCCGCCACTGTCTTAATAAGCTCTTCGCTCACAAGCTGCTCAACGATAGCCTCACCAAGTCCGTCTATGTTCATGGCATTTCTTGAAGCAAAATGCTCGATCGAACGCAGAAGCTGCGCAGGGCAATCGAAGTTCTGACAGCGTATAACAGCCTCGTCCTCGTCACGAAGCGCCTCAGCACCGCATACAGGACAAACATTGGGAATAAAATACGGCTCGGAGTTCTCCGCATGAGCAACTGATTTTACAACCTCAGGGATAATATCGCCTGCCTTGCGCACAACGATCCTGTCGCCAATACGGATATCCTTGTCAGAGATAATGTCCTGATTATGCAGAATAGCGCGTGAAACCGTAGTGCCGGCTAGGAAAACAGGCTCAAATATTGCAACAGGAGTCAGCGCGCCTGTTCTGCCGACGTTTATTTCGATCTCGTTAAGTGTTGTTTCCTTTTCCTCGGGCGGATATTTGAATGCGACCGCCCACTTGGGGACTTTAGTAGTAGCTCCGATCTCCTCGCGCAGCGCGAAATCATTTACTTTTACAACTGCGCCGTCGATATCGAATGGCAGAGCTCTGCGGCTCTCCCCTATCTCGTTTATGCGCTGGGCTACCTCTTCCCTGTTATGACAAACTACAAAATCGGGTACTACCTTAAATCCAAGCGATGCCATGTATTCCAGCGATTGAGAGTGCGAGGTAAGCTCCTTACCCTCGATCTGTTGTACATTGAAGCAGAATATGTCAAGCTTTCTCTGAGCTGTAACGCGGCTGTCCTTTTGTCTGAGCGAGCCTGCTGCGGCATTTCGTGGGTTTTTGGGGAGCTGTTCACCCTTTCGCTCCTGCTCTTCGCAAAGCTCTGCAAAGCTCTTTTTGGGCATATATACCTCGCCGCGTACCTCAATAAAGGGGATTTCCTCATTAAGCTTCAGAGGTATGGAGCGGATAGTTTTCAAGTTGTTTGTGATATCCTCGCCTATAAATCCGTCGCCTCTTGTCGAGCCGCGCACAAAAACACCGTTTACATATTCAAGAGAAACAGACAAACCATCTATTTTAGGCTCTACTACAAATTCATCTGCTCCCTGTCCTGTCACACGGGTGATGAAATCTGCAACCTCTTCAACGCTGAAAACGTCCTGGAGGCTGCCCATCTGAACAGTATGCTGCACCTTTTCAAATGTAGTCATAGCTGTGCCGCCTACTCTTTGAGTGGGAGAATCAGCGGTGAGTAGCTGAGGAAATTCGGCTTCGATACTCCTAAGCTCACGCATCAGCGCATCATACTGGTCGTCCTCAATGGTCGGCGCGTCGAGGTCATAGTAATTATGGTTGTGTTTTTCTATCGTTTCGCGCAGTTCTGATGCGCGTTCTTTTGCTTTGTTAAGATCCAAAGAAGTGTACCTCCGTATTATTTATGACGGTATGTCAGCACCGTAATCTTCAAGTGTTCCTATGAGGTCATCATCGCTTGAAACGACATGAGTGTAAGCGTCGGGAACTCTTCCGATAATGACAGTTTCGGCTGCTACGATAGTAGTATTTACTGTGACGGTCGTAGAATAGCCGGGAATTATGGCATCGGCAACTATAGTGATATCAATGATGATCCTGTGGCGGGTCTGATTTATACCTGCTTCGGTAAATTCGCTGATTATCTTAGTTTGCGGATATCCCATTGGTTCAACTGTCATGCCAACGTTAAAGCCCTTATTATGGAGCATCTGGATACCGCTGAGCGTTCCTATAGGGATATCAATATGTATTGCTTCAATACGCTCAAGCTCGCGTTCTAAGCGCTTAGTTATTCCTGTTTTCAACTGATTTATGCTAACAACATTACTCTCAACAGAAATAACCTCGCCATCGGAGTTCGTTGCAAGATCGACCAGTTTTGAATAATTGATATCTTTGCGTGAAAGCTCCTCATCGACCGCAGTTGTTATCATTTCTGAAATAATAAGCTGACATTCGTAAGCGTTGACCGATTCGATTATCGGCTGTAGGCTCAGGTCTATCAGAACAGCAAGTCCTAAAAAAATCAGTGATACCGCAATAAGCTTGAAGCCAAATGAGCGAAGAGTTTTTCTTGTTTTGTCGGAAAGCATTAAAATTCACCCCTCTGTACATATTATGTCTATGCACAGAGGGTCGTGAATATCAAATTAAGAGTTGATAAAAGCCTCGAAAGCCTTATATGCGGCATAAATGTCAGTCTTTGCTGTGATCTCAAAAGGTGCATGCATAGAGAGCACAGGAACGCCGATGTCGATAGTATCAACGTCAAGATTAGCGATATAAGCTGCAACAGTTCCGCCGCCGCCAATGTCGATCTTGCCAAGCTCACCTGTCTGCCAGATCACCTTTTTCTTATCGAGCAGCGCCCTTATTTCGCCAACAAATTCAGCAGACGCATCAGATGTTCCGCTCTTTCCGCGTGAGCCTGTGTATTTGGTAACGCACACACCGCCATTGAGGATAGCACTGTTTCTTTTTTCAAATACATCGGGGAATGTAGGATCATAAGCTGCATTCACATCTGCGGAAAGGCATTTGGAATTTGCAAGAACAGTTCTGCCCTTTACGCCAAAAGTGCTTGCGAGATCAGCTATGAAGTACTTCAAATAAGCGGAGCAAAGACCTGTGTTTCCGTCGCTGCCTGTTTCTTCCTTGTCTGTGAGGATAGCGACAGCAGTTCTTTTGACGTTCTTAGCACCGAGGATAGCCATAAGCTCTGTATATGCGCATACTCTGTCATCTTGTCCATAGGCACCTACTAAGCTTCTGTCGAAACCGATATCCTTAGCCTTGAAAGCGGGAACAGCTTCAAGCTCAGCAGAAAGGAAATCAGCTTCTGTGATACCGTATTTTTCGTTCAGTATCATCATGAGGTTAAGCTTTACAAGCTCGCTTCCCTCATCGTCCTTGAAGGGACGAGAACCGATAATGATGTTGAGCTCCTCGCCCTTTATAAGCTCAGTTGCGGGACGCTTGTATTGTGCAGAGGCGAGGTGCGGCAGCAGATCTGAAACACAGAAAACAGGATCATTATCATCTTCGCCGATGGAAACTGTCACCTTAGTACCGTCAGCTTTTACGATCACACCATGCAGAGAAAGCGGAACGGTGGGCCACTGGTATTTTTTAATGCCTCCATAATAATGGGTCTTGAAGTAGCCTACTTCTTCCTTCTCATAGAGAGGATTTTGTTTAAGATCAAGTCTGGGAGAGTCGATGTGAGCGGCAACAAGATTGACACCGTTTTCGATCGGTTCTTTGCCGATTACAGCAAGGATAACAGACTTTTCACGATTTACATAGTAGATCTTATCGCCTGCCTTGTAAGTGGCGTTTCTGTCAAAAGGCACAAATCCCTTTGCAATAGCCTCTTTTTCGACATAAGCAGTAGCTTCGCGCTCGGTTTTGGCGATATCAAGGAATTTTTTGTATCCCTCACAGAATTTGTCGCATTTTGTCAGCTCGGCAGCACTCATTATTGTTGCTGCATTTTTCTTGTCCATGAAAAGCTTTTCCTTTAAAGCCTTTGCTGTATTTTCTTTCTTTGCCATGATGATATTGTCCTTTCTTAGTAGTTTTCGTTATCATAAAGCTCGATATAAGTATCCATAGCTTTGTTTATCTTATCAACGTAGTGGGCAGTATCGGAGATGGGAATCACATCAAGGTGAACTCCGTCTGAGGAATACCGAGGGTCCGCCAGCCATTCGTTGACATTTCCCCTGCCTGCGTGATATGCAGCCATAGTTGCATCAATGTTGCCGAATTCGTCGTAAAGATATCCAAGAAGATAGCAGCCGTATCGGATATTGTCCTCAGGCTCAAACATATCGGAATATTCGGTGGTTTCATCGTCTAATCTGTATTTGATCCAGTCGAATGTATCCTCCATTATCTGCATAAGTCCACGCGCGCCGACATTTGAAACCGCGTCAGGTTTATAACCGCTTTCTGTCTTGATGACAGCATAAACGAGATATTTGTCTATATCGTTCTGCGCTGCGTAGGTTTCTACGTATTCCGAATATCGTATCGGGTGCGTTGAAGCTATCCAGTATTTGTACCCGAAGTAACCACCGGCGCATAACAAAACTATTATAAGCAAAACAATAAAAGCTTTTATGCCATTATGCTTCTTTTTCTTTTGTTGTAGCATTATTGTCCTTTCAGTTGTGAAATGATCGTTTCAGCGTTTCGTATCAAGCCTTCTTTAGTGCCGTTGTTTAAGATGCAATGATCGGAATGTGCTTTAAACCAATCAACATCGTGCTGCGAATTAAGCCGTGCAGCAGCAAGAGCTTCGCTGATAGAATCACGCTTCATAATGCGTTCTATACAAAGCTGTTTATCGGCGCATACTGAGATTATACAGTCGCAAAGTCCTTCCAATCTTGCGTCGTAAAGCGTTGGAGCGTCAAGCAGAATATCATCTGCTGATCCTTTTATCCTGCACATAACGTTATATGTTATGTAGGGGTAGATTATACGATTGAATACCGCTCGTTTTGCGGGATCGTTGAAGATCAGCTCGGCAGTCTTTCGTCTGTCAAGCGAGCCGTCGCTGAGGATCACTTTTTCCGAAAAATCTTTTGCAAGCTCCTTTAGCGCAGGGCATTCGGGCATAGCAACCTCGCGTGCCGATAGGTCACAGTCAATGATCGTATAGCCATGATCTTTAAAGCAGTTGCTTACAGTAGTCTTGCCTGCCCCTGACATTCCTATGAGCGCGATCACTTTATTTTGAGTAAGTTTGATCATAATTATCCTTTTACTACCTCAAAGCCTGCTGCTCTGAGCAATCTATTGTACACCGCAAGACCAACTCCGTCCTTTGCGGGCATTTCAACAAATACTGTGTCAGCGCCGTTGATATCTGCCTCACGAAGCAAAGAAAAAAGATTCTGAGCCTGTTTTTCAGAGGTTTTGCCATAGTTTATGAACATTTCGTCGTCGATGTCATCGCTAGCTAAAGCAATAGTTTTTCCTGAAATGTGGGTCTTACAATATTCAACAAAACGCGTACCATGCTCATCTACGATCACCACGTTTGCTTTTGGTGAATAATGCTTATACTTCATTCCGGGTGAAAGCACCTTTTCATTGTCAGCGGGCTTTGCGCTGACCGCATCGTCGATCTCGACTTCGGCAAATTCAGAAAGCATTTCGGCAGTAACGCCGCCGGGACGCAGAATGTGGATCTTACCATTTCTAAAGCATATCACAGTACTTTCAACACCGCATGAGCAAGCTCCGCCATCAATAATGAGCGGTATCCTTCCGTTCATATCGTCGAAAACGTGCCGGGCTGTGGTTGGGCTGGGACTGCCTGAAATATTCGCTGACGGTGCTGCTATCGGAAGACCACATTCGCTGATAAGCGCTCTGGCTGCTTCGCTTGCGGGCATTCGCACTGCAACAGTGTCAAGCCCGCCGCTGGTCACGGCAGGTATAACTGAAGCCTTGGGGAAGATCATGGTCAAGGGTCCGCCCCAGAATTTCTCGGCAAGCTTCAATGCAACCTGTGGTATCTCGCTGACAAGAGGCTCAAGCATTTCCATATTGCTTATATGAACGATCAGCGGATTATCCTGCGGTCTGCCCTTTGCTTTGAAAATACTTTTTACAGCGTTTTCATCAAGGGCATTTGCGGCAAGTCCGTATACTGTTTCCGTAGGCATTCCCACAATACCGCCGTTTTTAATGATCTCAGCAGCTTTTTGTATGCTCTGTCTGTTATATTGCAGAATTTCAGTAATCATAACTCAGTCCTTTTGTTTTAAAAGCTTTGCGGTCTGATCTGCGATACGCAATGCTTCAAATACCTCATCACAGTCGCCGTTCATAATATTATCCAGCTTATAGAGCGTTAGTCCTATACGGTGATCTGTCACGCGGGACTGCGGATAATTGTAAGTGCGTATGCGTTCGGAGCGATCGCCTGTACCTACCTGTATACGTCTTTCCTCGGCTATAGCGCTGTCGCGTGCTGAGAGCTTGGCTTCGTAAAGCTTGCTGTAAAGCATCTTCATAGCCTTTTCTCTGTTCTTGAACTGTGAGCGCTCCTCCTGACATTCGACAACAACGCCCGTAGGATTATGAATGATCCTTATTGCCGATTCTGTCTTGTTGATGTGCTGACCGCCCGCGCCGCTAGAGCGATATGTCTGGACGGTAAGATCAGCGGGATTGATATCAACGTCAACTTCTTCAACCTCAGGCAGAACCGCAACAGTAATGGTAGAGGTGTGGATTCGTCCCTGCGATTCTGTTTCGGGAACACGCTGTACTCTATGAACGCCGCTTTCGTACTTCATCTTTGCGTAAGCGCCCTCACCTGTAATGCTGAACGACACTTCCTTGTAGCCGCCAAGCTCAGTGGGGTTTGCGCTGAGCACTTCAATTTTCCAGCCCTGCGACTGTGCGTACATCGTATACATTCTGAATAATGAGTTTGCAAAAAGTGCAGCTTCTTCTCCGCCTGCACCGCCTCTGATCTCCATTATTACATTTCTGTCGTCATCGGGGTCTTTTGGTAAGAGTAGTATCTTCAACTCCTCGGTAAGCTTCTCAATACGGCTCTTGCTGTCGTTAAATTCCTCCTGAGCCATTTCGCGAAGCTCCTCATCTGAACCTGCTTCGTCAAGCGTTGCTTTTGCGTCCTCAAAGTCGCTCACGGCTTTCTGATAGCTTCTATAGGAATCAATGAGAGGCGTAAGCGTCTTATATTCTTTCATAAGCTCCTTGTACAGGTCATTGTTTGCTATGACCGTCGGATCTGAAAGCTTGTTATTTATTTCATCGTATCTGGCGTCCGCCATCTTTAATTTATCTAACATATTATTTACTTCCGAAAATATAGCTTTAATTAGCCCTGAGCAAAACACCGCAAAGCCAATAGCGAAGCGGATTTGCAAGGCGA